>NZ_JBFAWW010000073.1:0-15719 GCF_040680495.1 Streptomyces sp. NPDC052036 | reverse complement strand
ATACGAGAGCACCCCGCCACACACCGGGAAAGACCGTCAAACGCGCCGAGACACTCGACCAGCACTATGGCCGCACAGGTTAAAGATCAAGCTTAGCTTGACTCTGTCGGGGATCTTGGGATGGTCGAGGTTAGCTCCCGAGGGTTCGCCAGGACTTCGACCGGGGGATCTCACGCTGGTCCAGGAAGATCTGAAAGGCGGTGGGGGGTCGGGGTGAGGGAGCTTCCTCGGACGCTGGTCGGCCGCTGAGGCGCTCGATGTTCACGGCGATGGCCGTGAACACGTGTTGCAGATGGGCTTTCGGCTGTCCTCGGTAGCGGCAGTGGCGCATGCCGTGTCCGTGGGCGAACTCGTTGATGGTGCCTTCCACTCCGGAGCGGACCGCATAGCGGGCCTTCCAGTCGGGCGTCTGCTGCTCGGTGCGGATCCGGACTTGCAGGTCGCGGAGTTCTCGTGGGGGAAAGCCCACGTTCCGGGCGTTCTCGCGGGAGCTGGTGCACCGGGGGCGGTCCGGACACGGCTGGCACTGGCTCTTGGTGAACCGTGCCACGATCAGGGGTGCCGCGGTGGGCGAGGAGGTCGGGTAGGGGCCGTGCCAGCCCTTGCTGACCTGGCCCCGGGGGCAGGTGACTTGGCGGCGGTCGAAGTCGATGTGGAAGTCGTCCCGGTCGAAGCCTTCGTTCCTGCGGTGCTGGCGGGTGGGGTTGCCCGGCAGCGGCCCGCTGACAGTGACCTGGTGTTCTCGGGCGGCTCGTTCCAGGTGGACCAGCGAGGTGTAGCCGCCGTCGACCAGGTGCTCGGCGGGCAGCAGCCCGCGGCGCGCCAGGCGGGTGTGGATACCGGGCAGGGCCTGGGCGTCGTTCGTGGCGGCCGAGGTCGTGGCCACATCCGTGATCACGCTAACGCTGTCGGAGGCACACGTCTCGGTGACATGCCCGGCGAACCCTTTCCAGCTGATGATGTGCCCATGGCGGACGTAGCACGCCGTGGTGTCGTAGGGGGAGACGATCGCCGAGGAGGAGGGCGGCAGCCCGCCGTCGTCGGCGGTGCGCCAGCGCAGGCGGCCTGCCGCGTCGCGGTAGTAGTTCTGCACGACGATCTGCCGCAGCGCCTGGACCTGCGCGCCAGGCCGGTAGCCCGGTCCGTGCCGGTGGAGGCGCTCCAGCAGGCGGCAGGCGTCGTCGCCGGTGGTAAGAATCCTGGTCTTGGGCCGGGTGGGGTTCTTGCCCAGGCGCACCGGACGGCCGTAGCGGCGCCCCCACTCCTCGTCGACCAGGCCGACAAGCAGATGCCCGGCCGTGCGGGCCACTTCCTCCAGCGCGGCACGGACCGCCTCGGTGATCAGTTCAAGCCGGGTCAGGTCGCGCACCGCGGCCAGGACGTGGGTGGAGTCGGTGCGCTGCGTGGTGCGCTCGCGTACGAGTCCGGCCTCCTTCAAGCGGGCGAGCGCCAGATCAAGGAGACGGTCGGCGCGGTCGTCATGGGTGAGGCGCTCACGGAAGTCGGCCAGCACGCTGTGGTGGAAGCCGGGATCGCTCAGCTCCATAGCCGGCGCATATGTGAAATCGATGCGGCAGCGGACCGCTTCCGCCGCCTGCCGGTCCGACAGGCCAAGCAGGAACTGCAGCACGCAGACGGCGGCCAACTGGGCGGGCGAGAGACCGGGACGGCCATCGCGCGGGTACCAGCCGGCAAAGTCCTCGTCGCACCACAGTCCGTCCAAGCGGTCTCTCACCCACATCGCCGTCGTACCGCCCGGGTTGCTCGCCCGCGCGATCTGCGCGGTCAGAGACGGGACTTGCTCACCGGAACGAGGACGGAGCGACAACGACCACCTCGACAATCGCAGGGGCCTTCGGAACAGCCCCGAGCATGCCCGTTGATCACGCTGCCGGCCCGGGAAACTCCAAGATCCCCGACAGAGTCAAGCTAAGGTTGGGGCGTGTTGGCCTGGCGGTTTGGCTGATAGGTGATTACCGCTCTGCGGTGCGGTCGGAGACGAGGCCGGCGATGGCCAGATGGGTCTCGGTGTAGTACTCGCGGCGGCCGAGGTACCGCTGGAGGGGCCTCCACTGCTTGTGCTCGGCGTTGGCGTGCTCGACGCATATCCGCTCCGAGGATTGCTTCTTGCGGGCCGCCTCCCAGGCGGTGGCCTCCTCGGCCGACGCGTCCTTGGCAGGCTTCTTCGGCGGCGCTTGGACCTGGTCGGGAAACCGTTTGGCCAGGCCCCGATATCCGGCATCCACCTTAGCCTTGACCTGCGGATATTGCTCGAAGAGGGCCTCGATCCCCTCGGTCTTGACCGCCGTCTGATCATGTATACGGCCCGGCCGGACCGCGCCGGTCCACAGAGCCCGGCCCTGTCCGTCGGTGATGACGGTGGCCTTCTTGGTGTGCTGCCGCATCTTGCCGGACACGAACGCACGCCGGCCGGGGCTGCCCGCCTTCGGACGCCGGACCCGTACCTCGGAGCCGTCCAGGCGTAGCTCAACACCCTTCGCGGTGGCGTAGGCGAAGACATCGGCCAGCGTGTGCAGACGCAGTCCCACCTCGCCGGGGACCGCGAAGCCCCGCGCCGCCAGGAGCGGACGGATCTCATGGACAGCCCGCGTGACGGTGGAGCGGTCCACGCCGTAGAAGACGGCGAGGGCGGCGTGCGGAAGCTGGAACCGCAGGATCACCAGGGTCGCGATCACCCGATCGGTGAAGACCAGTTGATGGCTGGGTCCGCCGCCCTCGGCGCGCAGACGCTCATGGCCTCGGCGTTCGCCCAACCGGGACTTTTCCCGCGCCATCCACGGGCTGGCCAACTCGGCGATGAGCGCCCCGAGTCGACGCCTCGAGATGCCCGTGCAGATACGATGCGAGAGAGCCGTACGGGCCAAGGATCGCTTCACAAGCATCCCAACCCGTACGGCTCTTCTCACGTTCCCGACCAGCCGAAACCGCTCTCGTACACAACGCGGTTAGGTTTCGCCATCTTCCTGCGATGGTGACGAGGGCGGGCCTGTCCGACACGCTGATGTTGCAGCGCGGTATGCGATGAGATGCTCTGAAGGCCCAGGAGAAGCGGTCGCAGCAGCAACTGGAAGATCTTGAGGGCGAGGTCGCGCGGCTGAGACAGGCCCGGGAAGCGATCGTCAGACCGAAGGGACTCGGCTTCGGCCTTCTGATCCTGAGTTTCTTCACGGTGGTTGGTGTGGTCGTGTCGCTGTTCATCATGAGTACGGGACCGAAGGTATCCCGGGACCATCCCCGCCTGCGCGGGAAGTTCCAAGATCTGCTGCCCGCCATCTCCGCCCATCTGTGACCGAGGGGCTCAGAGGCGGGATCAGTCGCGGGAGTTGCCGAACAGGATGCGGTAGGCGATGAGGAGGACGAGGGAGCCGGCGATCGCGGCGCCCCAGGTGTAGAGGTCGAAGAAGTGCTTCTCCACCGGGCGGTGGAGGAAGCGGGCGGAGAGCCAGCCGCCGACGAACGCGCCCGCGATGCCGATGAGGGTGGTGCCGATTAGGCCGCCGGGGTCGCGGCCGGGCAGCAGGATCTTGGCGATGGCTCCGGCGAGCAGGCCGAGGATGATCCAGCCGATGATGCCCACTTTGTTGTCCTCCAGTCGGGTCGGGCCGGACGGAGTCCGCCGGACGCTAGTGATTCCGCTTGCTTGATTGCGCAAGCCTATGGAGAGTCATGGGCTGTGACCCGTGTATTGGGCTACTGCCGATGCGTCGTTGCGGAGCTGTCGCTCACTCATGACATTGCGCAAGTCGGTAACTGGGAGGAGTTAGGGTCGCGTTGATCACGATGAAGGCGGGAAGCGGAAGCAGCTGCGGAGGACGTGCATGAGTGTGTCCCTGACCAAGGGCGGCAATGTGTCGCTGAGCAAGCAGGCAACCGGCCTGACTGCGGTGACGGTCGGTCTGGGATGGCAGGCGAACACCGGCTACGAACTGGACGCCAGCGCCCTGCTGTGCGATCAGTCGGGCAAGATGCTGTCGGACGAGCACTTCGTGTTCTTCAACAACCTGACCAGTCCCGACGGTTCGGTCCGCCACTCCGGGGGCGGCAGTTCCGCCGGCGGAGACGACCAGCAGATCCACGTCGATCTCGCGCGGGTGCCCGCTCACATCGAGAAAATGGTCTTCCCGGTGTCCCTCTACGAGGGCGCGAGCCACGGCCAGACGTTCGGGCACGTGCACCGGGCCCACATCCGCGTCCTGGACCAGGACAGCGGCACGGAGCTGGCCCGCTACGACCTCGCGGCCGGTGGCCTGCCCAACGAGTCCGCGATGGTCTTCGGCGAGCTGTACCGGCACGGCGCCGAATGGAAGTTCCGCGCGGTCGGTCAGGGCTATGCCTCCGGGCTCGCCGGCATCGCCACCGACTACGGCGTGGATGTCCTGCGCGAGACGAGCCCGGGCCCGGCCCTGGTCACCCCGCCGCCGGTAGACACCCGTACGTACGCGCCGTCGTCCCCCACAGCACCGACACCGACCGTCGTCTCCGCACCTGCCGGGCCGTACGCAGCATCACCGCACACCACGGGGAGTTCCTCAACGACGTGCTTCTTTGACCCCAACCATGACCCAGGCGTGACGACCGTGACATGGTCTCCGCAGTGGGGCGTACGCAGGCCGGTACAGGCGTGCGGCAGCTGCGCCCAGCGGGTGCAGACCACCGCGCCGCCGTTCTACACGCCGCCTCAGCAGGGGTATCCGCAGACAACGCCGCAGGGCTATCCGCACAGGGATACGGTCAGCCCTACGGAGACCACCACGACCACCAGCAGCAGAACGGTGGACGCCGCTTCGGCGCCGGCGCGCTCATCGGTGCCGGCGCAGCCGGTCTCGTCGGCGGCGTCCTGCTGAACGAGGCGTTCGACGACGAACCGGACGTGGTAGTCAACAACTACTACGAGGACTGATCGCCCGGTTCCGCCGTTGCTCGGTCCGGCCTCCGGTGAGGACGGCCAGACGTCTCCCTGGCGCGCGGACGCTGAGCATGCGGACGCCTACACTGAGTCGGCGCATGGGCGTCGGCTGTGACGCGGGCGGGACGGGAGATGACTGGGACGGGGAACGTCGGTGGTTTCGAGGACCCGTCGGCGGAAGTTCTTGCCGAGGCGGCCGCCGCGTTCGGGCTGCTCGCCTCTTCGGCCCGGCTGCACCTGATGTGGGCGCTGTCGCAGGGCGAGAGCGACGTGACGCGTCTCGCTGACCAGGTGGGCGGAGCGCTGCCCGCGGTCAGTCAGCATCTGGCCAAGCTGAAGCTCGCCGGGCTTGTGAGTTCCCGTCGCGAGGGCCGACGGCAGGTCTACTACGTCGATGACCCGGACATCGTCACAGTGGTGCGGGTGCTGGTCGGACAGCTGACCGTACGCTCGCAGCACACCCTCGCGCCGGTGCGCGAGCTGCGTGGGATCGGTGGCTGAGACCACAGCGGCCTCGGGGCAGGAGGCCGAGACACCTGGTCCGACGGCCGTGTTCGCGCCGCATGAGGCCCCAACAGGACTTTCCGTGCCGACTGCGCTGGAGGCGCTGTGCCGGCTGGACAGTGGCCTGCGCGGCCTGACCGAGGCGCGGGCCGAGGAGCGTCTGGCCCGGCTGGGGGAGAGCACGGGTCCTGCCCGGCGCGAAGCCTCCTGGACACGACTGTTCGTGCGCAGCCTGCGGGACCCGTTCACCGCGGTGCTGGGATGTCTTGGGCTGGTCTCGGCAGCGGTCTTCGCCTGGGGTACGGCCTCGGTGATCCTCCTGCTCGTTGTGGTGAGCTGTGCACTGCGCGCCTCTGGGGAGCATCGGGCCGACCGGTCCACGGCCGCGCTGCGTGAGCTGGTCGCCACGACCGCCACTGTTCTCCGGCGGACCGACGAGGAAGCCGCCCCGGTGGCCCGCGAGGTACCCGTGGCCGAGCTGGTGCCCGGCGATGTGATTCGGCTGGGACCGGGCGACCTGGTGCCGGCGGACGTACGCCTGCTGCGGGCGACCGGCCTGAGCGTGCACCAGGCCGCGCTGACCGGGGAATCCGCACCTGTCGCCAAATCCGCCGACGACCTGCCTCGCGCGACCGGCGGTGGGGTGTTCGAACAGCCCCACCTCTGTTTCCAGGGCAGCAGTGTGTCTTCCGGCAGCGCCACCGCGGTCGTCACCGCGACCGGCACGCACACCCGGTTCGCCGCCGCGCACGACAGCAGGACCGACCGACCGGCGCCGAGTGCCTTCGACCGTTCAGTTCACGGCATCTCCTGGATCCTCATCCGGTTCATGCTGCTGACTCCGCCGCTGGTGCTGATGGCCAATGCGGCGCTGCGTGGCCGTGGGCTGGAGACGCTGCCGTTCGCTGTGGCGGTGGCGGTCGGGCTGACCCCCGAGATGCTGCCGGTCCTCGTCACCCTCTGTCTGGCCCGCGGTGCTGCGCTGCTGGCCCGTACGCACGGCGTGATCGTCAAGCGCCTGCCCGCTCTGCACGACATCGGCGCCGTCGACGTGCTGTGCCTGGACAAGACCGGCACCCTTACCCAGGACCGGCCCGTCGCCGACCGCGCCCTCGGCCCCGACGGCCGGGACGACCCCGAGGTCCTGCACTGGGCCGCTGTCAATGCGTGGTGGACCCTCCAACTCGCCGACCTGCCGGAACCAGACGCCCTGGACGGGGCGATCCTGGACGCGGTCGACGAAGAAGAGCTCACCGCGTACGACGGTGTCGCGGCCGTGCCCTTCGCTCCCGACTGTCGCCTCGCCACCGCGGTGGTCCGAACCCCCGGCCGACTCGGCACGCACACCCTGGTCGTCAAGGGAGACGTCCAGGCCGTCTTGGAACGCTGTGTACTCGCCGACGACGAGCGGGAACGCCTGCCCGGCCTCGCCGCCCGGCAGGCCGACGGCGGAGCGCGTGTCCTGGCGGTCGCCACCGCAGAGCGTTCCGCCCGTGTGCGCGACTACACGCCAGCTGATACACGCGGCCTGACCTTCCGGGGCCTGGTCACCCTGCGGGACGAGCTCGCACCCATCGCCGCCGATGCGCTCAAGGTCCTCACCGGCCAGGGTGTCACCGTCAAGGTCCTCACCGGCGACCACCCGGGTACCGCCGTGCGCGCGTGCCTCGATCTGGGCATCCCCGTCGGTGAGGACGCCGTGCTCACCGCCGACCGCGTCGAGACCCTCTCCGACCACGAACTCATCGAAGTCGCCGGCCGCACGACCGTCTTCGCGCGCTGCACCCCGGAACACAAGGCCCGTGTCACCGAGGCCCTGCAGGCCGCTGGGCACACGGTGGGCTTCCTCGGCGACGGGGTCAATGACCTGGCCGCGCTGCGCGTCGCCGACGTCGGCATCGCCCCGCGGCAAGCATCCGATGTGGCCCGGGAAGGCGCGGACGTGGTGCTTGCGGAGGGACCTCACCACGATCGCGCACTCCGTCGCCGAGGGCCGGCATACGGGTGGCAACATCGCCACCTACCTGCGCATCACGCTGTCGTCCAACGTGGGCAACGTCATCGCGATGCTCTCCGCTGGTCTGTTGCTGTCCTTCCTGCCGATGCTTCCGGCACAGGTCCTGATGCAGAACCTGTGTTTCGACGCGGCCCAGCTCACCTTTGCCTACGACCGTGCCCACCCCACTACGCTGCACCGGCCGACCGTGCTGAACCCACGGGAGCTGCTGCGCTTCATCATCGGCTTCGGTGTGCTTAACGCCGTCGCCGACGTGGCCACTTTCGGCGTTCTCGCGTTCACCGTGCACGGGCCCGGGGCGGGCGACGACGAGGCGGTGTTCCACTCCGGGTGGTTCACCGAGAACCTGATCACTCAGGCCGTGGTGGTGGTGCTGCTCCGCGCCGGCCGTCGTAGCGCCGAACACCGCAGGCCGGGTCCGGTCGCCTGGGCCGTGCTCACGCTGGCCGCCATCGGCGTGGTTCTTCCCCCCTCACCGCTGGGGCCGATGTTCGGCCTGACCGCCCTGCCTGCCGTGTACTACCTGCTGCTCACCGCGGTCCTCGTCCTCTACGCCGGAGGCCTTCTGGCGGCCCGCACACGTTTCGAGCGCCGTGATGGCAGCGGCCCTGCTTCGGTGGGCCGTCTCGGGAGATCGCCGGCACCTGGCGCCGGCTCACGTCCCTTTTAATCCTCCTGCTGTACAAGGTTGTCGGCCGAGGGCAGACGCGAGAGAGGCGCGACATGTCAGAGTCCCGGGTACCGAAGCGCCGACGGTGGTTGCCCGTGGTGGTCTTCGCCTTGGTGGTGTATGTCATCGTGCGCGCGGTCGGCACCCCGCAGGGCGACACGGCACCTCCCGTGAAGAGGCCAGCCTCCCCACCGACCCCATCGTCCGGGCCCTCCATCCCGCCCCCTTCGCCGTTGACCACCTGGTCGTACGACCCCGCCGTCTATGCCTCCCAGGTCCGCACCCGGGCCCGTCAGACCGGCGTCAGCGCCCAGCTGCTGATGGCGATCCTCTACAACGAGGCGTACAAACCACACGACCCGTCCTTCGAGCGGGCCTGGCAGAAGTACAAGCCGGATGCGGCTTTCGGCATCGCCAACATGCACCGCCCCGCCTTCGACGACGTCAAGAAGGGCCGGGACTTCGCCGCCCGCCGTTGGGAGGAACTGCCGGACGACCGTGACCTCGCCATCGAAGCCGAGGCCTGGTACTTGCACGATCTGACGGCCCAGCTGCCTCCCCATTGGTCCGCCACCTACACGAGGAACGACCTGTTGGCCCTCGGGTACAACACCGGCGCGAGCAACATGCTGGCCTTCTGCCACGGCGCGACCCCGGGCAGCCAGGCCCGGTCGTACCTGGACCGGCTGCACGCGAACTGGACCGAGGCGGGAAGGGCTGTCGGCGCAGGCTGAGGAGGCAGGGACTCCCTAAACGAGACGGCGGTCGACCGCCCCTTCCGATCTTCTCCGACACCAAGCACCTGGCTTGCGGCATTGCGCAATAATTGAAATGAGCGGGGGGGTCGGCCCCGGTATCAGGGGGAGGAAGGGCGTTCATGCCGGGCGGGGACATGGGACGAGTGCGTGACGCGAACCTGCGGCTGGGCGCTGCCTTGGCTGAGGTCGAGGGAATCTATTCGGCGTTATTGAGGGCCAGTTCTTCCAAACGACACCGACGGCTGCAGGCGGAACTGGCGCGCGCCGCAGGTCGTCTCGCTGGGCTGGCGGCTGCGTCATCGCAGAAGCGATCCTCGCCCGTTGCCGTGCGCCGGTCGCGGCGGGGACGGAGGCGGGCCCTGGCCGAGCGCGGCGCCGCGTGGATCACAACGCGGTTCGGACAGAACATGCATTGAGCTTGTGAGACGCCTCCAATTGCCGGCCAGGTCCGCGAGCATGACGCGGCAGCGAGTTGTGGCCCACATCACTGTGGCTTGTTCCTGAAGGTCGACTTGGAACAAACGACGGCATGAACGGCGATCGCCGGATGGGCCCAGGACGGACACGTACCGCGCCCGACGTGCCGGCTCGGGAGGCGGTTCCCTGAGGTGCCTCACCTGTGAATCGTGCGTGGGGCGTGCTGCTCGGACTATTCGTTTGCTAGATTGCGCAACTAAGCAAGTGGCGTGTGACGCGCCCGCTTCGCTCGATGGCACCGCCGCTGACGCCAGCCGTACACCGACGGTCGGCCTGGCAGGCCCGACCGTTCATGGGAGTGGGAGATGAGCGACCCGTGGGACGGCCCGGGCAGTCAGGTCACGCGCGACCGCACCACCAAGGTGCCCGGACAGCGCACAGCCGGAGCCGACGGAGCGCGCCCTTCGGGCGGCCGGGCCGCGGCAAGGGCGGCCTCTCGCCAGGGTGACGAGCGTGCCACGTCGCGGCGTCGGGCGCGTCCGATGCGGCGCGGCAGGCGGCCGCTGAAGATCGCCGGGGCATGTCTGGCACTCCTGATGCTGGGCACGGCGGGTGTCGGCTGGTGGTTCTACCAGCACCTGAACGACAACATCCACAGCGTCTCGCTCGACGGCAAGGGCGGAACGGAGAAGGCCGACGCGTTCGGCCGCACCCCGATCAACATCCTGGTCATGGGCTCGGACGGCCGTACCAGCGCGGAGGACTGCAAGCTCGGCGGCGGCTGCTCGCAGACCGGCGTGCAGACCGGCAGCGGGAACGCGGACGTGGAGATGGTGATGCACATATCCGCCGACCGCTCCAACGCGACCGTCATGAGCATCCCCCGTGACACCATGACCCAGATTCCGGCCTGCAAGGACAGCGCAAACGGCCAGTCCACGGCCGGCTACTACGGCCAGATCAACAGCGCGCTCCAGTATGGCCCCGCGTGCCAGGTGGCCACCATTCATCAGCTCACGGGCATCCCCATCGACCACTTCGTCAAACTCGACTTCTCCGGCGTGGTCAAGATGTCCGACGCGGTCGGCGGCGTGTCCGTGTGCGTCAGCGACAACGTCTACGACACCTACTCGCACCTGAAGCTGACCAAGGGCGCCCACACCCTCAAGGGCGTCGCGGCCCTGGAGTTCGTCCGCTCCCGGCACGGTTTCGGCGACGGCAGCGACCTGGGCCGAACGGTGTCCCAGCACATCTTCCTGAGCGCGATGATGCGCAAGTTCAAGAGTGCGGGCACGCTCACAGACCCCACCGCGGTCTACAGCCTCGCGGATGCCGCCACCAAGGCGCTGACCGTGGACGACGGCCTCGGCAGCGTCAGCAAGCTGATCGGGCTTGCCTCCGATGTGAACAAGGTCCCCACCAAGCGGATGACCTTCACAACGATGCAGACGTCCCCCGACCCGACCGACAGCGACCGCGTGGTGGTGGGCGAGGGCGCCAGGAGCCTGTTCGCGACCATCGCCAACGACCAGTCCCTGACCACCGGTTTGGGCAATAACTCCGCGACCGCGACCGCGAAGGCCAACGCCACCGCCTCGGCCGTGCCTGCATCTGAGGTCGCTGTGACGGTGGAGAACGGCACCACGATCACCGGCCGCGCCTCTGCCGTCGCCGGCGCGCTCACCGACAAGGGCTTCAGCTCGGCCACGACCACGGCCAACGCCGCAAGCCAGGCCGCGACCACCACCCTCACCTACGGCACCGGCCAGAAGGCCGAGGCGCAGACGGCCGCCAAAGCGCTCGGCCTGCCCGCCTCGCATCTGCAGCAGGGCACCGGCACGGGCCTGACGCTGGTGATCGGCAGAGACTGGCCCAGCGGCACCAGCTACCCGGACGGCACGTCCTCGCCTGCTCCCGCAGATACCAAGGCCGCGGTCTCCAACGCCCACGCCCAGACCGCCGACCAGTCCAAGACCTGTGCCCGGGTCAGCCCGTACCGGACCGTCAGCCTCAACGGAGTCCCCATGACACCGTCCCAGGCGTACGCGGCGGCGAAAAACCAGCCCGACTCCGACTCCTGAGACCGACGCGCGATACGCCGTGGGCGCCGCAAAGCGATTACGGAGTGTAAAGGATTGCTTGCGGTGCGGAGAGGTTAATATTTGCCCGATTGCACGACCACGTTCATGGCCGATCCGCCGATCGGTTTCAGCGTTGCGCCGGGGAACAGCGTGGCGACGGTTTTGGCCTGGGCCTGCAAGCCCGTTCCGTACTGGATGACGGTGGTGGGGTGCTGTCGGGCGTTGGCGTTCGCGGTACCGGTGACCGTGAAACCGTGCTCGGTCAGCGCCGCCGCTGCTCTCGCGGCAAGGCCGCTCGTGGTGGTGCCGTTGTAGACCGCGACGTCGATGCCGTCCCCGGAGACGCTCTCGCGCGGACGCGGTGCAGCGGAGGCGGACGGCTTGGCAGTGCCCTTCTTGCCGCCGCCCTTCTTGCCGTCGATTGTGCGGTCGGCCTTGAGCGCAGCCCACAGCTGTGAGGCGTCGGGCTCCACGACCGCGACACGCGAGCCCTGGTAGCGCCAGGGAATGGTCACGAACTTGGTGTTGTGCAGATCGATGTCCTTCAGAGTCATCGTGAAGGAGATCAGTCTGTTTGCCGTACCGAGCCCGGGGTCGACGGTCATGGACTTCGTGGCGGCGGTGGCGAGCGGCAACAGCTTCGTAGGGGTGAGCCCGTCACTCTTGATCTGCTTGAGGAGGCTGGAGACGAACGCCTGCTGGCGCTTGATTCTTCCGATGTCGGAGCCGTCCCCGATGCCGTGCCGGATGCGGACGTAATCGAGGGCCTTCTGCCCTGAGACGGTCTGCTCGCCCTTCTTGAAGATCAGGTCGCCCTTGGTGGTGCGGTGGGGGTTGAGGTCTCCTTCGTAGATGTCCTGTGGGAGGCACACCTTCACCCCGCCGACCACGTCCGTCAGGGACGCGAAGCCCTTGAAGTCGACGACGACGGTGTGGTCGACGCGCAGACCGGCGAGTTTCTCGACCGTGTTCTGGGTGCAGGCCGGGTTGCCCCTCTCCGTCTGCCCAACCGAAAAGGCCGAGTTGAACATCGTGTCGGTCTGGGTCTTCGTCCAGTTGCCGTCGGGAAGTTTGCACGGCGGACCAGTGTGTCGCGCGGGATCGACACCGCGATCGCATGCTTGTGGTCGCCGTAGGTGTGCAGAAGAAACGCGGTGTCGGAGCGGCCGATGTCGTCCTTGCTGCCGCCCCCGAGGGCGCTGTTGCCGTCGTTGCGCGCGTCCGAGCCGATGACCAGCACGTTCTCGCCCTTGGACGAACCGCCATCGGGACGGTTCTTGGACAGGCCGTCCCCGTCGAAGGTGTTGATGTCCCCGTTCAACTGCAGATAGATCCAGCCCAGGCCGGCCACACCGAGCACAGTCACCGACAGCGCCATCAGCAGCGCCGTTCCCAGCGGGCTGCGACTGCGGCCTCGTCTCGTCCGGCTACCGCGTGCCGTATGGCCGCAATGCGGCTCCGCTCGACGCCGACGGCCGACGGGTGGCACCTGATTGCCACTGGCGGTCATCGATGCGCCCTCATCGGACTGACTCATACAGAGGGGACGACTGACCCCGACTGACGGTTGTACAGTTGCGCAATCTAGCAATGAAGGTGGATGGTACGCCGTTCCCGGTCCGTGCCGCTGCCCGGTCAAAAGAAGGGGGCGGGATGCTTCGCAACGGACTGGAACCCTGGCACCTGCTGATCGTGGCGATCGCCATCATCCTGCTGTTCGGCTCGAAGAAGCCGCCCGAGGCCGCCCGCGGGCTGGGCAAGTTCATGCGCATGCTCAAGAGCGAGGTCAAGGCCATGAAGGAGGAGGGCGCCACACAGCCCTCCGCCGCCCCGGCCGGGGACGCGGCCGCCGAGCCGGCGTCCCGGGACACCCAGGCGGCACCCTGAGGGACTGAGACGGCCCGGCCGGCAACGAAAAATGGTGCAGCCCACTGACGCTGCACGCCGCACTTCTCAGGGGCTGGCGACGTCGAAGCCGTACCGCAGTGGTTCGCTGGTCACGCCGTAATCCCTGCGGTAGACGTACACGCTCTCCGCGCGCACACCCGGCGACGCGGCATCGACTGGACAGGGATAGGTCACCTGGAGCACTCGCGGTCGGCCGGAAACCCTCACGTGTAAGCCGTCCGCCGGCCCGCCATCGAGCACGGCGGTCTCCCAGACCGCATCAGTCGTCTCCATGGCAATAGTTTAGAGGTTGCGCAAGTTTTTAAGCTTGCGTGGCAGGCGCACCCGTGTGGGTGCCGCTCAAGTGGCATCGGGGTCGACCGTGGGCGGGGCAGCCGGGGGCTCTGCCAATGTGGTCTTCGCCAGGCGCACGCGCCCCGCATCCTCGGCGCCCGCCCGGCTCTTGTCCGCTGTCTCGCGTACCACGTCCGCGACCTGTTCCAGCTCCGCTCTCGGATCGAGTGTGCTGCGGATCTCGTCGAGCCCGAGCCCGTCGCCGCCGAGGACGTGCTTGCGCACGAACGTCTTCGGATGCAGGTCCTCGAACTCGAAGTCCTTGAACTCCGGCCCCAGTTCGGAGCGGACCTCCTCCTTGGCGTTCTCGGAGAACTCCCGCACCTTGCGTAGGAACCCGGCCACGTTCTGGATCACCTCCGGCAGCTTGTCCGGGCCGAAGACCAGGACGGCGAGAACCGTCAGCGTGATGAGTTCCAACGGGCCCACATCGGAGAACATCTGACACCCCTCGGCGTCGCCAGGTCGGCCCGCCCAGCGCGGGAACCTGTCACCTCAACGCTTTATAAGTTGCGCAACTATGGGAACCGTGGCGGTTAGGGTCGGCGTTGAAACCCAGTGACCGTACAGACAGTCCACAGTCGGGAGGATGAGCCGTGGGAATTTCCCTGGCCAAGGGCGGCAATGTGTCGCTGAGCAAGGAGGCGCCGGGCCTGAGTGCCGTCGTGGTCGGTCTGGGCTGGGACGTGCGCACCACTACCGGTGCGGATTACGACCTGGACGCCTCCGCTCTGCTCTGCGATGTGACCGGGAAAGTCGTCTCCGACCAGTACTTCGTCTTCTATAACAACCTCAAGAGTCCGGATGGTTCGGTGGAGCACACCGGCGACAACCTCACCGGAGAGGGCGAGGGCGACGACGAGTCCATCAAGGTGAATCTGGCCGTCGTGCCGGCCGAGGTCGCGAAGATCGTGTTCCCGGTGTCGATCCACGAGGCGGAGGAGCGTGGCCAGAACTTCGGGCAGGTGCGCAACGCGTTCATCCGTGTGGTGAACCAGGCGGGCGGACAGGAGATCGCACGCTACGACCTGTCCGAGGACGCCTCGTCGGAGACCGCGATGGTCTTCGGAGAGCTCTACCGCCACGGCGGTGAATGGAAGTTCCGTGCGGTCGGTCAGGGGTACGCCTCCGGTCTGCTCGGCATCGCGCAGGACTTCGGCGTCAGCGTCTGACCGCACCGCTCTCAGTCAGCACCTCTGCTCCAGGCCGCTCTGCCGGTCCGGCTGGCTTGTGCCGGACCAGGCACGCGGTTCCCCACAGCATGACGGCGGCGCCGACGCCCACGGTCATCTGGACGGTCTCCGCCCACCCTCCAGCGATACCGATGACACAGCCCGCAACACCCGTCGCCCGTCATCGGCCCGCGGCCGCATGGAAGCTGGGCTTCCGGAAGGGCGCGGCGAGCGGCAGGAAGTGCAGGCCGACGACGGCCACCATGCCGAGGATCAACTCGGACATGCCATTCGCCTCCGCGCCGCCGACCACTGCATCGCCGGGAAGCGGACCACCACCTTGGTGCAGCAGGTCACGTCGACGGTCACTGGCGTCTGCTGACCGGGTGGCAAGCTGTGCCGAAGACGTTGGTGTGGGACAACGAGGCGGGTGTCGGCAAGGGCAGGCTGACCAGTGAGTTCGCCGCGTTCGCGGGCCTGCTCGCCACCCGGGTGCACCTGTGCCGGCCCCGCGACCCAGAGGCCAAGGGCGTCGGGATTCCGTCCGCCGGGCAGGCGGTCGACACTCAGGCGGACCACGAGGCCGTGCAGGATGGGGAGTTCGGCATTCTGGTCGGTGATCCAGGCTGAGCGGCGGGTGAGCCGGGGATGGAGCCGGTCCCATGCCCGGGCGGTCGCGGTGCCGTAGCGAGTGGTGTCGGTCCGGGTCTCGGTCTGCGGATCTCCCCAGGTGGTGGGCCTGGCCAGGGGCGAACGGAGCACCGTGCATGCGCGGGCGGCCCGGCCGGGGCCGGGCGTTGTGTGGGGCCGGGTCCCGGGCCATCACGCGGTCCGAGCGGAGCCTGCCGCATACCTCCACGGGCAGGTCCGCGAGCAGATGGGCCAGACGGGCCAGGTCGTAGCCGGCGTCAGCGACGATCAGCAGCTCGGGG
>NZ_JBFAWW010000072.1:0-15760 GCF_040680495.1 Streptomyces sp. NPDC052036 | reverse complement strand
CAGGCCCCCACCCTCCGGATACCGCATCCCACCGGCATACCGCAGGGATCATGAACCGTCACCACCCCCGACGACAACCCGAAAACCTCAATAACTGCCGCCGCCCCCGGCAGGCAGCCCAGGCTCACGAAACGGTCTCACGTGGCCTACACCCGGTCCCAGAGGCGACCCCTTACGCACACGCGAAGAAAACAAAGAGCAGCTTCGAGCAGCGTCGGCCGGACCTTGCGGGAAAGCTGCCAGGCTCTTCACTGCAAAAAGGCTGGTGAAGGTGCCCTGCGGGCACGGAGTTCCGCGACAAGGGAGTCAGCGCGTCACATGTCCGGCCGTGTTCAGCTGCGCCCCCACCAAACAGAAGCCGTCGCCGCGGGAGTGGACGCCCTGAGCGGTACGCGACACGCGGCCGCGACCATCATCGCCGCTTGCGGCACCGGCAAGACCCTCATCGGCAAGCGCGTCGCCGAGCACTTCGCTGCGCGGGGCCCCGTCCTCGTCCTCGTCCCGACCCTTGAACTCCTGACCCAGACCGCGGCCCGCTGGCTGGCCGACGGCGGCTTCGACCAGCTCATCGGCGTGTGCTCACTGCCCGGCGTTCACGACCGCAGCCTGCGCGGCCGTCTGCTGCTCACCGCAGACGCCCGGGTCCTGGCCCGCCGCGTCGCCGAGGGAGGACGCATCGCCGTCTTCGCCACCTACGCCTCCCTGCCCACCATCGCCGAGGCCCACCGTGGCGAACGGCTGCCGCCCTGGGCCTTCGCCCTGGCCGACGAAGCCCACCGCACCAGCGGCGACTGGGACAAGCGCTGGGGACTCATCCACGACGACCGCGCCATCCCGGCCGCGCACCGCCTCTACATGACCGCCACGCCCCGCAACTGGCGCACCACGCAAAATCCAACGGCGCGCACCCGGATCGAACGACTCGCCTCGATGGACGACCCCACCATCTACGGCCCCGTCGTCTACCGCCTGGACCTGGCCGAGGCGATCGAACGCGGCATCCTCGCCGACTACCAGCTCATCGTGCCGGAAGTCCACGACAGGATGCTGCGCGAGATCCTCCACGACCCCCTGCCCACCCCGCATCAGGACGGGCTCCGCCTGGCCGCGATGCAGGCAGCCCTGCTGATGTCCATGGCCGAACACGACGTGCGCCGGGTGCTGTCCTTCCACGGGCGGATCGCCGCCGCCCGCGGTTTCGTCGCCTCCCTGCCGGAGACGGCCGACGTGCTCTCCGACCGCACCGGCATCCGAAACCCCTGGGCGCACGCCCTGTACTGTGGCCAGGCGCCCTGGCGACGCCAGCAGATCTTCCGCGAGTTCGAGCACTTCTCCGCCCACACCCCGGGCAGCGCCGCCGCCGGCCACGACTGTGCCGTGCTCGCCAGCGTCCGAGTGCTGAGCGAAGGCGTCGACGCCCCCGACACCGACGGCATCCTGATCGCCGATCCGCGCCGCAGCCCGAACAACATCGCCCAGAGCATCGGCCGGGCCCTGCGCAAACCCCCGGGCCAGGCCAAGTGCGCCTCCATCTTCATCCCCGTCTACATCGCGCCCGGCCAGTCCACCCGACAGGCCATGGAGTCCTCCTCGTTCTCGGACTTCTGGCGCTTCTTCAACGGACTCGCCGTCTACGACACCAGGGCCTACCAGCGCTTCGGCTCCCGTATGAAGGCGCGACCACAGCCCCTTGCGCCGCGCCCGCACCGCGCCGGCGAAGTCACCCGCACCCTGAAACTGCGCACCCACAAAGCCCCCAACAACGCCTTCTGGAGGGACGGTCTGCAGGCCGCTCAGGCCTTCCGCACCCGCCACCATCACCTGAACATTCCCAGCGAACACGTCACCAGCGACGGCCTGGCCCTGGGCCAGTGGATCGGCCAGCAACGCTCCCTGTACGCCGCGGGAGCCCTGCCGGCCGACCGTATCGCCGCCCTCACCAGCATGGGGCTGTCCTGGCCGCATCCCCCCGAAAGCTTCGAACACCACCTGGCCCAGATCACCGCCTGCGCCGCCCGTCACGGCACCCTCGCCCTGGGCAAGAACGCCCACGGCGGCGACCGCCGCCTGGCCGCCTGGCTGGAGACCATGCGCTGCCGCGCTGACACCGGCCGGCTCGCCCCCGCCCGCATCACCTCCCTCAACGCCGTCGACCCCTTCTGGAACCCGCCCTGGAGCCTGCGCTGGCAGTACACCTACGCGCAGATCAGACGCCGCCTGACCACCAGCACCTGGCGGTGCACCTACCACCGCCACGACAGCCGTGACTCCGCCTGGGGCAGCTGGCTGGACCGCCAGATCACCCACATGCACCTGCTCGATCCCCAGCAAAAACATCTCCTGGCCGCCCTGGCCCGCGCCTGCCCCGACGCCCACCCCCACAGCATGCTGCTGACCCGACCCACCGGCCTGCGCGAGCGGGCCTTCAACCGCGGGCTGCGCGCGGCACGCCAGTACCACCAGCGCCATGGGCACCTCGACATGCCCAAGGACCACACCGAAGAGGTTTTCGGCGACCAGGTCCACCTCGGGGCCTGGCTGGCTCGACGGCGCAGGGACAGCGCCCAGATGACGCCCCGACAGCAAGCCGGCCTGGCAGCTCTGGGCTTCGAGATGATGCCGGTCTTCCTGTCGCCCGCGCAGCCACGTCGTGAGACGGCTGCCTGAACCAGCGACCACGCTCCGCCGGGCGGGCGGACGTCAGTCCGTGCCCATGCCGGCCGAGAAGTACAAGACGCGCGAGCCGCGCTTGGACCGCCCCGCCCGCCCCTGCGCGACCAGCGCCTCCAGCGCGTGACGCATCGCGGGCTCCTTGATCCTCCGGCCCGGGTGCGCCCGGGCCAGTGCGGTGGCGACATCGTGCGACGAGCAGGGCTCGCCCCGCCTTTTCAGCTCATCGGCCACCAGATCCCGAAGCGTCGGCGCCTTCTTCCCCGCCTCCGGTGCCCCGTCACCCCGGCCACCATCACCAGCGGCACCGTCGCCGGTGTGCGGCACGCCGTCGGACGCAAGCGGAGCGGCAGGACTGCTGCCGGTCGTGGCTGCACCGTCCGGCCCCGGCTCCGGGCAGGCGGCGGGGGAGTGACCCGACAGGGCCTCCCGCATGCTCAGTAGCAGCGCGTGATTGCCTTCCAGGGTGTGCAGCTGATCCTGCAACGCGGTGATCTCCGCACGGACACGCTCGCGATCCTTCTCGACGAGCTCCAGGTCGGCATCGATCTTGGCCGCGTAGTCCGTTCTGAGGGTGAGAAATTCCGAGACCGCTTCCACTATGACGTCCAGCCTCCCGCAGAAGTGCGCACTCCGGGGGACGTTAGCGTCCGCACGGCAATGCCCGGCCACTGAGAACGAAGAGGGGCCGCTCTTTGCCCGACCATGCGCGCAATGTGGTCAGTTGTCGTCATTGCTCGACCGGTTCCATATTCCGACCGGGTCAGGCGGCGCCGAGTTCGGGGGTGTGTAGCTGCTGCGTGGTTCCGAACACCTCGTCGAATGCGAGGGAGCATCTCGTGGGCACCAGGTGGTAGGGGGAGCCTGAGCCTGCGGCGGGTTGCGGACCTGTGCGGCCCAGTATCAGGACGTCCAGGGGAGTGAGGACGTCGAGGTTGTCGAAGACGTAGCAGATCGGCAGCTGCGTCCATGCGGCGAGCTGGAGGTGCGCCATGACGGCGGCCCGTTCCACCGCATGGCGTTGGGTGATGCGGCTGGTCATGCGGCTCTTGCAGTCGATCAGAAACACCTGCCGGTCCTTGGCGGCCACCAGATCGGGTGTCCACCGCAGCGAACTCTCGGTGCCCCGCAGGGCGACTCGCACCGCTTCGGTCAGCACGCCCTGGCCCCAGGGGCTGACGTCCCATCCGCGCAAGGCGAGTTCCTCAGCGACACGTTTTTCGTGCGCGTCGCCCACGGCCTTCCTTTGCTGAAAGCTCGGCATACCGGCAAGTGTTGCTCTCCTCCTCAAGGTCGAAACAACCCGGTGCCCCGTCTCGGACACTCCTGGCCAGGGGTGTTGGCGGTCGTTGTCGTTCATTGGCGTTCATGGGTGTCCGTCGGTGTCTCCCTGCGTCTCATGGCGTCTCACTCTGCCTCGAAACAACATGACCGGATCTGGCTCCTGCCGCCGTAGGCCGGGAGCTGCGGCCCACCTGCCGTGCGTCTCACCGGCGCCGCACCGGCGGTCCGCGCCCCCGCCAACGCGCGACGGATCATCCTCCGCGCGCGCCTCGGCCAGCGCCGCCGCGAACTCCTCCTTCGCGATCTCAGCCCGCTCGCAGGCCCGCTCGGCCTCGGCGAGCGCAGCCGCAGCGCGCTCCGCCTCCTCGCGGCACTCCTCAAGGCGCTGACGCGCACTCAGTTCCCGCTTCGTCCAGCAACCCCATAGGCGACGGCATCCGGCCCTCCAGCGATGCGGCGACACGACGCGAACATCCCTGCCACCCACCCGCAGGCACCAAGCCCGACCAGCGGAAAACAAGCGATCACGCCCGGATTGATAACGGCTTCTCAAACCAGATGACCTCTCCGATGTCTCCCCAGCGGTGGGCGTGGCTGTCAAGCGTGGCAATGGCGCTGTGGTCGAACAGGCCCATTACCTGTGCCAGTCGGGGCGGGCGGCCAACGCCACTGAGTTCAGTACGGAGGGCGATTTCGCAGCGCAGCAGACCGTCAAGTCGCAGCAGTCGCAGCGCGATGACCATGTTGCTGGCGTGCCGTGACAACTGGCCTACCACGGTGCGGACCAGTAGCTCGACTGACGTGGTCAACTCGGTCAGGCCCCAGGAGTTGAGCGCATCGCGAAGCCGGGCCGCCGCCGTGGCTGCGCACTGGGGATCCCACGCTTTCACAAACTTGGCGATGACATTGCCGGCCTCGATGCCATCGAGACGGGCGCCGATCAAGGCAATATCTCTATTGCAGGGGCCGGTGTCCGCCGGAACCAGGAGTGCGTCACACAACCTCTGCAAAGACGGGGGACTGTGTACGTCGGCGACTTGTCCGGCCGCAGTGAGGCGTTCACGCAGCTGCTCGATGCCGGCATCCATGTCTGCGTGCTGGGATTCGACCAGGCCACGGGTGTAGAGCATCAGGGTGGCCCCGGCGGGCACCCTCATCGCCATCTCGTCAAAAGCAAACCAGTCGCTCACGTCGATGACTTGTCCGCTACCGTCGGGCTGGAGGAGCAGCGGGGACACGTGGCCGGTGCTGGCGATGCTGAGTAAGTGCTCGACGGGGTCGTACACGGTGTACAGACACGTCGCCGTGTGGGCAGCACCGAGATCGCGCGCGATGTCGCTGAAGTGCAGCACTACCTCACCGGGCTCGTGTTTCAGGAAAGCCAGGCTCCTCAAGCTGCTGAGCAGCTGCCGCAGAGCACCGGCCCCCAGAGGGTGACCCAGGTCCCCCGCGGCCAGGACGATGCGGGTGTCAGGGAGCGGAACCGCGCAGCACCATCCGCCGCTGGCACCGGCGTGCACGTGGCGGGAGGCAAGGTGCACCCCGGGCAGAACGGCCCCGACACCTATTGAATGGGAGTCGGCCAGAGGGTTGTTCACGGTTGTCCCGGACAACTCCATGAAACCCCGGCCCGCTTCACGGCCGACCACGTCGCCGGGGCGATGTATCTGCCCAGGCACAATCCTGACCGCAGGGCCGGCGGAATCGAAAGCAACCTGTGTGAGATCGGGCCGATACCGAAGATCGTCCGCTGCTTGCTGAACGGCTTCGTGCTCCTCATCAAGGACTAGCCGAGCCTTGGCCAGAGCGAGGTCCACGTCGTCCAGGGCCGCATCGTTCAACTGCGGTACGGTCAGTTCGGGCGGGGAGATCTCAGTTGGCAGCTCGCGCGGCAGAACCTGGTCGCCCTGACCCTGCCTGGCCCGCACAACGGCGAGTTCTGCCTCCAGTTGCCGGATACGCCGTGCACCGTGGTCGGCGACCTCTTGGGCAACGGCCCGGTCCCGTTCCGCACGGGCCAGCTGCTGCCGCAACTCCAGCTCCTGACCATGTACTCGGGCATAGCGCACCTGCAGGGCACGGTACGCCGCCGACTCCGGAGCTGGAGAGTCCATGCTGCGCCTGAGCTCGGCGCTAGCAGCCTGCGCCTGGCCAAGCATCGCAAACAGCAACAGCCCCACCTGCAAGGCCTGGTGGCGGCCGCGTTCGCTGGCCTCGAGAGCCCGTCGGACGCGCTCCAACTCCGCATAGATCGCGATGACGCGGTCCTTGGCCGCCAGCAGTTCCTCGGTGACCGCCAGCGCGTCAGCAGCCCCCAGCGGTGTCGGAGCAGTCTGCGCCCTGTGCCAGAGCTCCCGCGCCGTCTGAAGGCGCGAGTTGGTGGCGCGATGGACAGGTTCGGCCGGGTAGCACACATCGGCTACGGCCTCCACCAGGTCCCACTCCAGGCCCTGGCCGGCGAGCCGGTCTCTCAGTTGGCGCAAGTTGGGCACGGCCTGGTCAGCGAAGTGGTCAGGGGTCAGCAGCCGGTGCAGCTGGGGCACCGATACCAAGGCTTCGTCCAACCAGCCCCGCATCAGCTCGGCCAGCTGATTGATCTCTATGCATCCCCCGCGCGGTGGACTCCACGGCCGACCGGGTCGCTTCGCCTTGCCGCCCATCGGTCCTCCCTGTCCTGTTGTTCTGGCAACAACACCGTGTTGTCACCGGAGAACCATCCAACCGCTCCACCGGCCCCCTTGGCTCAGTCATCGTGGGAACAGCTCACTTTCACCCGACACAAGCGAGGCCGTAACCGTTGACCACCACCTTCCTGACGCTCCTGCTTCTGTTGACCATCGCCGTACTGGTGTCCACCGCCGCAGCGTTGATCGCTTACGCACTGGCGCGCTGGGAGGGCGCGAATCGCCCCTCCTCCCTCTCACGGGCCGGCATGGCCTTCGCCGGAAGCCTTACCCTGTGCTACGGATTGATCGCCCTGACGCGGGGATAGAGGACTCACGGCCCAACCCTGCCCGAATGCCCTCCTCGTGCCGGTGATCACACACTCACAGGCCTAGACGTGGGTGAATGTGGGGCTCTGGATCGCGTAGGCAGCGCCGCCGACGACGACTTGGACGCGCCGCGCGTTGCCGGTGGCCCGAGGGTCGGGTGACCTGAGAAGCCGTTATCAAAGCGATCTTGGGGCGCGAAGATCGAACGAGGGTTCGGGTCTGTTCCCGTTCGGTTGATCGCCAGATGGCCGACGCACGAGGGAGGGGCCTCCTGAGGTTGATCCCTGGGAGTGGACACCGGGTGTCATGCGACGAGTGACAGCGTACGTGACTTGATCAGTTTGCTGTTCGAACTCAACTGGTGTGAGGTAGCCGAGCGCGGAGTGCCGACGGCGCCGGTTGTAGTACGACAGCCAGCGGAACAGCTCCAGCCGGGGCTGTGCCTTCGAGGTCCAGCGGCGGCCATGGAGCAATTCGCGCTTGATGCCCTGGAAGAACGACTCAGCGAGGGCGTTGTCGTAGCTCGAGCCGATCCGGCCCATGCTGCGGCGGATGCCGTGTCGACGGCAGACGTCGGCGAAGGCGGCCGCGCTGTATTGGGCTCCCCTGTCCGTGTGGAACACGACGCCGCGCACCCGGCCGCTGCGGGCGGCCACGGCCATCTCGATCGCGTCGGTGACCAGCGAGGTGCGCATGTGATCGGCGATCGACCAACCCACCACCTTCCTGGAGCAGATGTCGATCACCGTGGCGAGATAGAGCCACGTCGAGCCGACGGCTATGTACGTGATGTCGCCGCACCACCTGGTGTTCAGCGTGTCTGCGGTGAAGTCGCTCATGACCAGGTCCGGCACGGGCGGCGCGGTCCTGTCCGCGATCGTCGTCCGCTTCTTCTTGCGGAGGTGCCGGCCGACGATGTGGTTGATCCGCATCAGCCGAGTGACGCGCTTGCGGTTGATCTCTGTCCTCTCGCACGCAGCTCGGCATGGACGCGCGGGGCCCCGTACGCGCCCTCGTGTTCGGCGTGGATGGCGCGGATTTCGCTCACGGTCCGCTTCTCCTCGGCCTCTAGGGTCTGTACGCCCTGGTGCACCGCGACCCGGCGACCCGGCATCGTCCTGGCGGAGACCCGGGTAACCGCCCCAGGCAGCCGATAGCAATCAGGGTGCCGCAGGACCAGTGGGACGCGGCGTGTCTGCTCTGGCGTCAGAGTCTGACTCTGAAGCGGCTGAGCATGTCCGGGATGAACTGGAGTAGGAGCTTCTTGGCGTCCTCGAGCTGTTGGAGTTCGTCGTGGCCGAAGCGGAAGACCTCGTACCCTCTGAGCTTGAGGTCCCGGTCGGCGGCGACCATGTCCGCGTATTTGGCGGTGTCGGGAGTATGGCCGTCGTCGCGCGTGTAGTGCTGCACTCCGTCGATCTCCAGGACGACACGCTGTCCGAAGGGCAGCAGTAGAAGGAAGTCCATGCGGGAACGCAGCAACGCTTCGGGGCCGCGCTCCTTAACGGTCTTGGGATCCCAGTGCAGCCATACCTCGGGCAGGAGAGCAAGGTCATCCGCACAGAACGGGCGAGCCGTACGGTAGGCCGTGAAGAGGTTCCTCTGGCCGGGTGAGTTGCCTGGCAGGCTCCTGAGGAGCCGTTGGTAAAGATCTTCACTGGCGTCACTCTCGCTGGTGAACCCGTGCGTGTCCTGCCACCAGCGGTGCAGGTCCCGCCAACGCAGACCCTCGGCAGGGATCTCCCGGTCATAGACAAGGGTGGCGCCCGGTCGTCCGCCGACGATCTCGATGTCGTTGTCCACCGAGGATCGGAAACGAATGTCTGGTTTACCCAGAGAAGCGAAAATGATGTTCTTCGGCCTCTGGTTGCTGTGCAGCCGCATCGATACCAGGGTGAACAGCGGATAGCCGCCATCGCTGCCCGTTTGCCGCAACTCGACCCCATAGGCGCGGAGGTGGTCGTTGATCGTGCTGGCTGTCTTCTCCTGCAGGTGCTCGTTCAAGAGAACGTCCGCCGAGACCAGGCCTTCCAGGAAGCGGGCGAACCTGGCGTCCCCTGCCTCGAACGCACCGAGGCTCTCGAAAAGCCGCTCGGTCGACCAGTCCCCCTTGTTGCGGAGAACGTGCCTCTTGATGAGGTCCTTCAGCGTCACCGGCCGCGTCCCGTTCAGCAGCAGCGCGCTGAGCTCGTCGAAGGAAAGGTCCGGTCCCTCGATCGCCCAGAGGTCATCCAACAGATGCAGGAAGCGGTCATGGTGCTGGGTGAGCTCCGGGAGATACAGGGCGCGCGCCACTTCACGGCGGGCCTTCTTGGGTATGCCGGGTGGTGCGCTCTCTTCCCACAGCAAGTCTTCGAGCTGATGGCGGAGCGGCGGGCGCACAGGGAAGGGGAAGTCCTGCTGCTGTAAGACACGTTGAGCCAGTCGCGGCAGTTCCGTGTCGGGTACCTGCTGGAGGCTCTGTTCAATCCGGGCTGACTTGCTGCCGGCGTTCTCAGGAATCGCTGGCATCCCCAGTCGCTCGAAGGCCCGACTCAGCACGGCATGCGTCAGGTTGCTGAGAGGCGCGACGGCTATGTCGAGCAGAGCGCGAAGCGCTGAACGATCGCTGCTGCCAACCATAGGTAGATAGTCGCAGAGAACCGGGGGAATCCGGCAGTAGCCCTCAACGCGCGCAAGGTGCTGGTCACCCTGTTGCGCGTGTGCTGCTGAAGCGGTGGCGGTGCCCCAATCCACCGAGCAACACAAGGTACGGGCCTGATGGCCTTCCGTACGTCGACGGGTGCCTCGACCGTCCCTGAAACGGTCGTCCCGGCGACGCTTCGACAGGAAAGGCCCCTGAACGCCTCTGAGTAACTGGTTGCTGACGGTTGCGAAGTAGGCTCATGCCTCGAAGTGAGGGGGAAGATATGACCGGGCTGTTGGACCCGCTGGATGATCCGCAACGCTTGCTAGTGGATCTTGTCTGGAGCCGATTCTCCGACGCGGGCCAGTTCCCCAAGTACTTCTACATCGAGTACGTCATGCGGCAGGGCGGCTACCAGGCTGAGGCGGTCCTGCGCAGCTTCCCTGGGGTAGGAGCTCACCTGCGGCATCCGTATCGGGCGGTGGGCTGGATCACCAGTGGTGTCACGCCTGACCCTGACGGTCCCGTCCGGCTCACCCTTGCCGCGCTGCATCACCTGCTACACGATCCCGTGGCCTCGCAGATCAGCCGGGCGCTGCTCGCGTTCATGCGGGAGTTGACCAGCGCCCAGAAGCGGATCTTGGAGTCACCCTTCATTTGCCCGGATCTGGAGGTGAACCTGCGCGAGTTCCTTGAAAAGTCGGGTGAAGGCGACGGGCATGGGGAGCACATCGCGCAGATTGCGCTGACCGAGTGGCCGGGGATCAGCTTCCGGGAGTCTCCCGGCAGCGGTCGGCTGGGCTACCTGACTGAGGCCAACTTCTTCACCACCGATGCCTACCTGAACGCCGTGACTGCCGCGCTTGCGCCGCCGATCCCCCCGGCTGTGCTGCCGTACGCCGAGCCCCGGGCTTTGCTGCGCGCGCTGAACTTCTTCGACGTCACCTGCGAACTGATCTTGGACAGGGGCATGGTGCCGCGACCGCCCATGGACCGCTCCAGCTTGCTGGCGCTGCCCGCCTCCACTGAGGCCGAGTTTCAGTCCGGCGTCGTCGTCCTGAGCGAGATCCTGCGCGATCTAAGCGTGCCAGGAAGGAACCCGTCCCACGCCCTGGGGCGCCTCGACGACTACCTGGTGCGCCGCCTGCCCGGGATCGACCAGGCAGCCGTCGAGTCGACTGTGCGGCGGCTCGACCAGATCCGGATGGTCCGTAACTCCTTCATCCATCCCAAGCCGGACCCCGCTTTGATCCAGGCCCACCACGACCTCGGGCTCACCTTCCCTGTCCGGGACTTCGCCGCGGGCTGGGACAGCGTGCGCGCGCACGCTGCGGACAGCCTTGGTCGCCTTCAGGAGGAGATTCAGGCCGCGCGTGCCACTGTCATACCGGAGGGGCCGTGAGTACTGGAGAGCGGCAGCACTACCTGCCCGCCACATTGCTGGGCGGGTTCGGCATGGCGCGGGGTGACCGGCTGCGCGAGGCGGAACTGCGATGGCGGCGACGCAATTCGGGCATCGTGCTGGCTACGAAAGCCGAATCGATCGGCTGGCGCTCGCGCATGTACCGGCTGGCGAACCCGGCGCCCGGTGTGGACCCCGACGTGGTCGACACCGTATGGGACACCATCGAGCCGTACCTGCACCAGCTCGTCAGCGAGCTTGAGGCTGGCAGCACCGACCCAGTGATCCAGCAAGCCTTCCTGGTGTACGCCGCGATGGTCGGCGTCCGCCATCCCGACTTCGGTGACGCGCTCAATCGCTGGTACGCCGAGGCGGGCCAGCCAGCTATTTCTGGCGACGCCGTCCAGATGGCCCGGCTGAAGGTCATGAGCAACGGGCTGCAGACCCTGCTGCCGAGCATGCGCTGGCGCTTCCTGCACAGCCCGTCGGACGCGCCCCGGTTCACCATCAGCGACCGTGGCTGGACGTACATCGGCCAGCACAATCGCCCGGGCAGGGGACTGTACATCCCGTTGAACTCACGCGTCGCCGCCGTTGGTTGGGAAGGCCCGGCTGGCGGGTTCGACCATCAAGTCTTGCGGCCGAACTACGTTCGGTGGTTGAACGCGGCGATCTGGACGGACGCCTCGGAGTTCGTGGCCGGGCACCCAGAGAGCGAAGCCGAGCTACAGACCCAGCGCACCGCTCGCGAGGTTTCGCACCGCATCACCCTCGTGAATGGCGCCTTCCGGGATATCCCTGGGCGAAGGTACCTTTTTGACGAGATCTGATCGGGCTACGCACGTCAGCGCTGGCCCATAGTTCATCCGGTGCTGTCGGTGAGGGTCTGGGCTACGCCCACTCCACGCCCAGCTCCCGTAGTGCGGCCAGCTGCTCGGGGGCGAGCTTGTGTCGCCTCGACTTGGTGTTCGAGACCCACACCCCCAGCTTCACGACCACCGGCTCCGCCTCGCCGTCGACCGCGATCTCTTCACTGTGGCCGCGTGGTACTAGCCGGTGGGCGCCTTCCCGTTCGATCCACTGTGCGAGGGCGGCGAGTCCGCGCTGGAAGGCCGCTGCTGCCTTGCTCGGCCCCTTCCCGCTCTTCGCCGCTGGGGAGGCAGGCGGCGCCTGGAGTGGTTTGACGCCGAGCTTGGTCAGTCGTTTCTGCTGTTCGGTGGACAGCTGCTTCCAGGTGGCCGGCTTGCGTTGCTGTTGGAGCCATTGTCCGAGGTCGTCGCCGTCGAGGAGGACGCCGGGTGCGATGTCGGGGAGCCGGCCGTCTGGTTCGTCGGCGGCGAGGTCGGCGAGGTGGCGGTGGTGGCGTTGCCAGTTGAGTGGCCAGGGGCAGTTCCAGCCGGGGTCGATCGCGGTCAGCTGCCCTGCGCGCTGCTCCGCCCGATCGGGGTTCTTGCCGAGGCCGCCGTTACGGCGGAGGTTGGCGATCAGCTGCCCGATCGCGACGGGTTGTCCGTCGGGGTCATCCCACACGGCGTCCTGCCGCGGCGCGAGGTGTCCGGTGGCACGCCGGTAGGACCGTAGGGCGGCGAGCTTGTTCTCCCAGGCTTCCTCGCCCGGCTCCCACACCATCCCCGCCTCGGGGGCGTCGAGCAGTTCCTTGCGGTGCGGGTCGAGCTCTCCGGCCCGTAGTGCTTTGCGCTGTTGGTGCACCCACCTGCCCAGCGGGAACGCCTTGGTCACCCCCACCTGCGTCTCGACGTCATAGGGCACGGCATACAGCCCGCTGATGTCGTTTTCCGCCCGCCACCGCAGCAGGGCTTGGTAGCCCTCGAGCCAGACCAGCGACTGTGGCCGGTAGACGCGGGTGCGCAGGAACGCGGCGATGGTGGCCGGGTCCCGGGGGCTGGAGAACTGCAGCAGCTCCGACTCCGCCACGCCACTCCCGGCCTGCGGCCCTTCCGGGCCGGCGCTGGCGGGAACGCCGGTGATGATGCGCCCGTCGTCGTCCCGCCGGACGTGGACCTTGCGCGTCCCTCGGGTGAGGGCGCGGTTGGCGAGTTGTTCGGTGAGGTGTTCGGAGTGGGAGCGCAGGCCTTGGAGGACGGCGACGAGGGGGGCGTAGGAGGCGCTGGCGATCATGCCGGTGGGGTCTTCGCCGGGCTGGAGGAAGACGGGCACGATGATCCGCGCGGTCTTCGTGCTGCCGTCGAGGTTGGGCCGCAGCGCCCGCCCGATGTTCTGCACGATCTCGACCTGGGAGCTGCGGGTGTCGGCGAAGCAGACCGCCTCCACACCCCGCTCGCCCCGGATGTCGACCCCTTCCCCGAGAACACGGCAGCTGGCGAGGAACGCCCGGTGCACCCGCCGGCCCGCGGCGTCGATGCCATTGGCGAACTGGCGCAGGACCTCGCGGCGTTCGGTGACAAGGTGGTCGCCGCACAGCCAGGCCGCCCACACCCGGTCTGCGGGGACGTGCCGGCCGACGGCCTCGACGTCCCCCGGCTCGGCACCGAGAGGAGAGGCGGGCCGGGCGGCGGCCTCGTCCAGGGCGTGGGCGGTGACCTCGTCCGCATACAGGTCCGCAGCCGTCCGAGGCAGATTGACGGCGAAGGCTTCGGCTTCCTCGACCCGGCTGTGGAAGGTCATCATCGTCTTGATGTTGCGGGCACTGGCATGCTCCAGCAGCGCGGCCTGCAGTAGCGCGAGGCGCCGGCCCCGCCGCGCCTCGTCGGACAGGCCGACAAAGTAGTCGGGGTCCTCGATCTCCAGGACGTCGATCTCGAACCCGGCGAGGACGCCCCGCTCGACCGCCTCCGAGAGCCCGAACTCCGCCAGCCACGGCCCGAACATGGCCGAGTCCTGGCCCATCGACGCCAGCTCCAGCTCGCGCCCGTCCTTCCCGCGCTGCGGCCGGGGAGAGGCCAGGATCCGCGGGGTAGCGGTCAGGTAGAGCCGGAAGTCGGCGGGGATACGGGTGTTGTCGTGGATCGCCGCCCACGACCGACCAAGATCACCCGCAGTCGAGTGGGCTTCGTCCACGACGGCGAGGTCGAACGGGGCCATCCGCTGTCCGTACAGCCGCTCCCCGCCCGCCAGAGCAGCCTCCAACGGCCCCCGCATCGTCCCCCGGCCCGCCGGGTCGTCGAAGTCCTCACGATCCACCAGCGAGGCGTACGTAGCGAACACGACCACCGGCCCCGACCCCGCCCACAGCGCGAGCTGAATCGGGTTGGTCGTCGTCCGCACCACCAGCGACTCGAGCACCGGATCGTTCTCCAGCGAGCACACCGCCACCATCGGAGCACGATGGCCCACTGCCCGCCACGCCTGCGCGGTCTGCACAAGCAGATCCAGGGTCGGCACCGTCACCAGGATCCGGCCACCGGGGAAGCACTCCAGCGCACACGCAGCCGCCGTGATCGTCTTCCCCGACCCGGTCGCCGACACAATCGTCCCCCGCGCCCCCTGCGCCGGGACCGAAGACCTTGCAGGAAACCCCACCCAATCCCGGAAAGCCGATTTCTGCCGTAGTTGGTGTTCGCGAAGCTGAATCAAAAGAGTTCTCCGGACTCAGGAAGGACCTGGACGACGGAAGCGATGCGGCATCCGGTGCGCTGGTAGAGGCCGCCGTCTTTACCGTGCACGGCCCAGGCCCGCTCGGCCGCTGCCTCGGCTGACGCAGCCATTAGATGAACGACCGGACCCGGCACGCCCGGGCGGGAGCGGCCGGCGACGGGCCGAGTACCGATCCGGTAGACGCGGTGCCGCGAGATCTCCACAGCCGCGACACCCGACCGCTCGGCCTCAGCCACCTCGGTCATCAGCCGCTGCAACCGCTCCTCTTCATAGCGGACAGCACGCGCGTCACGGGAGGGCGCGTACACGGCCACCTGATCCCTGTCCATGGCAGCGGCGATCCGCTCCCACTGAACGCACCGCAGCTCCGCGATCAACAGCTCACTCAAGTGATGCGGTTCCGCAGGCCCCACCCGTGCGCGCCCGGCGCGTTCCTGCGCCAGATGTACCTGCGCGGCCACCTGACGCCGATCGAGTGCGGCGGCCCTCGCGATCACCCCGAGCCGCGCAAGCTCATGCGGGAGATACTCGTAGATCAACACACGATGCGGCTCTCTGCCGGGGGTCCTTCGATTACGCCAATGCTACATGCTGCATCACACCGAGATGCAGCATTAACGGTAGAGCCCTGCATGCGCTGACTCAGGTCTCGTAGGATCCCTGTCATGGACTGGGGACCGCTCGTGAGCACGTCACTCGGTGCTGTCATCGGCATCGCCTCCACGCTGGCGACGGATCAGATACGGACCAAGCGCGGCCGGGAAGACAAGGACCAGGCCGCACGGCAGCAGCTGTACGGCGATTACCTGGCCGCTCTCGCCAGGACGAGGAACCATTTGCGGATGGCGGCAAGGCCGTCTGGCTTGCCAGATGGAGAACGGGTTCGCAGGGCTGCTGAGGTGTTCCACGAGGGGAATGCCTACGAACTGCGCTATCAGATCGCGGTGGTGGCGCCCAGGGAAGTCGTCGAGGCATCGACTGCCGCGTTTCGGTCCCTGCGGGATCTGAGGGACCTCGTGGAAGGGGGAGCACTCCATACCAGTCAGGACTACGTGCAGGCCCGGGACAGGTGGGAGCTCCTGCTCGCGGAGTTGCGGATCGCAATGAGGCGGGGCGAACACCACGGTCAACGCGGCGCTCCACAGGGCCCGGGCGGTCTCCATGCGGCCCCTGATGCCGGGACTCTCGGCCGCCCAGGCCCGGCAGTTG
>NZ_JBFAWW010000071.1:0-15958 GCF_040680495.1 Streptomyces sp. NPDC052036 | reverse complement strand
GTCAGACCCCCACCCTGCGGATACCTCATACACCCGGCATACCGCGACGATCACCGATCGTCAGCCCCTACGACAACCCGCCTTCAAAGTCAGTAACGCCCTCTGAGTGCGCAGATCCCCACCGTGTTGGGCCGCATTGTCCGCATGGCCTGGCGCATCGACCGCCCGGCCGTCATCCTGCTCTTGGCCTGCCCCGTGGTCACCAGTATCGCCGCCGCCGTGCTACTGGCGGCGACCGCCCGAGCCATGCACCCCCAACCTCCTCACGGCCGTCCCCGCGACAGACCAGCGCCCTGTACCGTTCGGCGGCAAACCCGGCCGTCCGGATGGTGATCATGCCGTGACCTGGACGTACTCGGCTTGGAAACTCCTGATCACTAAAGTTTCACTGTGCCGATGGACCATGATGTGCCCAGGGATCACGACGGGCGGGACGATGACAAGTGGAACGTGGTGCTCGACGAGGAATTCGTCCGGAGCGCCACCGTCAAAGAAGCACCTGCTCCCACTCGCAAGCGCCGATGGCCCCGGTATGCCGCGCTGGCTGCGGTGGTAGTCGCAGCGGCCTTTGTCGTTCTGCGGTACACGAGTTCATCCTCCGACGAAGCCGTCGCGCCCAAGCCGACGGCTTCCGCCCCGGCGTCGAAGGCTTCAGCCCTCGCTACCGCTGCCCCGGCGGAGTCCAATCGCCCCGCCCGGCCGATGATCCCGCTGGCCAAGGCGTTCCCGGCTCATGTGTCAACGGGTACCAGCGGAACCTTCACCAAGCTGGGCACGGCCGTGATGAAGTCCTGCACCGAACCCGATTCGGTGGGACCGTCCCTGGCCGCCGACATAACCACAGGCAAGGGGTGCGTCGGTGAGGAGATCGCTCTCTACAAGGACGCCCACAACAACCAGTTCAACCTGGCCATCATCACAATGAAGGATCCTCGGGACACGGTGAAGCTGGTGACCCGGCTGTCCATGGCCTTTGACGACTACGAGGTGGCTGCACAAGCTCCCCCGCCCGGATCCGGCCTGCCGACGCTGCCAGCCGACAGCGGAATGGTGCAGTCCTTCACCGGGCAGGGCCGGGCGATGGTGGTGGGGCTGGCCCAGTGGTCGGACGGTCGAACCCGCGACTACCAGCAGCTCGGCGACCGTCTGTCGCCGCTGCTCAAGAACGTCTCGAAGAACGTCGCACGCTACGAGAACGAGGGCTGACCGCAGACGCCGTCTGCCCAAGACCGCATATAGTGCACCCCCAGGTGGCATGCCGTCGTGAACCTCGCCTCGCCGTACCTGCACGAGATCCTCCACCGCCTGGACCTCGGCACTGGATACCTCGGGACCCTGTCGGCGGGCGGCCTGCTACACGGCCCGGCCACGTTCAACGACGGGCATGACCACTACCGGCCCGCCCTGCCGCGCCATCCGGGCCAGCCGGAGTACGACGCGTGAGTGGAGGACATCGAGTACCTGCTTGGTGCGGCCACCGCACGTGCGACTTTTGCCGGTCCGAGGGGACATGGCTGATGACTCGTTCCAGAAGCCGTTCAATCGGGACCGCGTGCGTGCTGTTGTCGACGCTGATGAGTGTGCTCCAGACCGGGGGCTGGTAGCGGGCGAGCATGGACAGCGTGTACAAGACGGTCCACCAGGCCATCAGCGGGTGCAGCACCCGCTTCATCGGCGGAAGAGCGGGCAGGAAGTACCGGCCCCCGGCGTAGCTGCGGGTCATGGCCCGCAGCTACGCCAGCCGCTCGGATCCGGTCGCCAGTCCGTCGAATCCCGTGCCCACGCCCTGGGGCATGAGCCAGTTGATCGCGACTTCTCCCCCGCCGTGGTCGTAGCGGGTGCAATCCGCTGTACGGGCTCGCGTGCCCTATCGAGCTTTCACGGTGACCTGCCACTGGACAACTGCATGTGAGCAGGCGGAGCCGGGCTTGCGGGGCAGGCACCGCAGTTGAGACTCGAGTGTGGTCGTTCCGCCGGCTTGGGCGTGGAACAGCGCGGTGGCATCGCCGTTCGGGCGGGTACTGGCGGCGTCCCTGCGCAGCACAGACCTATTGGCGGCGGTGGGCGCGCTCCACGCCCAAGTTGAGGTACCTGTCTGCTCTCCCGTGAGGCGGACGGTGATCTCATCGCCCTTGTGCACGGTGAAGGACTGCCTGTTGTCCTTGTTCGAGAGGTTCAGATGCTTGGGGGCGGTCAGCGCGGGGGTTGCTGCGGCAGCACCAGCGGACAGGACGACTGCGGTCGTTGCCGACAGCATGGCTCGGCACAGAGGCATTGTGATCACGAGCGGTCCAACGACGACAGGCGCACCGGGACACGCTCCGGAGGCCGCGAAGGCATATCCAGGCAAAGCACTCTTTTTAGGCGGCGCTCCACTCCTGTGCGTGGCCGCCGCGCCATGCAACCCACCCTGGATCGCCAAGGGGGCCCTCCGGGTCGGACATGCCTGCGCCTTCGAGGAATGCGACCAGGTCGTACTCGCTGTAGGCGGCGCCGAGGATCTCGTCCCTGCCATGGGCCTGCACAGTGACTCTCCGGCCGCCGGAGTGAGAGGACGTATGCACGACGACGGGCGCGGCTGCTCCGGTCCGCCCTGACATGCCGTGGCAGGCATGCGCGGGAGCCGCCCACGGTGCGGCTGGTCCTCCGCTGCAGGAGTGCTACCGCATGCAAGGAACATGCGTCCCGGGTATGCGGGAAATCACCGGTCAGCATCCAGTCCATGAGGGCGGCTGAGGGTCTGGCAGCAACCGCTTCACCGTCGGTTAATAACGGAGTCATATTGGCTAGCTCTCCCAGCCGAGGTAGACCGACTTGGACCAGGTGTAGAAGTCCACCGCGACCGCGCCCTGCTCGCGGAAGGTGTTACTGGAGGAGTCGCCGACGCCGCCGAACGGGACGTTGAGATCCAAGCCGGTGGTCGGGCGGTTGACCTTGACCACGCCCACGCGGGCGGCCGCGGCGAAGCGCTGGGCGGCGGCCAGGCTGCGGGTGCAGATGCCCGCGGCCAGCCCGTAGCGGGAGTCGTTGACCAGGTCGATCGCGTCGTCCAGGTTCGCCGCGGACAGTACCGCCACCACCGGGCCGAAGATCTCCTCACGGGCCGCAGCACTCTCCTCACCCAGGCCGCAGAGCACGGTCGGGGCGAGCATCAGCCCTTCGGGGGCCTCGCCGCCCGCGGCGACGGTCGCGCCCTCGGCCCTGGCCTGCTCGATGGCGGCGGTGACCGTGGCGAGCTGCTGCGCGCTGACCACCGGGCCCATCGGGGTGCCGTCGGCCAGGCCGTCGCCCGGGCGGTAACGGGCCGCCTCCTTGGCCAAGGCGGCGACGAAGTCGTCGTGCACGCCCGGGGTGCAGATCACCCGTGAGGAGGCGGTGCAGGCCTGGCCGGTGAGGCCGAAGCCGCCCGCCGCGGCGATCCGCGCGGCCTGTTCCACGTCGGCGTCGTCCAACACCACCAAGGCGTTCTTGCCGCCCATCTCGACCTGCACCCGGCCGCGGCGCTCCTGCACCGCGCGCTCGATGCGCATGCCGACCGCGGTCGAACCGGTGAAGGAGACCGCCGCCACCCGGGGGTCACGGACCAGGGCCTCGCCGACCACCGCGCCCGTGCCGTGCACCACGTTGAGCACCCCGGCGGGCAGCCCGGCGCGGACCAGGGCCTCGGTGAGGTGGCGGGTGGAGAGCGGGGTGAGCTCTGCGGGCTTCAGCACCACTGCGTTGCCGCTGATCAGCGCCGGCGCCAGCTTCCAGGCGGGGATGGCGATCGGGAAGTTCCACGGGGTGATCAGCCCCACGACCCCGACCGGCTCCCGGCGGGTGTGGACCATGGTGTCCGGGAGTGAGCTGGGCAGCACCTGCCCGCCGAGCCGCCAGCCCTCGGAGCCGAAGAAACGCAGCACGTCGATGGCCCGCCGGACCTCTCCGCGCGCCTCGGCCAGCGTCTTGCCCTCCTCCCGGACCAGGTCGCGGGCGGCCTCCTCGTGGCGGCCGCGCAGGATCTCGGCCGCGTCCAGCAGGATCGCGCCGCGCGCCGGGGCGGGCAGCGCCGCCCATCCCGGCTGGGCCGCGGCGGCGGCCGCCACGGCGGCGTCGACGGCCTCGGCGCCGGAGGCGGGGGCCACGGCGACCAGTTCGGCCGGGTCGGCGGGGTTGTAGCGCTCGAGGCCGTCGCCGAAGGTCTCCTCGCCGCCGATGAGGTTGGGGATCTCTACAGTGCTCATGGGTGCGGTTCCTTGGGAAGTCGGGGGTTCACAAGCTGCGGACCAGGCCGCCGTCGCAGCGCAGCGCGGTCCCGGTGACGTACGAGGCGGGGGCGCTGCACAGGAAGGCGGCGGCCGCGGCGAACTCGGCGGGGCTGCCGTACCGTCCGGCGGGGATCGCGGCTTGCGAGGCCGCCTCGACCTCGGCGATCGGGCGTTGCTCGCGTTCGGCCCGCGCGGCGTCCAGTGCCGCCACCCGGTCGGTGGCGATCCGGCCGGGCAGCAGCAGGTTGACGGTGACTTTGTCGGCCGCCACCTCGGCCGCAAGGGTCTTCAAGTAGGCGGCGAGGGCGGCCCGTCCGGCGTTGGAGAGGACCAGCCCGGGCAGCGGTTCGGCGATCCCGCTGGAACCGATGGCCAGGATGCGGCCCCAGCCGCGCCGGCGCATCGCCGGCAGGGTCAGCGCCACCAGCCGCTGCTGGGCCAGCAGCGTTGCGTCCACGGCTGCCGCAAGGTCGCCGGTGTCCAGGTCGGCGGCGGAGCCGGGCCGCGGGCCGGGTCCGTTGAGGACCAGGATGTCAGGGTCGCCGTAGGCTTCGCGGGCTGCCTCGACCAGCGTCTGCGGGCCGTTGGGGGCAGTGAGGTCGACCTGGACGCCGACCGCGTCCGGCAGCCCGCCCGCGATCTGCTTGGCGAGGTCGCCGCGCCGCCCGGCCACCACGACCAAGGCGCCCTCGGCGGAAAGCGCCTCGGCAACCGCCCGGCCCAGGCCGCCGGTGGAGGCGGCGACCACGGCGATTCGGCCGCGAATTCCGAGGTCCATCAGCGCACCTCCTTGGGCAGCGCGGCGAGGTGCCGCTGAAGCTGCGGGACCAGGGCCTCGGGCAGCTGCGCGGCCGGCGGCCGCACCCCCGACTCCATGATCAGGCCGCGCCGCCGGATGGCCTCCTTGCGCAGCGCGAGCCCGATCCCGACCTGCGCCTCGAAGTTGACCAGCGGCAGGTACGGTAGGTAGGCCTTCCGGGCCGCGTCATATCCGCCGCTGCGCCAGGCCTGGACGCAGGCGATCAGGCCCTCGGGGCAGGAGAAGCCGGTCATCGCCCCGGCGGCGCCGACCGCCAGCTCGTCGAGCAGGCCCAGGCCGCCCAGGCCGCCGAAGACCGGGACGTCCAGTTCGGCGGTGAGCCTGGCGACAGCCGCCGGGGTGGGCGGCGCCTCGGCCTTCACCGCGACCGCCGAGGGGACGGCGCGGACGACGCGAACGAGGTCGGCGGTGCGGATGGCGACCCGGCTGGTCTCCGGGTAGTCCTGGACCACGATGCCGGCGCCGGTGGCGTCGTGGACGGCGTTGAGGTGGGCTGAGACCACCTGCGGATCGGGCGAATTGACCTGCACCATCAGTCCGGCGAGGCGGTCCCCGACCATGTCGCGGACCAGCCGGGCCTCCTCCAGTACGGGTGCGGTGGCCAGTTGGGTGACCCCGACGACCAGCGGCAGGTCGACGGTGTCGACAATCGCCTCGAGCACCGTGCGGCGCTCCTCGGCGGAGAGCCGGGCGGCTTCGCCGAAGACTCCGAGCACGGTCAGTCCTGTGGTGCCGATCCGCTCGTAGTGCTCGACCAGCCGGGCCAGGCTGGGCTCGTCCACCTCGAAGGCGGAGCCGAGGAAGGGTGTGGCGACCACGCCCCACACTCCGGGCGCGAGGTTTTCGGGCATCAGTGGGCTCCCCTCATCGTCCGGGCCAGAGCGGCGGCCGCTTCTGCTGGAAGGCGAGCACGCCCTCCTTGGCGTCCTCGCTGTCCAGCGCCGCCATCAGCGCCGGGGTGCGCAGCTTGTGGGCGTCCTGCGGGGACAGCCCGGCCCCGCGTTGGACCATCTGCTTGATGGCGCGCAGCGAGGTGGGGGCGCAGGCGAGAATGTCGGCGACCCAGCGGTCGACGGCCTCGTCCAGCTGCTGGGCCGGGACCACCTCGTTGACCAGGCCCATCCGGTGCAGCTCGGCGGCAAAGGCGCGGCGGCCGGTGACCAGCAGCCCCATGGCCTGGGTGTGCGGGAGCCGGCGCACCAGCTGGAAGACCCCGCCGTCCAGCGGGATTCGGCCGACCCGAGGCTCGGTGAGGCCGAACTGGGCGTGGTCGGCGGCGACGACGATGTCGCAGCCGAGGACCATCTCCATGCCGCCGCCAAGGGCGTAGCCGTTGACTCGCGCGATCACCGGGACGTCCAGGGTGGTGCGCAGGCTTAGCCCGCCGAAGCCGTTGGGGTCGAGGCCGGCCCAGTACTCCAAGCCGGTCTTCTCCACCGCGTCGGCGGACATGTCGGCGCCCACGCAGAACGATCGCTCTCCGGCGCCGGTGACGACGACCACCCGGACCTCGGGGTCGGCCTCGATCTCGGTCCAGATCTCGTTGAGCCGGGTGTTGGTCTTGACGTCGACCGCGTTGAGCACGGCGGGGCGGTCGATGGTGACCCGGGCGATGTGCCCGTCCCGTATGTAGCGGACCTCGTCGGTCATCGCAGCACCCCCTTCTCGCGGAGCAGTTCGATCTGCTCGGTGGTGTAGCCGAGTTCGCCGAGCACCTCGGTGCCGTGCTCGCCGAGCCGCGGCGGGACCCGGCGGACCTCGGCGGGGGCGGCGGAGAGGTGGAGCGGCGCGTTGAGGGCGCGAATCCGGCCGGCGACCGGGTGGTCCATCTCGACGATCATCTTGTTGACCGCGGTCTGCTCGTCGTCGAGGGTCTGCTCCAGGCTGCGCACCGGGGCGCAGAGGATGTCCTCGTCCTCGAGCCGCTTGACCCAGTGATCAGTGGTGTTGCGGGCCACCGCCTCGGCGAAGATGCGCTGCAGTTCTGGCCGGTGCGCGAACTGCAGGTCGAGGGTGGCGAACTCGGGGCGCTCGCCCAGGTCCTCGTCGAGCTCCAGGGCGCGGCTGATGTGGTGCAGCGGGTTGGCCTTGAAGCCGCCGACCATGATCAGCGCACCGTCCGTGGTGGGGAACACTCCGGTGAGCGGCATCGCGGCCCAGTTGATCTCGGAGCCGCGGTTGAGCTGCTGGCAGGCCTCCTGCATCTGCATGTGGAGCATCGAGTCGTACATCGACACCTCGACCTTCTGCCCCTCGCCGGTGCGATCGCGGTGCAGCAGGGCCAGCAGGATGCCCTGGAGCAGGTGCATCCCGGTGGTGTAGTCGCAGAGCGTGGTCGGGTAGAGGGTGACCGGGTCGTCCTCGGATACCCGGCGCCACATCACTCCGCTGTACGCCTGGGCGATGGCGTCCTGCCCGCCCTTGTGGGCGTACGGGCCCTGGGTGCCGAAGCCGGTGCCGGAGGCCCAGATGATCCTGGGGTTGACGGCGCGCAGCGCCTCGTAGCCGAGGCCGAGCCGCTCCATCACCCCGGCCCGGAAGTTGCTCACCACGACGTCGGCGGAGCGCACCAGTTCCTGGACGGCCCGCCGGCCCTCCTCGGTGCGGGTGTCGATGGCGATGCTGCGCTTGTTGCGGTTGATGGACAGGAAGATGGGGTTGTCCAGGCCGGCCGTGTCCGGGATCGAGGTCCGGGAGATGTCGCCGGTACCGGGCCGCTCCACCTTGATCACGTCGGCGCCGTAGTCGCCCAGCAGCTGGGTGCAGGACGGGCCCATGAAGACCTGGGTGAAGTCGATGACGGTGACGCCGCTCAGCGGCTGCACGGCGGCGGTCATGCCACAGCCTCCTCGAACTGGTCGACGGTGGCGTTCTCGGCGGGGACGTCACCGGGGTCGGCGCCCTGCTCCCGCATCCGGCGCTGGATGACGGCCGCATCGACGTCCCGGACCAGCACGCCCTGCTCCACCGCGGTGGCGGCGGCGATGCCGGCCGCCTGGCCCATGGCCATGCAGGGCGGGATCTCGCGGGACATCCGCTGCGCCTCGGGGGTGGCGGAGTAGTGCCGGCCGGCGACCAGCAGCTGGTCGACGCCGCGCGGCAGCAGAGCGCGGTAGGGGGTGTAGTAGTCGCGGCCGCGGGCGACGCTGTCTGCGAAGTGGCGGCGGGAGGTGACGTCGTCCTTGGTGACCACGTACTCGCCCTGCAGCAGCCGGGTCTGACGGACGCCCATCTGCTCGGCGACGTCGAGCAGGTAGGCGTTCCCGAAGCCGGGCAGGTCGGACTTGATGTGGTCGAGGACGGCGCCGATCCGGGCCCGGGCCTCGAATTCGGCCTCGGTGAGCGAGACGGGGTCGGTACCGTCGAAGCCGGTCATGTGGGGGCAGTTGCACCAGACCACGCCGGGGACGGGCGTCTTGAGCCACCACAGCTCCCAGGCGCCGCCCAGCATCCGCTTGATCTTGCGGTTGATGGCCCGGGCCTCGCGCGGGTTGTCCTGCTCGAAGCGCTCGGCGGCCGTGGTGTCCACCCCGCCGAGCCGGAAGACCAGGGTGACCAGGTAGTTGTCCTGGGCGTAGGAGGCGCCGGCCCTGGAGGCCACGTCGATGTCGCCGGTCGTGTCGATCACCACGTCGCCCATCACCGCCTGCGGGCCGGACTTGGTCTCGCAGACCACGCCCTTCACCGCGCCGTCCTGGACCACCGGACGGGAGAACCAGCTGTGCAGGCGCAGGTTGACCCCGCTCTCGCGGACCAGGTCGTTGGAGATGCGCTTCCAGCCGTCGGGGTCGAAGGCGACGGCGTAGCAGATCGGCTTGGGGTTGGTGTGGGAGTGGAAGTCGAAGGCGCCCCAGCGGCCCCACTTGGCCCACATCTCGGGCGAGGAGTAGCGGTCCTCAGCCGGCGGGTAGACGGCGAGGCCGAGTTTGGCCATCCGCTCGACGTACTCGTCGACGATGCCGGTGACGGTGATCTCGTTCCCGTTGATCATGTCGTCGAGGACCAGGACCATGCCGCCTGAGGCCAGGCCGCCGAGGGCCGAGTAGCGCTCCAGCAGAGTCACGCTGGCCCCGGTGCGGGCGGCGGCCACGGCCGCGCTGACCCCGGCCGGTCCGCCGCCGACCACGATCACGTCGGCCCGCTGGACCACGGGTGCCTCGACGGCGTCGAGAGAGACGGTCTGGGACATCTGACTTCCTTTCAGTTCCCGACACGGACGGCGCCGCGACGGAGGACGAGCACGTAGAGCAGGACGCTGAGCAGGCACAGGACTGCGCCGTAGACGGGGAACGCCCAGGCGGCGCCGAGGCCTTGGAGCCACAGCAGGAGATAGGGGGCGGTGCCGCCGAAACCGGCCACGCCGATCGCATAGCCGAGGCCGACGCCGGTGACCCGGCAACTGGTCGGCATCAGGGTGGCGGCGACGGTGTTGTAGAGGCCCATGGTGAAGGCCAGCACCGGGGCGCCGACCAGCATCACCACGGTGAACACCGCCATGCCGGGCTGCTGGTAGGCGAGCACGATGAAGATCAGCGGCACCACGGCGAGCCGGGAGGCCATGAAGGTGCGGGAGATCCGGTTGCGGTCGGCGAGCCGGCCGACCAGCGGGTAGAGCGCGGCGACGCAGATCCCGGCGAGGGTGGAGACCAGGAAGACGCTGTCCGGGTTTTCGTGGTAGGCGGAGCGGGCCAGGTTGGGCAGGCCGGTGGCCCAGGTGTAGTTGAGCGCCTGGGCGCCGGCCACCACGAAGATGATCGTCAGCAGCGCCAGCCGGTGCCGCCAGACCTCGGCCCAGACCTCGCCCACCCGGGCCGCCGGCGCAGCCGGCTTCTCGCCCGCGGTGTGCAGGGTCTCCGGCAGGGCGCGGCGCAGCCAGAGGAAGACCAGGCCGAGGACGGCGCCGACCGCGAACGGGATGCGCCAGCCCCAGGAGGCCATGGCGTCGGGGGCGAGCTCCGAGGTGGTCAGGAAGCAGACCAGCGAGGCACCGACGATGCCGACCTGGACGTAGATGCTGATGAGGCTGCCGAACCGGGCAGTCCTGCCGTCGGGTGCCAGCTCGACGATGTACGCGGAGTTCAGCGGGGCCTCGATGCCGGTGGAGAGCCCCTGCAGGATGCGGCTGGCCAGCAGGATGACGCCGGCCCACACACCGATGCTCGCATGGCTGGGCAGCACGGCGATGACCAGGCTGCTCAGCACCATCGAGCCGATGGAGAAGAGCATGACGGTGCGTCGGCCGATGCGGTCGGCCAGGGTGCCGAAGATGATCGCGCCGAGCGGCCGGGCGGCGAAGCCGACCGCGAAGACGGCCAGAGCGGACATGGTCTCGGAGACGGAGCTGCCGGAGGGGAAGTAGAGCGGACCGATGTAGGAGGCCAGCAGCCCGTAGACCATCCAGTCGTACCACTCGACGGCGTTGCCGCCGCCGAGGGCCAGCAGGGTGCGGCGGTGGGAGAGGGAGTTTCCGGTGGCGACAGCGGTTCTGTCGGTGAGTGATGCCATGGTGGGGCACCTCAGGGGAAAGGCGCACGGGACGAGGCCGTGCGGTACCGGCGCCCGGGCCTGGGGCCGGGGCGTTGGGGGACGGGGCACGGGACGAGGCCGTGCGGTACCGGCGCCCGGGCCTCAGGCCGGGGCGTTGGAGGACGGGGCGGTACGAGGCCCGTGCCTACCAGCTGGGCGGAGTGATCACCCAGATCGAGGTGGCGGGCTCGTCACCGGGGTTGACATACCAGTGGGGAATGCTGGAGGAGTACGTGATGGAGTCGCCCGCTTCGAGGCGGTGACGGACGCCGTCGAGATAGACGTCCTTCACCCCGGAGAGCACGATGCCGAACTCCTCGCCGTTGTGACGGAAGGGGCTGGCGCTGGTGTCGTGACCCGGCTGGGTGACCACCCACAGGACCTCCAAGGCCCCGTTGAGCGACGGAGTGAGCAGTTCGTAGCGGTCGCCGCCCGCCGGGTCCGTGCCGTGGAAGTCCAGGCTGCGGCGCTCGTGGGCACGGACCACCGGGCTGACCTGGTCGGCCAGATGGAACAACCGCCCGATCGGGACGTCCAGCCCGTGGGCGATCTGCACCAGGCTGGTGAAGGAGGGATTGCCCTTCCCCCGCTCGACCTGGCTGATCAGTCCGGTGCTGATGCCGGACCGGCGGCTGAGCTCGTCCAGGGTCAGGTCGGCCTGCTTGCGCAGGGCCTTGATCTGCAGGCCGACCGTGGCAACCAGCACATCGAGGTCCGGGCCGTCCTGCATCGCTACGTCGGAATCGTGCACGATCTCCACCTGTCCCTGGGGGATGCGTCGTGCGACATATTGAAGACCTTCATGATGCTGAAGACAACCCCTGGTGTTCATCTTCGTGATGCCGGGCAGGCGCCCGGCACGGAGAGCCGAGAGGAACCCACAGCCCGCCCCCTGCTCGCCGACCGGTCGGGCGGCACCGACAACGCCGCATCCGCGCACAACCGCACCCCGCACTCGGCATCGGGGCCACCGCGTCGATGGCTTGCCGCATGAGGGCGTTCGACTTCCCCGCGGTCCCCAGCCACCGTGGCAGGCGTCCCCACAGCATCTTCGGCAATCTCATTCAACGTGCCCAGGACCACAGGTCAAACGGCCCGCACAGGTTCCAGAGCCTGTAGCAAGCCACGTGCGGCACTGCAGATCAACGAACGCGTCCGGTATCCGTCCTCCCCGCCGACGCGGGGTTCCGGGCAGACGGACGGGTCCAAGACATCACGGCGTCCCCCCGGCCCTGAGGCGAGGCGGTCCCGTGAAGCGTGCGAAGGGAGCACGGGGCCGCCGGCCCACACGTGCCGGTCTGAAGCGGGGCTTACCACTGACGACCGTACGCGCCCGGCCGAGTGATTCCTGTATGCCGCTCGGGCTGCAGGCCAACGTGCCGCCCGAGGACGGTGGCGTCCCTTCACTACCGTCGAGGAACGCCGGCGGTTGCAGCTACCGGTAGCGGTCCTGTCCGGGAAGCCGTGAGGAGTTGAGCGTCCATGCCCGTGTGTGAGGTCTGCGGCAACGACTACGAGATGTCATTCGAAGTGCACGCCAAGGGCGCGGTCCACACCTTCGACAGCCTCGAGTGCGCCGCCCAGAAGATGGCGCCGATCTGCGACAACTGCCAATGCCGCATCCTCGGTCACGGCCTTCAGGCCGATGGGCAGTTCTTCTGCTGTGCGCACTGCGCCCGCCAGCAGGGCAGGGCGGAGCTCGTCGACCACGCCTGACCGTTCCTAGAGACTGAGCGGGGGTGAGTCCTGTTGCCAGAACCGGTGCTCAGCCGAACACCCCGAACGGTCTTGGGTGTTCTGGTCCACCGCGTTCGCTCCGCGTCCGGCACGCACGGATCGTGTCCGTGGTCCGGGCATGCGGGGGCGGTTTCCCTCGCTCCATTGGTCGCCGGGGCGGGCCTGGGCGGTCCGATGCCCGTGCACATCGCTCTGGTGTGCACGGGGCGGTGTCGTCCGTCGCCTGATCCGGTGTCCGAGGGCGCGCCTGCCGATGGCCACCGAGGCGGCGGCGTGCCGGCTGGCCTTGAGGGTTTTGCTGGTGAGAGGGGCTTGCCAGTGCTGGGCGCCCCAGACGCTGGTGTAGGCGGGGTCGACGGCGATCACGCCGATGCCGGCTTCCGTGCACAGGGACAGCAGGCGCGCGCAGGCGGCCGGTGGGGATGCCGGAGACGAGCTGCCTGAATCGCTTGCGGCGGCCGTGATTCTCTCGGGTGGTGGAGTCGGTGAAGTCAAGGTCTTCGATCGCGATGGCCTTGACTCCGGCCTGTTCGGCCCAGTGCAGGAGGCGGGTGAGGGCGTGGCGGAGCTGGGCGTCGCTCGGTGCGCGGCGCTGCCGGTGAGCTGGTAGTCGAAGCGGCGGGGTGTGCCGACGGGGTTGCCGTGTTCGTCGAGGCGCCATGCGGCGAGGTGGTCGGTGTTGGTGTCCACGGCGATCACGCCGTGGGCGCGCAGGGTGGCCAGGGATGCGACGGGGTGGTGATTGCGGGTCCAGGAGGCGTCGAGGTACCAGCGGCCCCGGGCCGTGTCCAGGTGGATGCGGTAGGCCACGGCCCGGTTCGCTTCGATCCGGTCTCGCCATTCGTCGCCCCGGCGCCGGACGGCGGTCTTGGCGGCGAGCACGTACCGGCCGTACGGTGCGTTTGCGTGCTCGGCGAGGGGGGCGGGCAGCTTGATGCTGATCCCGCCGTCGGGGCTGACGCGGATCGTCTCGTTCCCGAACCTTTTGCCGGACTCGCCGTCGGCGGTCAGGAACCACCGTGCCGCCTCCCACTGTGCCCGCCACTGCGCCTGGGTCAGGTTCGCGGCGGTGAGGTGGTGCCGGGTGCCCAGCAGCCGGCGGCCCCCGCGTGTGACCGACACGCGTCCGGCGTCGCGTTCGGCCGCGATGCGTTCGTAGCGCTCTTGGAGGATCGTCAGGCGCCGGGACTTGTGGAACCACTAGCCGCCGGGCCTGCCCCGGCTGCCTTTCTCGCCGACGGGCAGGGACAGCCGGTGCCGGATCAATGCGGATACCGGCGTCCAGGGATTGCAGGTGTGCGTGCCGCGCACGGCGGGACAGTCCCCGCTGGTCGTGGGTGCTGGACCGGCCCAGCGGGAGGACGACAGCGCCGTCAGGCGGCGTTTGCGCCCAGCCCACGTACCGGCGGAGTGCTCCAGGCCCTCACGGCATCTGCGGGCCAGATCACGCGAGGCCGGCGTGCCCAGGTACGCGCCGCCCAGGCGCAACACCTTCTCGTCTTCGGCCGTCAGTGACTTGAGGCGGTCGCGGATGCTGACCCCTCTGCTGACCCCTCTCGGGCCGTCGGCGACGAACGGCCGGGCAATGGGCCGCAGCGGCCCGCGCTGGTCAGCCATGCCCGGCTGCCCGAAGCGCCTTGCGGGCACGGTTCGTCGCCGACCGGCGTCCGTACAGGCGGGCACAGAACGAGGTCAGCACCTCCGCCATGTCCCGCACCAGGTCGTCCTCGACCAGCTCGACGTTCATCCGGCCAAGGCGGTCCTTGTGCTCCACCACCACCGCCCGCACGGCAGGATCCGCAAGCAGCCGCTTGGCCTTGGAACGGGCGCCGTTCAGGCCGGAGACGATTTCGCACTCCACCCGCACCACCCGGTGGCCCACGGTGGCAGCCCACCGGACCAGCCGGGCGACCTGGCGCTCCAGCTCGTCCTTCTGATCGTGCGAGGAGACGCGGGCATACAGACCCAGCCCGCCGATTGCCCCGGGCACGGCGTTGCCCCCCCGGTTCACGAGGATCGTGCGCGGGCCGACCCGTTGAGCCGGCACCGGCAGCGTCCCCTCACGGAACCAGCGATACGCAGTCTGTGAATGCACACCCTGCGTCTTCGCCCATTCCGTGAGATTCACACTCCGACAACGACACTCACTCACACATCCTTACGCTCACCCACCCGACTTCCAGGACCAGCAGTTGAAGACCCCACACGAGCGGACCTGGCATTCCTGACCGCCACCTGGACCGAGCACACGGCGGGCCCCCGGCATCGGGTGCCTTCGGATGCCCGGCCGCCTGCTCCCGCTCTTTCCGACGCATCGCATCGAGTTGCTCGTAGAGCAGACGGATACGTCCTTCGGCGATGTCCTCGCAGAGCAGTCACGGCCGGCCCGCATCGCGCCGCTACGGCGACCCAGCACCGCCGGCCCAGGGCTGGTGACGGAGGTCTTCTTCCCGGCTCCGGCTCTGTCGGAGCCGGTGGCGGCAGTGCTGGGCCCACCCGTTCTTCCCCCCAGCCGAGCCGGTGCTCGCACCCCCTGAGGGAAAGACCCACTGCAGCGCCGTTACCGCCACGCTCAGCCCCAAACGGAGCACGATGGCCCACCGCTAACCGACGGTGGGGCCGTCTATCGTAGAGGCATGGACGCGATCGTCGTCGTGTACGAGCTCGAGAGACCGGTGGGCACGCGCACCTCCCCGGGCGGGGCGCCGGGTGGGGCACGGACCGTCCGCCGGGTGCATGCGGCGCCCACCGCCCCGGGAACGCCCACCACGACGGGCCCGCGGACTCTGTGCGGCAAGGACACCTTCGCCATGGAGACGGCCCGCCAGAAGCCATCCGAGCACCCTGAGGCGCCTTGGTACCCCGCAGAGTACGCGTCCGTGATGTGCCCCGACTGCGATGCCGTGATGACGACCTGACGGTCGTCACCCACCGCCCCGCCGTCGATGCGTCGCCAGGGGGACCGCCGCGGCGTGCCGTGGCACCCGCTCGCGGACGGCTACTTTGGCGGGACGGCCAGTTCACGGCCGCGGTAGAACCCTTCCCGCTCCTCGACGACGTACGGGGCCATGGCCGTACGCCGGCGGGCCTCCGGCTCGGAATTCCGCCAGGAGTCGCATGCCTCCCGGGAGTCCCAGAACGACACCCCGGTGATCTCCTGTCCGTCCTCGGACCAGTACGCAAAGGCGCGGCGCAGACCCCGCGGGTAGGGGGCAGGACGCCACGCCCTCTCGAACTCCTCGAAGGTGTCCGGCTGAAGCCGGCGCGTCGTCACCCAGACGAAGTGCTCCTCCATCGCAGCCTCCTGCGCAACGCCGGTTCGGCTTGTCGGCCCCTGTCACACCACCGTAGGTCCACAGCACTGCTTCTGCCTCGGCGGCGATCGCGGCGCAGCGGGGGGATCTGGGCGCGGTTGCGGACCGCGCCGGCCTGGTGTCATGGGTCTGCTTTCGATCGTGAGGCGCCGGACGGACCAGGGAAGGGAGGCCCGGAGCGCGTTCGCGGCTGCGCCCCGTGTGTCGGTCGGTGGTAAGCTTGATCTTTAACCTGTGCGGCCATAGTGCTGGTCGAGTGTCTCGGCGCGTTTGACGGTCTTTCCCGGTGTGTGGCGGGGTGCTCTCGTATGGTT
>NZ_JBFAWW010000070.1:0-16497 GCF_040680495.1 Streptomyces sp. NPDC052036 | reverse complement strand
TGCGATGGTCTCGCGGATCAACTCCTCGGCCCGTGCCGCTGATTCGGCCCGTTCGACGGTGTGGCCGACGACGTAGCGGCTGAAGATGTCGATGATGACGTAGGCGTGGTACCAGACGCCCGTGACCGGTCCGGCTGCCGTGGTGATGTCCCAGGTGAACACCTGCGAGGGCCCGGTGGCGATCAGCTCGGGCACCGTCTTGGCGGAGTGGGTGGCCTGGCGGCGGCGTTCGCCGGATTGCCCCTTTTCGCGCAGGATCCGGTACATCGTGGAGACGGAGCAGTGATAGCGCCCGGCGTCCAGCTCTCGGGCCCAGATCTGCGCCGGAGGAAGCTCGGCGTACTCGACGCTGTTCATCAGCTCCAGTACCGCAGCCCGTTCTTCTGCCGTCAGGGCCGAGGGCTGGACTTGCGGCGAGCGGGGCTTGCGCGGCGGCGGGGGACGTAGCCGGCGGTAGTGGGTGGCCCGGGAGCGGCCCGTCAGCCGGCAGGCGGCCGTGATGCCCAGTTCGCCTTCGATGCCGGTGAACGCGTCGTCGGCCACCGGGTCGGCGGCAGCCCTCAGTCCGCGCCCCCGGAGATCATTTCCAAGAGCGCGGAAGCTTTTCCCATGACTTCCAACGCGGCCTTGTTCCGGGCCAGTTCCTTCTCCAGCCGTTCCACCTGGCGGCGCAGCTTCTCGTTCTCTGCCTCGGCCGCCGACTTCTTCGGCCTCGCCGGGCTGGTGCGCTTGTCGAACAGCTTCTCCAAGGCCCCGGCATCCCGCGCGGCCCGCCATTCCTTGACGTGCGAGTGGTACAGGCGCTCGCGGCGCAGGACAGCACCCTTCTCGTTCTTGGGCGCGGCGTCGTACTCAGCCACGATCCGCAGCTTGTACTCGGGGCTGAAGGAACGGCGCTTCGGTCGGGGAGCCGGGTCAGATCCGACGGGGTTGGTGCTGGTCATGAGGGGGTGGTTCTCCTGTCGTGCCCTCTCAGGCTAACCCGACGAAGCGGGACGTCTCACCCAAGGCTGACAGAGAGGGCAGGAGCAGGGAGGTCAGCGGCGGCCGCGGAACTGCGTGGGAGTCATCCCGGTGGCACGCCTGAAAGCGGTCGCGAAGTGTTGGAGGTGACTGAACCCGCAGCACGTGGCGATGCCAGTGACCGGCTCGTCACTGGCAAGGAGGAGGCGCTTCGCCTCATCGATGCGCAGGGAGTACACGTAGCGCTGCGGAGTCTGCCCGACACTCTGCTTGAAGGCGCGAGTGAACTGCCGCCGACTGAACCCGGCGACCTCTGCCAGATCGTCGACGGTGAGGTGCTCGGCGAGGTGGTCGCGCACGTACCGCTCCACGCGCGAGAGGCTGGCTCCGGGCAGGCCAGGGACCGCCTGCTCTGCCCGGCGAACGTCCTCAGCGAGCCGGGCCAAATGCGCCAGCGACTGCAGTGCTGACCCCTCCACGAGCAGTTCGAAGACGGCATCGGGGTGACGGGCATCGCGGGAGAGCTCGTACAGGCTCCGGGCCATGGGCGCGTGGGCGAAGCCGATGACCGGCTGTTCGGGCACCGACAGGCCACAGTCCGTGACGAGCAGTGGGTCGAGGAAAAGCGCGGTGTAGTCGGCCACGGCGTCGACCACGAATGCGCCCTCGATCCGGGCGTGCGCGGGGAAGAAGCACAGGCCGCCGGTCGACGTCACCGGCGCGGTGTAGGTACGGCCATCGACTTCGAGGCGCAGGCTCCGGATACCGGAGCGGAACCAGAAAACCGTGGGTGATGGTTGCTGGAACCGCCAGCCGATTGGTGTGCGCGAGCTGCGGCGCAACACTTCGATCCGTGCGCTGGCCGTCCCGGCCACGACAGCTTCGACCAGCCTGCCTCCGACGTCACGGAGGCCCGCCTCTGGGGCTTGGGGGTTCTCGGCCGCCTCCGCCTTAGCGCGCAGACCGGCTTCGGTGTATGGGCGACGGATGACATGCTGCCCTTCGAATTCGCCCATCGGCCGGACCTTACTTTCCGTCGCCGCCGCTCCCCGCTGCGGCGACGTTCTTCCTCGCTGAAGACCGAAATCTGAGCCTTGTCGATGTATGCGATGCTGTCAACCCTGGAGCAAGCTCAGCCGGAATACGCCTTGAGGCAATGGTGGGACGTGCGGCCAGCACGGCGTGGGGGTGCCCCCTCGCGTTTCCTGGCACTGTTTGTCCTGACCTAGTGTCTCGTGATCCTGTTCATGGAACCTGAGGCTTCTGTGATCGTTGAGTCTGGTATGGATCTCTCTTCTGAACAGATGGCGGAACTGCGGGAGTTGGCCGGGTCGCGGGATGTTCCTGCCGATGTGGCGCTTCGTGCGCGGATCGTGTTGTGGTCCGGCGAGGGGCGGCGGCGCAAGGACATTGCCGAGCTCGCCGGTGTGACGCCGCTGACGGTGGACCGCTGCAAGGCCCGTTATGCCGAGCGGGGCCTTGCCGGTCTGGAGGAGAAGCGCCGCGGCGGGCCGCGTACCCAGGTGCCGCCGCAGGTACGGGCTCGGGTGATCGCTTTGACGACGATGTCCCCGCCGGCGGAATCCGGCCTGACGCACTGGTCGACGCGGACGCTGGCCGACCATCTGAAACGGCGGGAAGGCGTCTCGGTGTCGTGGCATTACGTCGCCCGCATCTGGCGTGAGGAGAGTCTGAAGCCGCACCGCTCGGGCACCTTCAAGATCTCGAAAGACCCGGCGTTCGCGGAGGAGGTCGCCGATGTCGTCGGTTTGTACCTGGCCCCGCCCGGTGGCGCCGTGGTGCCGTCGATCGACGAGAAGACGCAGGTGCAGGCGCTGGACCGGACCCAGCCGGTGCTGCCGGTGGCTTTCACGGCCATCGAGAAGCGCACCCATGACTATGTGCGGCACGGCACCACGAACCTGTTCGCCGCGCTGAACGTCACGACCGGTGAAGTGCTGGGCGAGTGTAAACCGAACCGGAACGGCGCGAGCTTCCTGGCGTTCCTGAAGAAGGCCGTCAAGCCGCATGCGGGGAAGGAAATCCATGTCGTCCTGGACAACCTCTCCACGCACACCACTCCGGACGTGAAGGCTTGGCTGGCGAAAAACCCGCACGTCCACTTCCATTTCACCCCCGTCGGGTCCTCGTGGTTGAACCAAGGTGAACACGATCTTCGAGGTGGCCCGCCAGGCGGGTCTGCGTACCGCCTGGTCGGACAAGCACGCCGCCTACGAGATCCTCAACGGCCCCTCGAGCACCGGCGTCCAGGACCTGTTCACCCCGGAGATCAACAGCGACGCCCTCGGCTACGCCAGCAGCGACTGGACCACGGACAACAAGGCCACCGAGCAGTACGACGGCTACAAGGTGAAGGCCGTCCTCAATGAAATCGACGGCTACGACCACAGCCGCTCCCACAAGGTCGGCACCCCGGCGATCTTCGGCCTCAACTTCCAGGGGGTGTCCACCGCGCAGAAGCTGCCCGCCTCGGACGGCCTCGCCGGCGGCTACACCGCCAAGAACGTCCCGGGCCCGCTGCTGGTGAAGAACCTGGACTTCGTCAACACGGAGATCGGCGCCCTGACCTCCGAGATCGGGAAGCGGCACCTATCCGGCAGCACCACCGTCATCCTCTCCGCCAAGCACGGCGAGTCGCCACCGACCCCGCCGCGCTCACCCGCGTCGACGACGGCCCGCTGCTGGACGGCCTCAACGCCGCCTGGAAGAAGCTCCACCCCGGCGCCGCCGACCTGGTGACGCACACGGTGGACGACGACGCCGTGCTGCTCTGGCTCTCCGACCGCTCCGCGGCCGCCACCGCCTTCGCCAAGAAGTACCTGCTTACGCAGAGCGGCACCGGCACCGACATCAATGCCGCGCCCAAGGCTTACACCCACAGCGGGCTCAGCAAGGTCTACGCCGGCAAGGCTGCGGCCGACTACTTCCACGTCAAGGCCGGCGATGCCCGGGTCCCGGACCTCCTCGGTGTCGCGCAGTACGGCGTCGTCTTCACCGGCGGCACCAAGAAGATCGCCGAGCACGGCGGTGGCCACTCCGACGACCTCGCCGTTCCCCTCGTCGTGTCCGGCGCCTCGGTCCCGGACGGCGTGCGCGACTCCGCGGGCGTGCAGACCAAGCAGATCGCACCGACGATCCTGAGCCTGCTCGGTCTCCACCCCCGCTCCCTGCAGGCTGTGCGCGAGGAACACACCACCGTGCTGCCGGTCCGCTGACCCGTTCGGTGCGCCCCGGCCGCGTAGGTCCCGGGGCGCAACGGCCGCATACACCGTCCGGTCGGTCAGGCACAGCCGACGCCCTCGGCGCCCTCGGCGCGCTGCGTCAGCCGGTCGCGCCCCAACCTCCCCCTGCCGACCGGGCGTTCGCGGCCGGCCATGAGGCCACCCAGGTGCCAGTCAGCCGGGCGGCCTCATGCATGGCGCAGGCTCAGCCGTTCGACCCGGCCGGGGTCGTGGTCGTCTTGAAGCCCTCGGTCTTGTTGGCCTGGATGGCGAAGTCATTGGTGAACGTCTTGCTGAGGTCCACCGACGACTTCACGTTGCCGACCAGCTTCTCCGTCGCCAGAGAGGTCTTCGGACCGCCGGCAGGCATGAGACCGTCCGGGAGGAACTGGCCCTTGTCCTCGTTCAGGGCCGAGATGTAGTCGGCCTTGGTCACCAGTTGGTTCGACACGAACGACGCCGGCAGCTTGTTCGCGATGTCGGCCGCGCTGTGCGTGTTGATCCAGTGCATGGTGGCGACGAGCGCGTCGACGACCTTCTGCACCGTGTCCTTGTGCGTGCCCACCCAGTCGGCGCGTGCGAGCACACTGGCAGCGGGATAGGCACCGCCCATCGCCGCCGTGGCGCCGTCCGTGGTGGCCAGGTCGATCGCGGACGTACCGACGCCCTTCTTCTGAATCGCGGCCACCGTCGGCTGCGTCGTCATCACGCAGTCGACCTTGCCGTTCTGCAGCGCGGCGATGGCGGTGGAGCCCGCGCCGACCCCGATCCGGTGGAACTGGCTGGTCTTCACGCTCTTCTTGGCTGCCAGGAACTGGGTGAGGGTGTCGGTGCCCGACCCCAGGTCGGTGACGCCGAGGGTCTTTCCCTTGAAGTCGGCGGCCGAGTGGACCCCCGATTTCTTGGTGCACATCTCGCGCTCGCCCGGCGCGCCGGAGAGCTGCACGACGTCCTCGACTGCCTTGCCCTTCGCCTGGAACTCGATTGTGTGGTTGTACCAGGCGCCCGCCATGTCCACCTGCCCCGAGGCCATGGCTTCCTCGGCGCCGACGCCGCCGTCCTGCTCGGTGCTCAGCTGGACGTTGACGCCGTACTTCTTGTAGTAGCCGAGGTTCTGGGCGAGCTGGTACGGAAGGTAGATCTGCTTGTCGATGCCGCCGACCATGAGCTTGACGGTCGGCGTGCCGCCGGAGCCGCTGCTCGCGGTGCTGGCGCTGGAGTTGCCGGAACAGGCGCTGACCGCGCCGAGGGCGAGAACGGTGAGGAGAGACGCGGCGACGGCGGCGGGTCGTCTGGACATGGCTGGCCACATTCCTTTGCTGAGGGTTCTGGGATGAAGTAGGGGGCGCGGGGGGGCGTCAGATGGTGTTGGAGGCCTCGGACGGGGCCGGCGGGCGCCAGGACAGCAGCCGGTGTTCGAGCTTGCCGATCAGCCACTCGGCGCCGAGCACGATGACCGAGATGACGAGCATCGTGGCGAACACGCCGTTGGGGTCGAAGTTGTTCTGCGCGGTCTTGATGACCAGGCCGAGGCCGCTCTGCGCGCCGAGCACCTCACCGACCAGCGCGCCGACGATGGCAAAGCCGAAGGCGCTGTGCAGGCTGGCGATGATCCAGGTGAGTGCGGAGGGCACCGTGACGTGCCGGATGATCTGCAGTTGCGAGGCGCCGAGGACCTTGGTGTTGGCGAGGATGTTGCGGTCGACCTCGCGGACGCCCTGGAAGGCGTTGAAGAAGACGATGAAGAACACCAGCACTGCGGCGAGCAGGATCTTCGGCAGCACGCCGATGCCGAACGCGACGATGAAGATCGAGCCAAGAACGATACGCGGGATCGCGTTGACCATCTTGATGTAGGGGCCAAGCACATCGGCGAGGAAGCGGCTCTGGCCGAGCGCGACGCCGAAGACCACTCCGGCGACGGCCCCGAGGGCGAAGCCGACGAGCGCCTCCTGGATCGTGGTCCAGATGTTGGCGTAGAAGGAGCCGAACTCGGTGCCGTGCTGGAAGAGGTCGACGAGCCGTTTGGCGATGCCGGACGGCTGCCCGAAGAAGAACTTGTCGACGATCCCCCAGGCGGTGAAGGCCTGCCAGCCGCCGAGAACGAAGACCGCGAGACCGATGCGGCCCGCCCACACCAGCAAGGTGCGCCGCCGGGCGGCGCGTTGGGCGGCGGCCGTGGCCGAGGCCTGGGAGCCGTCCTTGGCCGAGGCGGTGGAAACGGTGGACATCATGTTCATGCCGTACCTCCTGCGGTGCGTGCGTAGGCGCGCTCCACCTCCTCGCGCAGGCAGTCCCAGATCTGGTGCTGGAGTTCGATGAAGCGGGGCTGGAAGCGGATCTCCTGGACCGAGCCGCGCGGGCGCGGCAGGTCGATGTCGAAGACCGCCTTGACCGAGCCGGGGCTGGACGTCATGACGACGACCCGGTCGGCGAGCGCCACGGCCTCGTCGAGGTCGTGGGTGATGAAGATGACCGACGGACGGATCTGCTCCCACAGACCGAGGAGTTCGGTCGACATGATCGCCTTGGTCTGCACGTCCAGGGCGCCGAACGGCTCGTCCATGATCAGGATCTTGGGTTCGTTGATCAGCGCCGCGGCCATCGCCACGCGCTTGCGCATGCCGCCGGAGAGCTGGTGCGGGTAGCGGTCCTCAAATCCCGTCAAGCCCACCCGGCGCAGCCAGTCGCGTGCCGAGGCCTGGGCCTTCTGCTTGGGCACTCCGCGGAAGACGGGGCCCATCAGGACGTTGCCGAGGACCGTCTTCCAAGGCAGCAGCGCGTCGGTCTGGAACATGAAGCTGACGCCGTCGGTGACGCCGTCCACCTCACGGCCGCCGACCCTGACCGAACCCTCGCTGGGCTGGTCGAGCCCGGACACCATGCTCAGCGTCGTCGACTTGCCGCAGCCGGTCGGGCCGACCACCGCGCAGAACTGACCCGGCTCCACGGTGAACGAAACGTCCCGCAGTGCCGTGAACACCTCACCCGCAGGAGTCAGAAAGCGTTTGGTGAGCCCTGAGATCTCGACGCGCGCGCTGTCCCGGCCGATCTTCTCGGCAGCGGAGCTAGTCGCGACATCGTTTCGCGAAGCCATCTAAGGCCGTCTCCTTCCTAACCTCGGAGGTCGAGGAAGGCAGACGCTAAAGGCCACTTGGCATGACGTCGCTGTTTCAGACGTATATCGCGTTAGTCGTGTTGACAGGGGTTCTGCTCGTTCTGCTCAGCATGCGGGGGGTGGGCAGAAGGTCCTCGGTGGGACACAATCACGCCACCACGGGTACGGCGAAGGGGCCGGGCCCGGCAGCACGACAAGGGCGAAGGCACCTGTGATGCCCATCCGTATCCAAATCGGCCGTGGCGGGAAGAGGAGGCTCTCCGCACGGATTCTGGCCAACCAGCTGGTCATCCTCACCCTCACCGGAGCCATCGGCTTCGTGCTGTTCGCGTTCGCCCAGCGGGCGGAGATCGACCGTGTCTACGAGGGCCGGGCACTGGACATCGCCCGGACAACGGCCGCCGAACCCCGGATCCGGCAGGCCATGGCGCACGGGGGCGGCGACGGCATCGTGCAGACCGTCGCCGAACGGATCCGGAAGGCGTCGGGGGCGTCGTACGTGGTCGTGATCGACCTGCGTGGCATCCGCCACTCGCACCCCGACCCGGCGCTGATCGGCGAGCCGGTGGGCGATCCGATCGTGGTGCTGGACGGCCGCCCCCACGTGGGCTCCGACCAGGGCGCGACCGGGCGGTCCGCCAACGGCAAGGCTCCGTTGTACGGGCCCACCGGCATGCTGGTCGGCGAGGTTTCGGCCGGCATCCCGGAACGCGATGTGCTCGGCGAGCTGTGGCGGGAGCTGCCCACCTTCGGCCTTTATGCCGCGATCGCCGTCGCGCTCGGCTCGACTGCGGCGTTCCTGCTGGCCAGGCGGCTGAAACGGTCGACTTTCGGGCTGGAGCTGGAGGAGATCGCCGGACTGCTCCAGGATCGTGAGGCCATGCTCCACGGCATCCGGGAGGGCGTGATCGCTTTCGATCCCGGCGGCCGGATCACTGTGGTCAATGACGAGGCCCGCAACCTGCTCGGCCTCGGCACGGCGCTCGGCAGCAGCCTCGAGGAGGTACTGCCCGACGGGCGGCTGCGCCGCGCCCTGGACGGCACCCTGACCGGCACCGACCTCAGCGTGCTGACCGATGACCACTGCCTGGTGGTCAACCGGATGCCGGTGACGCTGCACGGCCGTGAACTGGGCGCGGTGGTCACCGTACGCGACCGCACCGAGCTGATCGGGCTGCTGCGCGAACTGGACTCCGTACGCGGGCTGACCGACGCCCTGCGCGCCCAGCAGCACGAGTTCACCAACCGTATGCACACCGTGGCCGGGCTGCTGGACATCGGCGACCACGACGCTGCCTACGAATACGCAGTCGAGTCAGCCGGCGCCGACCAGGCGCTGACCGAGTCCGTACGCGAACGGATCGGCAACACACTGCTCGTGGGGCTGATCGTCGCCAAGACCACGGTGGCCGCGGAACGCGGGGTACGGATGGTTCTCAGCGACGACTCCGCGCTCGGCGAGGACCCGCCGCATCTGCGCCGGCTGCTGACCATCGTCGGCAACCTGCTGGACAACGCGATCGACGCGGCGGCCGGCGGACCGCCTCCGGCGGGTGGTCGCGAGGTGGGGCTTTCGCTGGTCGAGGTCGTCGACCAAGTGATGGTGCGGGTCACGGACAGCGGCCCGGGGATTCCGCAGGGTGCCGCCGAGTCGATCTTCGAGGACGGCTGGTCGACCCGGCCCGACCGGGGCACCGCCCGGCGCGGGTTGGGTCTGGCCCTCGTCCACCGGCTGGCACAACGGCACGGCGGGACGATCACGGTCAGCGAGGGGCCGGGCGCAGTCTTCACCGTCGTACTGCCACTGCCGGACGCCACCCCCGTACCCCGAGACGCACAGTTGACGACGGCCGCGCCGACAGGAGGTGATCGCGGATGATCCGGACCCTGGTGGTGGACGACGACTTCCGCGTCAGCCGCATCCACTGCGACTACGCGTCCCGTGTCAAGGACTTCGAGGTGGTCGGCCGGGCGGCGACCGTGGCCGAGACGCTGGACGCGGTGCGCACCCTCCACCCCGATCTGCTGTTGCTCGATGTCTTCCTGCCGGACGGCAGCGGACTCGATGTGCTGCGGCAGCTCAGCGGAGACAAGGGCGGAGCCCGCCCCGACGCGATCATGATCACCGCCGACAGGGACATCACCTCGGTACGGACCGCCATGAAGCTCGGCGCCGTAGGCTACCTGGTCAAGCCGTTCGGCTCCGCCGATCTGGCCGAGCGGCTCACCGCCTACCGCGAACTCCAGCACCGCGTTGACGCCCTGGGCCTGGCTCCCCGAACCGACCAGGCTGACGTGGACGCCCTCTTCAGCGCCGCCCGGCCACCGGCCGTGCCCCGGGTTCCGGCCAAGGGCCACTCCGCGCCGACCCTGGCTCTCCTGCACCAGGCCCTCCGCACCGCCCACGACGCCCTGTCCGCAGCTCAGGCCGCCGAACTCACCGGCGTCTCCCGCGCCACGGCCCAGCGGTATCTCTCGTACCTCGTACGGGAGGGCATGGTCCGGCTCGAACTTCGCTACGGAACCAGCGGCCGTCCAGAACACCGCTATCGAATCGTCTGTTGAGCCGGGCGCCGAGCCCTACCTGACAGGGGCGCAACACGCCGGTCTTGCCGTCGGCCCGCATCACCGGCTCCTCGGTGACGCGGGCCGCACTTTGGCGCCGAGCACGATCTGCGCGGTGAACAGGTCGAGGAAGAGTGGTGCGTCGCGGAAGCTGCGGGAGACGGAGCGTTCTACTGCGGCGGCCTCGCCGACGGCGTAACTGGCCGAGAGCGGTACCACCGCCCCGGCCAGGGCGGAGGGGATACTGCGGTTGAGGATGGACTAGTAGTGTGTCGCCCCTTAGCTGTGGTCTGAAGTTCCCCCTCCAGGCTGGACAGCCTGATACTGGGACGGAAGGTCCCAGAGGAAGCAGTTCCAGGTAGTGAGCAAGAAGAGCAACACGAGCAAGCGGTACACGGCCGAGTTCAAGCGTGACGCGGTCGCGCTGGTCCATTCGTCGGAGAAGACGGTCACCGAGGTCGTTCGGGAGATCGGCGTAGGCCCGGAGGGGCTGCGGAACTGGGTGAACCAGGACAAGGCCGACCGGGGTCAAGGCCCAGCGGACACACTGACCAGCGACGAGAAGGAAGAGCTGCGCCGCTTGCGGCGGGAGAACCGGGAACAACAGCAGACCATCGAGATCTTGAAAAAAGTATCCATGGGGGCCCTTCGGACCCGCACCGGCGCGCGATGAGAATGCGCCTCGGTGGCTGGTGCTCTCACGCGCCCCTGGGGTTGCTGCCGTGCGCTGGTGCTCGGGTCCCGCACGGTGGGTGATCATCGAAGGGGCGTCGCCCGGCAGACGTCGGTGCCGTGTGGTACTGCGAGTCCGGAAAAAAGTATGACGCTGGGGCCTTGAGGGACTTCTGACTGCTGCCACGAGCGCGAATCTCAGACTCTTTGAACCGGTAGGCCCCTTCGGGCGGCGTCCGCTGGGACGACGCCATGCCCGAGGAGGCTGGGATGGATGTGGTGGTGGCCCGCTGCGCGGGCTTGGACGTGCACCGCGACACGGTCGTGGCCACGGTCCGCTGGCCGGGCAAGCGCAAGAACAGCCGAGGTCAGGAGACGCGAACGTATCCCACGACTCAGTGCGGGCTGGCCGAGCTGAGTGACTGGCTGCTGCTCGAACAGGTCGAGCTGGTCGGCATGGAGGCGACCGGGATCTATTGGAAACCCGTCTTCAGCATGCTGGAGGAGCGCTTCACCTGCTGGCTGCTGAATGCCCAGCACATGCACAACGTGCCGGGCCGCAAGACAGACGTGGCCGACTCCGTGTGGATTGCCCAGTTACTCGAACACGGCCTGGTGCGGCCCTCATTCGTGCCGCCACGTGAGATGCGGGACCTGCGGGATCTGACGCGGTCACGGACAGCGGTGACGCCCTTGATGCTGCGATCACCGAGCTGGACACCGAGATCAGCCGACGACTGGAGCCTCATCAGCCGATGCTGGACCTGCTGTGCACGATTCCCGGTGTCGGACCAAAGACCGTTCAGGCCCTGGTCGCCGAGATCGGCCTGGGCATGTCGGTCTTCCCCTCCTCAGGGCACCTTGCCTCCTGGGCGGGTATCTGCCCGGGCAACAACGCCTCGGGCGGCAAACGGCGCTCGGGTCGCACCCGGCCGGGATCGCGGTGGCTCAAGCAGGCCCTGACCGAGGCGGCCTGGGGTGCGGCCCGGGCCAAGGGCACTTATCTGGCCGCTCATCACGCCCAGATCCGTGGCCGGGCCGGGCGTTACAAGGCCATCGGTGCCACGCGACACGACATCATCGTCGCCTACTGGCACATCGCCCACGACAGGGTGCCGTTCCGGGAACTGGGCGCGGACTGGGTCAGCCGCCGCTATTCGCCCGAGCACCGAGCCCGGCGCCTGATCGCGCAGCTCGAGGAGCTCGGTCTGAGCGTCACCACCAAGCCCGCCGAATAGCCCACTGTTCTCGCACTCCGGTCCGATGGCGCTGACGCCTGCCTACAAACCGGCGAATTCACATCTCAGCCGCGGCCTTCTTCGCAAAGGAGTCGACGAAGTAGCCGCGCGCTACGCGTTCATCGACGCGGAGAAGGCCACCGAGAGCAAACCCGGTGGTCACAGTGTCACCTTGATGTGCAGGGTGCTCGGGGTGTCCCGTTCGGGCTATTACGCCTACCTTGCCGCCCGGTCGGCTGCCGAGGAACAGGCCCGTCGGGAGGGCGAGCTGGTTGCCGAGATCCGGCAGATCCACACGGCGTCCCGCCGCGCATACGGTGCCCCGAGGATTACGGCGGCGCTGCGCAGGAAAGGACGGCGGATCAACCGGAAGAAGGTCGAGCGGCTGATGCGCGAGCGCGACATCCGCGGGATCACTCGCCGCAAGCGCCGCGGCCTGACCCGGCCAGACAGGAAGGCGTCCCCGTCGCCGGACCTGGTCGGACGCGACTTCACCGCTGCCGAACCGGGCACCAAGCTGGTCTCGGACATCGCCTACCTGCCCACGCTGGCCGGCTGGTGGTATCTCGCCACGGTCATCGACCTGGCCACACGCGAGGTGGTCGGGTACGCGATGGCCGATCACCACCGCGCCGAGCTGGTCGTCGACGCACTGAAGATGGCGGCCGGCCGCGGCGGTCTACAGAAAGGGTGCATCGCGCACTCGGACCGCGGATCGGAGTACACGTCACATGAATACCGCAGACTGATAAGGGAGTTGGGGTTGCGGCAGAGTATGGGCAGAACGGGCTCGTGTTACGATATCGCGGCCGCCGAAAGCTTTTCGGATTGCTGAAAGCGGAGATCGGGACCAGGGTCTGGGAGTCCCGCGAGGCCGCCCGCGCCGACATCTTCCGTTTTATAGAGGTCGAATACAACCGCACCCGCCTACGGAAGCATCCCGTCTACGGGTACGTCACCCCTGTCGAAACCAGGGTACTGACGGCACAAGGCCTCGCCCCCGCAGCGTAACCACCAGCTGTCCATGCTCAAGGGGGAACTTCACGGAGGCTGTTCACCCCTTCTCGCGTGCAGGCTAACAACCCATCAGACGCCAATACTCCAAGGCGAGTTGCAGCATTCTGTTAGGAGTTCTTAGGCCAGCCGCCTTTGTACTTCGGGTAGGGCGAATCGAAGCCGTCCGCGTTGAAGTTGTGGATCACGTCCCGGACTCGGTCCGCGCTGGTGAACGACACCTCGGCGATCTTCGCCACGGGCATGCCCTGCGCGGATAACAGAACTATCTGGGCCGGCTGCCGCCCCCGCCCCGGCGGGACCTTCTGCACGCGGCCCCGCCGAATGAACCATGCGATCGCCGCGGACGTGTCCCTTTTAGGATCTTTGCGGCATCGGTTTGGGAGGCGCGAGTGGATCGCATGGCCAGCTACGGAGCGCAGCGTGACCGCACCAGCGGCTTGCGGCGCCGGGTGCGGTTGGCCGTCGCCGCCGCACTGCTGATACTGCTCGCGTCGGCGGTACCCGCATTCGCGCACGCCAGTTTGGTGTCGGCGAGTCCGGCGCCAGGGAGCGGGCTGCCGCAAGCTCCGGCGGCGGTGGTGCTGCGCTTCGACGAAACGTTGAACCTGCGGTTGAGCCGGGTCGACGTCGCCGACGCCCGCGGCCGGGAGGCCGGGGTCGGTGCGACGCGGCCGGTCGCCGGTGACGGGCTGGCGATGCAGCGGCGGCTGGGCGCACTCACCCCGGGCGTGTACACGGTGCAGTGGACCAGCGTCGCTCTGGACGACGGGCACGTGCTGCACGGCAGCTACCAGTTCGGGATCGGCACCGCACCGCCGGGCGCCGGCTCGGTGGCGGCCGGGCCGGCCGCCACCGAGGGCTGGGCCGGGCTGGCCGGCCGGTGGGTCGGGCTGCTGGGGCTGCTGGCCTGGACCGGCACCGCGCTGTTGGCGCGCCGGGCGCAGCACGCCGGGGTGTCCGCGTCCCGGGTCGCGTCGGTAGCGGTGACCGGGCCGGTGGTGGCGTTGGTCGGCCTGCTGGTCGCCGCCGTGTCGGCGGCCGAGGTCGCCACGGGGCGAGTCGGTGCGACGGTCGGCCTGCTGACCGCGGGCGCGCCCGGCAGGTGGCGGCTCGCCGGGCTGGTGCTGCTCGCCGCCGGAACGGCCGTCGGCGCCGGTTGGCGGGCCGGTCGCATCCGGGTCCTGCGGTGGCTCGCGGTGGGGGTGGGTGCGGGCGCGCTGTTCGCCGAGGCGGCGTCCGGGCATGCAAGCACGGCGCCGCATCCGGCACTGGCCACATTTGTGCTGTTCGTGCATCTGCTGGCGGTGGCGGTCTGGGTGGCCGCGATCACGCTGGGCGTGCTGGCCGGGCGGCAGGCGGTAGCGGTGCTGGCCGCGCTGACCCCGGCCGCGGTCACGGCGGCGGTGGCCGTGGCGGCGACCGGTGTCGGGATCGCGGCTCAGCAGTTGTCCGGCTGGGGCCAGCTCACCGGCACCGGGTACGGGCGGGCGCTGGTCGGCAAGGCCGCCGCGCTGGCCGTGTTGACCGTCGCCGGGCTGACCCATTACTGGCTGCGCCGCCGCCGGGTTCCGAGGCCGCGAGGGGTGCGGGTCGCGGTCCGTGCGGAGCTGGTCGCGGCGGTGACCGCGGTCGCGGTGGCCAGCGCGCTGGTCGGCTACCCCGACCCTCCCCGGGCCGCCACGGTGGCGGCCGAGCAGGGCGCGGGCCGGCCGCCGCTGGCGGCGCTGGCCGGCCAACAGACGGTGGCCGTCGCCGCCGGGGCGGGCCCGTACGTACTCGGCTGGTCGCTCAGTCCGCCGCGTCCCGGCCGGGTGCGGGTGAAGCTGACGGTGGTCGGTGCCCAGCCGGGAGACGAGTTGCGGGACGCCGCGTTCACCGCCCACCGCGCCGACGGCACGTTGCCGGTGCGGGTGGGATTGCGCCCGTGTGGGTTCGGCTGCTTCACCAGCACCGCTGCGCTGACCGGCGCCGGGGACTGGACGACGACGGTCAGCGTGCGCGGCAACCGGGGCCTGGCCACGTCCACCCGGTCCCTGCCCCTGCCCGCGCCGGACGGGCGGGCCGACTTCGCTCGCATGCTCACCGCCATGGGGCGGCTGCACTCCTTGCGCATGGACGAGACCCTGCGCGGGTCGACGAACGGCCCGGCGGTCCTCACCCAGTACCGGTTCGCCGCCCCAGACGCGATGACGTACAGCATCGCCGGAGCCGGCAGCGCCGTGCTGATCGGCCCGGACAGCTACCACCGCGACCGTCCGGCCGGCCGCTGGCAGCATGACCGCGGCGGGACCCCGCTCCGCTGGCCCACGGCCTTCTACCGCAGCGAGTTCCAGCCCGCCGCCGCGATCCGCCTCCTGCGCGCCGACACGAACGCCGTCGAGCTGGCCTTCGTCCGGCCGGACATCACCGCCTGGTTCACCCTCGACCTCGACCCGCACACCTTCGTACTGCGGTCGATGCACATGCGCGCCGAGGGACACCTGATGGATGACACGGTGACCGCCACCAACCTGCCGACCATCATCCGTCCGCCCACCGGCAGCGACCGTTAACCGACACACGTGCACCCACGAACCGGCCTGTGAGCCGACGGGAAGCTCCCGTCTGCGGGGCGGCCGACAATCACGGGACAGCGCCCGTGTAATAGAAGTCCGATTTGAAACCGTTCCTAATGACTGAGCGGGAGTGGGTCCTGTTGCCAGGGCCCGTGCTCAGCTGCGTGCCCCGAACGGTGCTGGGCACACTGGTCCCCCGCTTTCGCTCCGCTTCCAGCACGCACGGATCGTGTCCGTGGTCCGGGGATACGGGGGCGGGCTTCCTCACGCCCCGGGAGACCCGATGTGGCCTGGACGGTCCGATGCCCCACAGCATCGCTCCGGTGCTGTGGGGGCGGTGCCGTCCGTCACCGGATCGGGTATCCCAGGGCGCGTCGTCCGATCGCCACGGCGGCAGCGTCGTGGCGAGTGGTCTTGCGGGTCTTCGTGGTCAGAGGTTTTGCCAGTGCTGGGCGCCCCAGCGGCTGGTGTAGGCGGGATCAACGACACTCACTCCTACATGGTCACGCTCACTTGCTCAATCTTGAGGACCAGCAGGTGACGACCGCCGTGGCTGCGCAGCCGTCGACCGCTGTGCGCGTCGAGCGCTGCATAGAGCCATCGCCGTGGTGTGCGCTGGACACCGGCCGGGACTGCGCGGTGGCGCCGACTTCGATGCACGGGGGCGGAGTGAGCGCGGCCAGCGCCAGGAGCGCATGCGTCGCGTGGTGTATTTCGATCACCTCTGATCCGTCCTTTGTCGCATGGGGAGTCGATGAGGAATTGCGCGTACGTCGACTCTTTCCCGGCTCGACGGACGGCGGGGGTCCTACGGTTCGGTAGATATGCATTCTTTTGCGGGACCTCTTGGTGTCGCCGCAGATCAGCCGCCCTTCCCCGGGCGCCGCGCGCACTGACAGGGGGTATCACCCGCGGCGCTCGCAGAGTGTCACCAGAACCGTGCCGCGTGTTACAGGATGAAGCGTCACATGTGCCTAATAATCGGCTTATGCCCTGGAGTTCCCGAAAACGTGGTCCGCGGACCGATCCGGGTCGCTCCGCGGACCGTGTCTCTGGTAAAGGGACCCTTTCGACCGCAGATGAGGAACTGCTGCGCACTCTGTACGCGGAGCACGCAGGAGCCCTGT
>NZ_JBFAWW010000069.1:0-18512 GCF_040680495.1 Streptomyces sp. NPDC052036 | reverse complement strand
CGCCCACTGCTCGTCAGAAAGATCCCCTCGCCCCACATCGAGATCATCACGGCACGGGACGAGGAACGGAGCCGACTTTCAAAACACGCGCTAGTGGCGGCGGCCGATGGGGGCGCACCGGGTGTGGATGCGGCCTGCGCTGGCGGCACCACCGGAGGTCCTGACCTGGCCATAGGCCACGGAGTCCTCACGGTCTCTGATCGGTTGGTCGCAGGCCAGGCACATCTCCACGCCGGTCAGTGCCTCGTAGTGGTCGCACAAGGCCATGAGGGAGCGGGCCAGTTTCCGGGCGTGGGCCACAGCCCGGTGCGGCCCGGCGCCGGCTGTGGCCCGCAGTTTCGCGCGGGCCTCGCCGATGCAGGCGAGCGCGCAGTACCGGGGCACGTCATCCTCCGGCAGCTTCCCGGCCGCTTGCTCGATCTGCGGGATGATCAACTGCATGTGGCCGCGCAGCAGACCGGTCAGCCCGGCCAGCTCCTCACCCTCCGGCGAGAGGGAGCCTGGGCCGATCAACCGGGCGATGCTCTCGCGCATCGTGTCGATGTCCACCGGCTGCGTTCCAGCCGGCGCCTCCAGCGTGCTGTTCATCGGGCAGGACCTGCCGTGCGGTGGAGGGGGCAGGCGCAGGGCGGCAGTTGGGTGTTGAGTAACTCGCGTGCGGGCTCGAAGCCGTAGGGCACGGTCACCGTGGCGCGCGGCGGCGTCACGATGCCTTCCCGGGTGACGGTGTAGACGCGGAGCACCAGCTTGGCACCCGCAGGGCGTACCAGGGGCCGGGCGGTGGCGTTCGTCATGTTGACGCTCCTCGAAGCGTTGGTCGTGGTTCCCACGGATGTGTAGACGGTCGGGGAGTCTGTGGGGCCTTTGACGGTCTTCATGCCGTGGCTGTGGCGGCCGCCTGTGAACGTCTCCACCCACGGGTGCGGCCAGGGACCGGGATGTATCCGACTGCGCGCAGCGTTCTGTACGGCCCCGCGTTGACGATGCGCCTCATCGTGGAGTCGGACGAAGCTCACCCGGCTCTCGATGAGCGTCGGTGTGAGCGGGAGTGTGTCTGGCATCCGATCCCATCTGCTGGTTTCCTGCGCGTGGGATCGATGTTGAGGGCTGCAGCGTCCGACAACTACCCCGGTAAGGGGTAGCCGGTGGTTGGTTGCTTTAGGTGGCGGCGCACCATTCGGCGAAGTTGGTGAGGGTCTCGGAGTCGGCGCGCTTGAGCCGGCGCAGCGTTGCGGCGTCCTCACGCACCCACGGGTGCTCACGGGTGTGTTGCGGGGCGATCTGGCGGGCGGCCTTCAGCGACTCGAAGGCATCGTCGGCGAGGCCGGACCACAGTTGGGCCCGGGCGAGTTCGATGTAGAACCCGGAACGCCGTTCGGCCGGAATTTCCTCGGACGGTTTCCACTCGCGAGCGACCTCGAGGGCATGGACGGCGTGGTCGCCGCCAAGGCTCACAGCGACGGACACCGCATGGATGCGCACGGAGTCGGGGCCGAACGCTGTGCCGCAGTAGACGCCTTCATGCACCCGGTCCGCCAGGGCGCGGGCCTCATCGAGATGAAGGGCCGCGGCTGTGTCATTACGTGCCCGGCCCGCGATCACCGCGGCGCGCATGTGAAGAGTGCCCCGCGCTGCGATCTGCGGCGCGGTGACGGGGATGGCTGCGGCGTCCAGAGCCTGTTCCAGCGCGCGCAGGCCGGCCGTGTGGGCTTGCGCCGCGAAGAAGATCTCGGTGCGCACGTACGCGACGGACGCAGAGAGCACCGGATCGCCGGCCTCGGGAACAGCCCACCGCATCAGTTCGATCAGGCGGGCGGACAGGTCGATGGCGCCGAACTTGTAGGCGACGGCATCTGCGGACCGGTACGCCGTGACCAGAAGACCGGCTAACTCGGCTCTCTCCTCGGCCGGCGCTGCGTGGTAGGCGCGGGCGAGTTCGGTGAGCAAGCCGGGCAGCCTGCGGGCGATGCGTGCGTATTGGGCTCCCAGCCGCCATTGGGCGGCTTCCGCGACCGCTGTGCGCAGTTCATGGACGGGACGCACGGCGGCGTCGTCGGGGAGGTCGTATGTTGCGATTGCAGCCGAGAGCGTGGGCAGTGCGTCGTGGACGCAGGTGCGGGCCGGGTCGCGGTCCGCCCGCAGGCGTGTGGGATCGATGCCGAGGGCGTTCGCGATGGCTTCGAGGGTCGCATCGGTGACACCGCGCTCGCCCCGTTCAATCTTGCGAATGGTGCCGAGGGCAACGCAGGCCGCATCCGCGAGCTGCTGCTGCGTCATCTTCGGGCGGACGACGCTGCGGTAATACGCGATACGTCTTCCCACGCTGCTGCCTGCAGGTACGGCCATACTGGCTCCAGTTCGGTGCGTCCACTCCAAACCGTACCCACGCCAAGATGCTGCGTGTACGCGAATAGTCCCATCAGCACCAACTGGTGGGGTAGTTCGCTCACTGCCAGTCTTCAATGATCGTGATGAGCTGGGTGAGGCTATCGATCTGCCGGTCGGCAGCCGCAACGACTTCAGGGTCATCAGCCCACAGGCACCCCCACGGCCCACGGCGTAGATGTGCCGTGCGCAAGCCGGCCCGCCTGGCCGGGAAGACATCATTAGCGGGATGGTCGCCGACATAGAGAGTTTCGGCCGGAGCGGCCTGTGCCACCTCCAACACCCGCTCGAAAAACTCCGCCTGGGGCTTCGCGACGCCCCACTCTCCCGACGTCACGACCAGATCCACAGGAAGATTGAGATCGCGGAGGAGCTCTCCCGCACGCCGTGTCTGATTGCCCGCGACAATGACGCGCTTGCCAAGACTCCGCATCGCGGACAGGGCCGGACGCACGTCGTCGTACAGGTCGCTTTCCTCCAGGCGCTCTCCGCGGCTGGCGGCCTCGCGGGCGCGGTATTCAGCGGCGACGTCGATTCCGGGGCGTGCTAGCCGGAGGGCCTCGGCGTTATCTCGGCCCTGGGCCACGACAGCCCCCACGAGTGCGGAGAGCGTATGCCTGGGGATTTCTAGCCAGTCGGCCCAGGACGCCCAGTACCGGTCGTCCCGGGTGATCGTCTCGCCGACGTCGAACACGATGGTCTCAATCACCAGGCGAAGCCTACGGGCCAGCCGGCGTTCAGCCCGACCGCGGATCAAGCCTGAACCGCTGCCTCCACTAGCAGCGACGCAATGAGGTCGAGACTGCGCCCTGCGGATCCGACAGTTCGATTTCGGAGTTGCGGACTGCGCACGCCCGCCGCAGCGCAGAGAAGGGGAGGGGCTGACGGGCGGAGCCGCCGCGGGCCCGCACCGCGGGGCTGCCGGCCGGGGCGGTGCGAAGAAGTCACGTGCTCTTCAGCCGTGGACCGGCGAATGGCTGCCAGCGCCGGAGTCGGGTGGGCAGGCGGCGACCGGTGAGCTTCGCGTGCCGCCATTCGGCGGGCGCGGCCTCCGCCCGGGCGGCCCAGCACGGCCCAGAGGCGGGGTTCTCGCGGAGGGGGCCGACGTCGAGCACTGGTCGTGCGGCTCCTCGTACGATCGAGCGGGCCTGAACCATGCTCCGGATCAGGCCCGCTCGATCAGCTCTCCATCTGCCAGTGCGTTGGCCAGCGCTTGCCGATCGAGGCCAGGAGGTGCCGCCGTCGGCGGGTGGCCCTTCACGTGCTGGACGGAAGCGAGACGAGGTCTCCCTGGGCCGTGACGCACCTGCTGGTACGCGGGTCGCCGACCACCGGGATCGCGATCCCCGACAACTGCCGGGCAGGCGCGTTCGCATGCCGGAAGCTCTCGTCGAGCCGTTACTGAGACACGCTCCTATGGCATGCGCGCCGGGGCGCCGGCGATGCGGGCGCGGTTCACTTCCACTGGAGTATTCCCAGGCCCAGTGAGGAGTTCACGCGGGTGCAGTAGGCGTACGACCACTTCCAGGAGGTGCCGCTCTGCCAGGGCCCCTTGTCCCTCTGGCCGTTCTTGCACAGGACCACGGCGCGGTAGGACTGTCCGGGGTGCCCGCCGCAGGCGTAGCCGTAGGTGTTGTCGTCGTGCCAGCTCTCGCAGGCGCCGACTGCCGCATGCACCGCAGGCCCGGCGGCTGCCTGCTCCTGCGTCGCGTGCGCGGTGGGTGCGACCGTCAGCGCTGCTCCGATCAGCGTGGCGGTCGCGCCGGTGGCGGCCAGATGCCTCAACCGTCCCATGTTCGTCTCCGTTTCTGCGTCCGGTGAGCTGCCGGGCGGCCCGTCGGGTCCGCCGGCGTATCGGTCAGGGGGTTGGGGTTCACCACCAGGGCCCGCAGAAGGAGACGCCGGAGGCGCCGGGCCGGTACAGGCACGTACGCACCAGCACCCGGTCGGTATGCTTGTAGCTGGCCTGGAACTCGCCCGAGCCGTACGTGGCGCCCAGCTTCTTGCCGTAGATGTGTCCGTCGAGGCTCATCTGGACCGCCACCTGGCGGTTGGCCGGCGCGTGGTAGTGGTGGGTGGCGCCCCACACGAGGCCGTGATAGCCGCCGCCGGAGCGGTGCTTCGTCCACCTGATGCAGACGTCGGCGTAGCCGTAGCCGCGCTGGGTCCACAGCCCGTACTTGCAGTCTCCGGATTTCAGCGGTGAGGAGACCGCCGCCGGGGCGGAGGCGGACTGCGCGGCATGGGCCGGAGCCGCGACGACGGCCCCTGTCGTCAGGGCCGTCACGGCGAAGGCCACACCGGCGCTGCGGCGCAGGGCCGTCGTGGCGGTGCTCTTCGTCCTGCGTGGTGTCATGGTTGTCCTACCTTTCGTGCTGTGTGTCGTGGGCTGATGCGTCGCGGGACTTCGGTGCCACCGCTCCACGGCTACGAGGAGCGGAGCCGGCCGATGCGAAGGCGGCACGGAGTGGACTGCGCCGCCGCGTCTTCTCCACCAAGGCTGGGCGCCGGTCCGGCTCCCCGGCCAGGGGCTGCGCCCGGTTGAGCACAACAAGGGACGTGATCGCCGCTGACCTGCTGGAACCCTGCACCGGGAGACGCATCACTGGGACGCCGCGACGGGGAGGCCACGCTCGATGACGACTCCTGGACCGTCGACCGGGGACGCATCTGTCCCTTCCTGAGGGCCAGGTGCCGGGTGGACCAGCGTGGTCTGCGCACCGAGGGTGTGCGCACCGGTATCTGCGTACAAGGTCGTTTCCCCGTCGGACCAGCGGACGACGAGGTCGGCGTCGGCGTCTCACCAACCAGCTTCTGCGGGTTGTCCTTCGGCTGCTGCGCAGCCTGGGCCTTCTGCCAGGCTTGTTGGTGCGGCCTCGTTCACCTTCCGCAGCGGTCCTTGAACTTCAGAGAGGAGGCGGGCGCCGCCGGTTGACTCCTGGTGATCCAATGTCAGAAGCTGCGACCGAGGCATCAGTCGGCGCGACGCTGCTCGTCGAGGGATGGCTGTCGGGCGAGGAATTCCTCGAACGCCGCCTTCTGCTTGGGATCCATGAAACCCTGGCGGACAATGCGGGCCTGCTCCTGGAGCCAGTGCGCGTTGGGGTGCAGGAGCTCGGCGACCACCACGCCTCCGCGAGCAACCGCCGTGCGCGCTGCCGCACGACGACGAAAGAGCGTGAACACGCCGAATTCCGCTGGGTGGGCCAGTTCCTGCTTTTTCGTTTCAGCCCGGTTCTCGTCCGCAGCGTCACTCGTCGGGTAGGCGGTGGGGGCCCAATGCTCCCAGAGCGCCAGCGTGGCTGCGGGCACTAGCACGACGCGCTCTGCTTCTTCACGCCCCTCCCACATGAATGTGATGGTGACGGGCTCACGGACCGCCTCGGCCAGCCCGAGTACCCTCTCCCTCTCATCGTTGATCGGGTAACCCGCCACTACATCGATCTGAATCCCCATGGTGCCTGAGGCTACTGGCCGCTTCCGACGTGCCAGGCCCACTGCTCCTGCGCCTCGTCTACCACGGCGCGAAACCGGTGATGAAACCGACTGACCGCCTGTCCGAGGCAATACTGCGACGGAGGCTGCCGGATCGTCGCAGTCGCCAACCCAGTCCCCGACCCGGTGGTTGGGGGGCGCAGGTTGGGCGAGATCGTGTGATGCAAGGTCACCTGGTGGACGGGGAGGAGTGGGCTTCCGGCTCGCGTGCGCGCGTGTGACGCCGACACGCGGGGCGCCGGTTCCCGACTTGGCATACTTCATCACATAAGTGGTCATTGGCGAGAATTGGGACTCAACGGTGCATTTCGGCTGTGAGGATTGATGTGTCCGACCAGGCAGGCGCTTGAGGCGCCTGCCGTGAAAGGAGCACGGAATGCGGGTTTCCCGTCTTGTCGCCGCGCTGGGTGTCGCGGCTTCCGCCCTGCTGGGCGGCGCCACTGGCGCCAGCGCCGCAACTCATGCGACCTCGGTGGTGTCTCATGCCACGCACGTCCGTGGTCACGATCATGATGACGACGGTGATGACTACGGGCGCGGCGACCGCGACCGGCCGCTTCGGCGAGGGCCGCTGGGGCGACCATCGTTGGGGCGACCACCGCCGGGGCGAGGGCCGCTGGGGTTACCACCGTTGGGGCGACCACCGCTGGGACAATGACCGCTGGGACAGCCGGCACCGGCGTTATCACTGGGGCTACGACCGCTACGACCACCGCTGACCGCTCTTGGGGTGCCCTTCCGCTGTTGGGGAGGGCACGCCTTCCATGTGTCCCGTATGCCTTCCCTCCAGCGCCGACGCCGGAGGACGCCACCGTCGGTCTGCGCAAAGCGCTGGCGGAACACCTGCCTGAGCTCACGCTCGCCGCGTTGCGCTGGGCTCGCGCCATCGACCTGGACTTCCCGGGCGGTCGACAAGCGGAGTACGGAATTCCCCTACCGCGTCGGTGACCTCGAAGGCTGGGCGCGTAGCCGTGCCCGCGGCTGCATGGGCCCCACTGACCTGTCCTGACGGGTCTGGGCACGTCATGGGCCCGGGGGAGCAGCTTCGGCAACCCTGGGGCCCGGATGGAGCTTTCAGTCCTTCTCGTCCTGCGCGTCACCCTAGCGAGCAGTGCCTTTCGGGACATCCCCGGGCGCCGGTACCTGTTTGACGAAATCTGATCCAGTCATGCATGTCATGACCACCGCTTCCCTGCACCCCTACGAATGCGCCGGCCCACCGTTCAGCCGATGCCGAGTTCGGTAAGGTCCTGCACGCTGTCCGGGAGCGAGCTTCGCCCACCGCTCCGTCCTTTTGATGTTGGTGATCCAGATGCCGAGTTTGATGGGGCTTCGAACTTGAGCGGTGTACCGGCCTGAGCTGCTGACGTGGCGTCACGCTCCGTGGTCTCGTGTCGGGCGCTCGGTCCTGCACGTGAGCCGCCCGTGGTTCCGAGTGATCAGGACGCGGCTGCCCATCTTGACTACCGGACTTCCGTCGAGACCGGGTCGAGGACGAAGACGCACTGGTCCGCGTTGAACTCGCCGACCTCGGCGACGAAGCGGAACTTGTCGCCTGCGCCGACGGTGGCGGGGATCTTCTTGCCGGTCAGTTTCAGGTCAAGGATGTTGACGTTCTCGTACTTGAAGGCTGGGCCCACCGTCGTGTTCGGTCCCTTGTCGCCTGGGCCCAGGAGGACGTCGTAGCGGGTGTCGTAGTCACCGTGGGGCGCCATGTTCACGATCGAGCCGGTGAACGCGACCGTCTGGCCCTCGTGCCTGGTCGCGAAGTCCAGGTTCGCGTCGTCGCACGAGTCCGCCTTCAGCAGCGCCGCGAACTCCGGGTTGTTCTGAGGCGTGATCACCTCAGTGGCAGCCGACTTGGCGGCGGTCGGAGTCGGCGTAGCGGAAGGCTCCTTGCTCGCAGCGGCCGTCGACTTGTCTGACTCGTCCTTCTTCTCGCCTCCGCTGCTGAGTGCAGAGGCAACGCCGATGACGATGGTCAGGATCACGAGGACGGCGGCGGCCGTGCCGATCAGGAACCACGGCTGCGGCTTCTTCGGCCGACGGAAGTTGAGGGTGGAGCGAAGCATGCCCTGGGCCTGTTCCACGAGCTCCCAGCCATCCTTCTGCATCTTCGAGATCACCAAGCCGTCGGTGCCGCGAACTGTCTGCACGGTCTTGTACTCGTACTTGATCTCGTCGGCCATGCGGCTCCGCGCCCCCCCGAATGGACTGTTCATACCAGCTGCCTCGCGAGCATAGGGGACTCCGCGAGGAACTCGGCATCACCGACCTCACCTTCGGCCCCGAGCTCGCGATTCGGTCCAAGGGGCACTCGGTCGGAGGCAAGTCGGCTCGCCAGGTCGAACGCTACTTTGTGGGGCGACCCTGGCGAAGGTCGAGGGGCTGCGGTCGAACGGTTTCGGCGACGGAGGCGGGCTCGCCGTCCTCGGAGGGGGTCTGGTTGGGCATGGAGGGGTTCACCCGCACAGACCTACCGGACCTCCCTCAGCTGTCAGGCAATCACCCGACATCGCCCAATCAAGTTCAGTAGCTCCCGACGGTGCTCCCGGTGCCGTAGGACTCGCCGCCCAGCAGGATGGTGGTGTCCCGCAGGTCGCGGTGGAGGAGGTTCTCGATCTCGCTGTTGGCGGCGGCCGCGTCGCGGGCAGCACGGGCCCGGCCCTCGCCGCGGTCGGCGCGCTTGCTGTCGGCGAAGCTGAGGGCCCGGCTGAACGGGTTCCACGGGCCGGCTGTCTCCCTGCGGCGTTCCGCGCGCTCCCGCAGCCGTTCGGCCTTGTGCTCCTCATCGGCCGCCACCGCACGCGCTGGCTGCGGTCTCGCTGTCAAGTGGTCTCCGCCTGGAGGCTGTTCACGAGGGGCCGGTGCGCGCCGGTGCGGGCCGGGAGGATGGTCAGTGCCGGGATGATGACGACTGTGCCGAGGAGGACGGTGGCCAGCCACAGGGGGCTGGGCAGCGTGACGGTTCCGCCGTGTCGCACCCCGGTGTAGAGCAGGAGCCCGCCGGGGAGTCCCAGGACGGCGCCGAACAGCACGGGGATCGCCTGAGCTGCCACCAGGCCGGAGGTGATCTGCCGGGGGCTCGCGCCGAGTGCTCGTACCACGGCCGAGGAGTGCCGGGCATCGAGCACGGTCGCCCAGACGATGAAGATCGCGTTGATCGAAGCGAGGACGCCGATCATCACGGTGACCAGCAGCATGGTCTTGTTGAGCCGGTCGGCCAGGGGATTGACCAGCGCGTCGGGGCCCGCGAAATGCTCGGAGTTGACGCGTTGGTGTGCGATCAGCACGGCCACGACCCCGCTGACGGTGATGGCGACGCTCGCCGCTCCGAGCGCGGAGCGACGCGGCCGACGGGCCGTCAGGCGCAGCCCGAGTAGCAGCGGAACTGGCAGCTGGGCGGAGAGTGCGCGTGCCCCCAGGCCCGTGAGGTCTGGTGGTCGGTGGGAACGGCGTCTGCGGCCGCCGCTGAGAGCACCGCCCTCGGCCGCGACGCCGAGGCTGAACGGAAAATCGATCTTCGGGAGGGCAGGCGGCAGCATCCGGGCCGCTTGCGGACCGGATGTCGGTGATTCAGGGGCGGTCAGGCTGTTACGGGTGCGAGGGTGACGTGGTGGCCGAGGGCCTGGAGCTGGCGGACGAGGTCGCGGGTCTTGCGCGCGGGGCTGAGGTGGCGCTGGTGCCAGTTGGCCCCCAGGTCCTGTGATAGGCCGTGTCGGGGTCGTTGAGCAGATGCCAGGTGATCACGAGGATGGAGCGGGCGACCGCGACGACCGCCTTCGGGTGGCCGCGGCATTTGACGATGCGCCGGTATCGGGCGCCCAGGAACGTGTCGGTGCGGGCGGCGCTCGTTGCGGCCTCGCCGAGGACGCCCTTGAGCCAGGGGTTGCCCTTGCCGGCCGCGTCGGCGGTGTTCTTCGCTCCGGACTGGATGGTCCTGGGGCACAACTTCGCCCACGAGACGAGGTGTTCGGGGGTGGGGAAGCGGCTCATGTCCGTGCCGATCTCCGCGAGGATGATCTGCGCGGTGGTCGGGCCGACGCCCGGAATGGCGTCCAGCCGCTCGGCCAGCTCGTGCACGCTGTGTCCGGTGCCATCGGCGCCCGTGCCGGCCGCGCCGGTGAGCTGCTCCAGGGTCTGGCCGATGAGCCGGTCGAGCTCGGCGATCTGCGCGGTGAGGTGGTCGACGGTGGTCAGCAGCACGCTCAGCAGGCGGGCGTGGTGGTCCTGGAACTGCCCGGTCAGGGCCTCGACCAGGGCAGGCTTCTTGCTGATCAGACGGCCCTGGGCAAGGTCTGAGTGGCTTCGGACCGTGTGCCGTCCTCCTCCTAGTCGTGATCGGTCGTGAGAGCGACCTCTCGCCAGGTGTTCAGCTCCTTGCGGAAGCTGTCCAGCTTGGCGTCGAAGGCTTGCAGGGTGTCGGCTCCGAGCGGGAGGCGCAGCGGCGGCTCGGGGGTCGCGGCCATCTCGACGATGGCGCGCGCGGCCTTGACCGGGTCGCCGGGCTGGGCGTGGTTCAGGCCCACCGCGGCTTCCCGCATCGCGCCGACGGTGGGCGCGTAGTCGTCGATCGCGTCGGGGCCGGTGTGCAGGCTGGCGGGGTCGAGGAAGTCGGTGCGGAAGAAGCCCGGTTCCACGAGCGTCACGTGGATGCCGAGGGGGGCCAGTTCGGTGTGGAGGGTCTCGGTGAAGCCTTCGACGGCGAACTTCGTGGAGGCGTAGATGCCCCAGCCCGGCGCGGTGGCGAAGCCCACGATGGAGCTGATGTTGATCACGTGGCCGGAGCGCTGGCGGCGCAGTACCGGCAGTACGGCGCGTTGGACAGCGAGCGGGCCGAACACGTTGGTCTCGTACACCGCGCGGACTGCGGCGTCGTCGGACTCTTCGACGGCGGCGAGCAGGCCGGTTCCGGCGTTGTTGACCAGGACGTCGATCCGGCCGAACCTCTCGACCGCCGCGTCGGCGGCCGCTTGGATGCTCTGGTGGTCGGTCACGTCCAGCGGCACGGTGAGCAGTGCGTCGCCGGCGTCGGGAAACTGCGCGCGGACGGTTTCGGCCTTCCGCGCGGTCGCGACCACCTGGTGGCCGGCGGCGAGGGCGGCACGGGTGACTTCCAGGCCGAAGCCCCGGGACGATCCTGTGATGAACCAAACGCTCATTGTGTTCTCCGTGTTCAGGCAGTGTGCAGGTCGAAGGCCGCGCGGTTTTGGGCGATGAATCCCTCGACGTCGAGGGGGTCGCTGCCGCCGATCGTCGTCACCAGGTCGTTGGTGCCGGCGAAGACGCCGTTGCGGTAGTCGACGGCCACGGCGAGGAGGTGCTGGATCAGGTGGTCCGGCGCGCCACGCCCGCGCAGGATGGCGGCGAATTCGTCGAGTTCGATGGGCACGTAGGTGACTTCACGGTCCAGCGCCCGCGACATCTTCTCGGCGATCTCGTAGTGGTTGAGCTCCTCGGCTCCGTACAGCGGGTAGATCTGGCCGGCGTGCGGGGCGGGGTCTTCCAGGATGGCCGCGATCACCTTCGCCTGGTCGCTTTCCGCGATGGGGGCGTGGCGTCCGTCGGCGAACGGCAGGCGCAGTTCGCCGGTTCCGTCGGCCCAGGTGTCGATCAGCCACTGGGCGAAGAAGGTCGGGCGGATGTGGGTGACGGGGACCGGGGAGTGGTCCAGGACGCGTTCGGCGACCCAGTGCTGGCGTGCTGCGTTGCTGGCGGTGTTGCGGCGGGCGGAGACCTGCGACATGTTCACGATCGCCCCGACCCCGTTCTCCTCCGCCGCCTGGGCCACGTTCGCGGTGGCGTCCATCAGGCCGTTGCGGATCGGATAGGTGAAGTACAGGGCGTCGATCCCCTTGGTCGCGCGGGCCAGGGAGTCCAGGTCGAGGACGTCGCCTTCCACGACGTCCGCTCCGAGGGCGGCGAGCCGCTCGGCGCGCCCGTCGAGGCTTCGGACGAGTGCGCGGACGCGGTGCCCGCGCTGGAGCAGGAGTTCGGTGGTGCGGCCGCCGGTTTTGCCGGTGGCCCCGATCACGAGGAGGTTGCGTTCCATGATGGTGATCTCCGTTTCTTGAGAGGTCGCTGGCGGGAACTGTCAGTCCTCCGAGCGGGTGTCGCAGAAGATGAGTGAGGCGGTGCGATGCCCGTCCAACAGGAGGCGGTGGTTGCGGGCCCGGCCCGTGTAGCCGCGGCCTTGGGTCAGGGTGTGTGGCGGGGGCGGAGGGCGAGCAGGGCGGTGGCCGCGGCGATTCCGGCGCCTGCCTGGACCCACCAGGCGTGGTCGAACCCGGTGATCGTGGCGTGGGGGGTGAGGGCGACGAGCAGGGCCACGCCCACGGCGCTGCCGATCTGCCGGCTCATGTTGAGTACGGCGCTGCCGGTGGTGGCGCGTTCGGGTGCGAGAGTGCCGGCGGCGGCGAACAGCGGCGCCCAGGCGAGCCCGCCGGCCAGGCCGACCAGGATCAGGCCCGGGAACATGGCGCCCCAGTAGTCGGGGGTGGTGTGCACGGTCACGAGCCAGTAGCCGGCGGCCAGTGCCATAGCCAACGTGCCGGTCACGGCGGGGGCGGTGCGTCCGAAGCGGCTCTGGGTGGGTCCGGCGTTCATCGCGAAGGCGATCGAGGCGAGGGGGGCCGGGGCGATGGAGACGCCTGCGCGCAGCGGGCTGAAGTGCCAGACCTCCTGCATGAACAGGGCGGTGCTGAGCAGGACGATGGCGAAGCCGGCGGCGAACAGGAACAGGGCCACGGTGGCGGCGGTGAACTGCCTGCCGGCGAACAGCTGCTTCTCGATCACCGGCGCCTTGGCGCGCAGGGTGCGCTCGACGGTCGCGGCAGCGGCCAGGGCGGCTGCGGCGAACAGGGCCAGGGTGCGAATGTCCGTCCAGCCCAACCCTGGGCCCTGGACGGTGGCGAGCACCAGCAGGCTCACGGCCAGCAGCAGTGCGAGGGCGGAAGCCGGGTCCGGCACGGCGGCACCCTTGGGCTGGCGCACCTCGGGCAGGAGCAGCGCGCCGGCGACGAGGGTGGCGATGCCGACAGGAACGTTGATCAGGAAGATCCACCGCCAGTCGAGGGTGACGAGCAGACCGCCGACGGGCGGGCCCGCCGAGGCCGCGATCGCGCCCACGCCCGCCCACAGGCCGACCACCAGGATGTGCTGGCGCTTGGGGAAGCTCGGGTAGAGCAGGCCGAGCGAGGTCGGCACGATCATCGCCGCGCCGACGGCCTGGACAGCCCGGGCAGCGACCAGCACGCCGAGACTTGGTGCTGAGGCCGCGACGGCGGAGGTGAGGGTGAAGAGCGCCAATCCGGCCAGCAGCATCTTCTTGCGGCCCCACTGGTCCGCGATCCGGCCCGCGGGCACGAGCACGGCGGCGAAGACGATCGCGTAGGCCGACAGCACCCACGACACGCTCACGACGCTCGTGCCGGGGAAGGACTGCCCGATTCCGTCGAGGGCGACGTTGACGACGAAGAAGTCGAGCTGCGCCATGAAGGCGACGGCACCCAGCACCGCCATGATGCTCCAGCGGCGCGGGTGACCCGCCTCGGCGACGACCGGAGCCGGGCCAGTGCGCGGTGTCGTCACGACCGCCTGCGGTGAAGTCAGCGTGGACATCCTGTCCGCCTCCCAAAGGAATGGGCTTGGCAACCCTTTTTTGACCTACCCCCAGGGAACACCTCGCAGAATGGGCTGTCAAGCCCTTTTTGCGGTACGGTGGTGACCATGACCACCACCAGCGAAGCGCTGGGCCAGAAACTGACCGCCAAGGGCCTGGCCACACGCGAACGCATCGTCCGGGCGGCCGCCGAGCTGATTTACGAGCACGGCGCGCAGAACACCAACAACGAGCAGATCCGCGAGGCGGCCGGGGTCAGCGGCTCACAGCTGACGCGCCACTTCCCCACCAAGGAGTCCCTGGTGCGCGCGGTGCTGGCCTGGCAGGCCGACAGTATCGTCGCCCGCCACCAGGTGCCCGAGCTGGGCGAGCTGGACAGCTTCGCCGCCCTGCGCCGGTGGGCCGACTCCTACATCGCCTCGCAGGACATGGTGCGCGGCGGGTGCACGTTCGGCTCCCTGGCCGCCGAGGTCGTCAAGGCCGAGCCCGCCCACCGCGACGCGGTGGCCCACGGCTTCGAGCGGTGGCAGGAGCTGTTCAAGCGCGGGCTGAGCATGATGCGTGAGCGCGGCGAGTTGCGGCCGGAGGCCGACCCGGCCGCACTCGCCCACTTGCTCACCGCCGCGTTCCAGGGCGGAGCACTGCTGGACCAGGCGGCTGGCGACTCCACGCCGCTGCGTGACGCGCTGTACGGGGCCCTGGCGTACGTCGAGTCATTCGCCGCAGGGCGCTGAGCGGACTGCGGGCCTTCGGGCAGGGAGTGCTCAGGAAGCGTCGGGGGCGGATGGGCGGGACGCCTGCCGGGACCGGGACCGTGCCTGTGCCGTCAGTGGGAGTCCTTCGAATGCCTGATCAGCGACGCGCTCCAGCGCGACCACGTCGAATCCGGCCCTGGCCAGTACTTCCATGCCCCGGTTGACCGCCATCAGCAGGTGACTGATCTCCCGGGTGTCCGCCTCGGGATCGAGGTCGCCATGGCGCTGGCAGCCCACGGCCAAGATCAGGCCTGCGAGCTCGAAGAGCTGTGAGGTCTGCTTCTCGTCCACGGCGCCAGCGCTGGACGATGCTCGTCCGGTCAGCCCAGCGATACGGTCGCCGCACGCAGTTCGTCCAGGGCCGCCAGGGTGTACCCGGCGAGCTCGTCCTCGGCGCCACGGTCGTCCTCGGCCCATTCGGCGTACCCCCGTTTGAAGGCGAGGACGCCCAGCTCGCCCGCGAGAGCCGCAGTCGGATCGGGTACGCCGCGGGCGACCAGAGCGGTTGTCATCGCGGCCGCGAGACTGACGGTCTTGAGGGTGTCACGCTCTTGAAGCTCGGTGCTGGCGGCGACGGCCGCCTTCAGGCGGGGAGCGAGCTCGCGACTCCTGGGGCCCATCGCGGTCGAGGCGCGCTCGAGACCGGCGGCGACTGCCTCAAGCGGGCTGGCGTTACCGGGCGCGTCGGCGATCCCCTCGGTCAGCAGCCGGCTCAGCGTCTCCTGCCCGGCGACCAGCAGCTCGCGCTTGTCGGGGAAGTGCCGGAAGAAGGTGCTCTTGGTGACTCCTGCACGCTCGGCGATCTGCGCGACCGTCGTGGCGTCATACCCCTGCTCCGTGAACAGGTCGACCGCGGCCATGACGAGGCGTTCACGCGCACCTGGTTCCCATCGACCCATGGGTTCAGCATATGCGATGGGACTCTTGTCCCATCACCCTGCTAGGGTGATGGGACAAGAGTCCCATCACTTCTGGGAGGGTTTCCATGCGCGTCTTTGTCACCGGCGGCACCGGTCTGATCGGGTCCGCCGTCGTCGCCGAACTCCTCGGCAACGGCCACACCGTCCTCGCCCTCGCCCGCTCCGACGCCTCCGCACAGGCTGCCGAGGCAGCCGGCGCCGAGCCGCTGCGGGGAGGCCTCGCCGATCTGGACGTCCTGCGCTCCGGCGCCGCCCAGGCCGACGGGGTGATCCACCTGGCCTTCGGCAACGACTTCAGCAGCCCCGAGGCCCTCGCCCAGAACGTCGCCGAGGAGACCGCCGCCCTCACCACCCTCGGCGAGGAGCTCGTCGGCAGCGACCGCCCCCTGGTCACCGTCTCGGGTACGCCCTGGGTGCCGGGCCGTGCCTCCACCGAGGCCGACCCGGTGCCGACCGACGGGCCGGTCGGCGGCCGCAGTCGCACGGTCACGGCGGTCCTGGGCCTGGCCTCGCGCGGGGTCCGGAGCACGTCCGTACGCATGCCGCGCACGGTTCACAACGAGGGCACGGGCGGGTTCGCCGGTCTGCTGACCAACATCGCACGCCAGAGCAGGATCTCCGGCTACCCCGGCGACGGCACACAGCGCTGGCCCGCCGTCCACGCGCTCGACGCGGCCGTTCTCTTCCGGCTCGCCCTGGAGCAGGCGGAGGCCGGTACCGCCTGGCACGCCGTGGCCGACGAGGGGGACAAGGTACGGGACATCGCAGCCGTCATCGGCCGACGGCTGGGCCTGCCGGTCGAGTCGGTACCGGAGGCGACCTACGGCCCGCTCGGCCCGATCTTCAAGGCCGACCAGCCCTCGTCCAGCACCCGCACCCGGCAGGCGCTCGGCTGGGAGCCGAAGCACCCCAGCCTTCTGGAGGACCTGGAGAACATCCAGCCCTGATCGGCGACCGACGATCGGGGCGGACCCGCTGCCGGCGCTCACATGGACAGCGGAAAACCCTCACCTACGTCACTCGCGACCGACCGTCTCGCCGCAGCGACATCTCGTACCCGCACATCCCGCGGTCAACGCGCTCCGGCTCCCGACTTGTTCCCCACACCATCGCCAACAACCAGGCCCGCCGGCGCCGGCCGCCACCCGCGTGGCAGCGACACATCTCGCGCTACCCGCGCCAATGCGGCAATTCATGTCCACAACAAGCAGGAGGTTCCATCATGGTGGCAGTTGTCTTCGGAGCTCGCGGTAACGTCGGTCGTCATGTGGCCGATGGCCTGCTGGTCGCCGGTGAGCAGGTCAGAGCAGTCAACAGGACCCCAGCCGCGGGCTTGACGCCTGGGTGCGAAGCAGTCGTCGCCGACCTGGACCGTCCCGAGACGCTGCCCGCAGCTCTCGACGGTGCCGACAAGGTGTTCCTGTACGGAATGCTCGACCCCCAGAAGCCCTACGACATCGAGAAGTTCGCTGTGGCGGCCGCAGCTGCGGGGATCCGGCAGGTGGTTCTGCTCTCGTCGGTGTCGGTTGTCCTGGACCCCGACGCCGACCACCCGGTCGCCCGCCTGAACCGCACGATCGAGCAGGCCGTCCAACGGTCCGGCATGGACTGGACGTTCCTCAGGCCGGGGACATTCGCGACCAACACCCGCACCTGGTGGGCCGAAACGATCCGCACTGACAACGTCGTCCGCCTTCCCTATCCGCTCGCACAGTCGGCACCGGTGCACGAGAAGGACATCGCGGCGCTGGCGGTGACCGCCCTGACCGAACCGGGCCACTCGCACCAGGCCTACACCATCTACGGGGCCGAGTCCCTGACCCTGCAACGCCAGGTCGAGCACATCGGCGAGGCCATCGGCCGTCATATCCGGGTTGAACACATCTCCGACGAGCAGGCTCGCGCGGAAGTCGCCAGAACAATGCATCCGGTCGTGGCCGAGGCGATCGTGAGTCAGTGGGCCGCCGCCGACGGCGTCGTGGCCATGACCTCCGTCATCGCCGAAAAGATCACCGACGCTCCGGCACACACCTACGCCCAGTGGGCCGTGGACCACGCCGACGACTTCCGCTGAGCTTGTCGTGCTGACCAGCCATACGGGGCCCGGTCTGCTCGGCACTCTGGTTTCCCCCGGCCCTAGCCACAGTGGTGGAACGCGCAGCGGCGCACCCACCCGACCATGTCTTCACGGTACGCGCAGAACGGGGTTGACTGTGTCGGTCTTCGTACTGAGATACAAAGCCACGGCCGGCCGCGGGGACGGCCGGGTTGGCTACCGGAGCTTGCCGGGACCGTCCGAGTTCTGGGAGAGCTGGGTCTCGATGCGCTGAAGGGTCGAGATGACCGTGGCGATCTCGTTGGCATAGGTGACAGTGCCGTTGAGCAGGCGACTCCAGGCCTCCCGCAGCCGTCTCAGGTTTTCCAGGGCCTCCCGGACACCGGGCCCTCCGGAGTACAACGACCGCCCGGCACCAGTGCCGGGCGGTCAACGCCCTTCGCCTGCTCCGGCTGCCGCACGCTGCCTGTCGTCAAACGTTTGAATGACGACAGATACGACGGGCGTCCAATGAACCCGGAGTTTTCGGTGCGCGCACCCAATCAGATCCGATGGCGGATGATGACAGGGTTTGGTGACAGCTAGGGTCGGATGCGACGCGACCACCGACACGGGGGAGCGGCGTGGTGAAGTTCCCCCGCACAGTCGAGCACGCTCCGCACGCGACTCTGGCAATCGTTGGCGCAGATCCCCCCGGCTGGCTGGTTGCCCACGCCCACAACGACCCGCGCATCGCTCTTGCGGGCTGGGTGGACGACCTGGCCGCCTGGCTCACCGGCACGGCGATCGTGCTCTGCCCGCTGCGCATCGGCGGCGGCATCAAGATCAAGTCTCTCGAGGCGATCGCCGCCGGGAAGTGCGTCGTGACCACCTCCGTCGGTGTGCAGGGCTTCGACGCGCACGCCCGGCGCGCTTTCCTCATCCGGGACGATCCGTCCGCGTTCGCCGCCGCCATCGTGGAGCTGCTCCGCCACCCGGATCTGCGCTCCCGACAGGAGGCCAGGGCCCAGGCAGTCGCGGCCGAACTGCCCACCTGGGAGCAGGCGTCCCGTTCCCTGGCTGAGTGCTGGTCAGCTGCGGCCTCCCTCAGACGGCAGCAAGGTCGGCCCGGGTATGGCTCAGCAGTGAGCTGTTGACAGCAACGGATCACGTATGGCTGCGGCCGAAGCCCCCGGCCAGGCCGCCCGGTTACTGAGGTTTTCAGGGTGGGGTCGGTGGGTCGATAGCCAGGCCGGTGGCGGTGAGGCAGCCGTCGGTCAGGTGGGGTCGGAGTTGGATCC
>NZ_JBFAWW010000068.1:0-18944 GCF_040680495.1 Streptomyces sp. NPDC052036 | reverse complement strand
CTGGTACAACCACCGAAGACTCCACGGTGAGACAGGCCATATCCCGCCCGTCGAGTACGAAGCCAACTACTCCACGGAACTCACGAAACCCCAGGTCACAACCACAATCTGAGATCTCTACCGAACCCGGGGCGGTTCAGGGGGACTTCGGCCACAGCCATACGGGAACTTCCTCGACGCAGGGGCGGGCGGCGCGCGCCACCGCCTCGCCTTGGCATGGGGGATGCTGCGCTGACGCAGTTCAGGTGGCTTGCGGCCAGGCACGCAGCAGGGCGGCGATCTTCTTTGCGGTGCAGCCGGGATCCCTGAGCAGGTCGCGCAGGGCGACGGCGTCCTCGCGGGTGGGCTTCACCGGGATACCGGAGGCCTCCAGATACATCACGCCCGTCGCTGCTGCCACGGCCATGTTGGAGCGCTCCAGCCAGCGGCAGCGGCCGAGAACGTGCACCAGGGCGGCGGCACGGGCGTGGGGGCCGTCGTACACAGCCGTTTCCAGCAGTTCGGCCCGGTGGCAGGCCACCGCCGCCACAGGCACCCCGTAGTCCTCGGGGGCCGGATCACCCGCTCCCGCGATCTCGGCAACCTGCAGGATCCAGGGGACGTCGATGTACAGATCCATTACGCTGCGTGCGCCCCCGGTTGACGGTCCGCATCTTCGGCCTCGTCGAAGACGTCTTGGTGCTCGTCGAGGAAGCGCCTCGCAGCGTCCAGGCCCCGCTGCCGCAGCCCGCCGGTGTCCTCCCGCACGAGTCCGGCGATGTAGTCGCCCAGGCTCAGCCCCCGATCCCGGGCACGGGCCTCAGCCAGTTTCTTAATCTCGTCATCGACGCGCGCACCCAGCTGTGTCTTCGCCATGCCATGATGGTAACAGCTGTTACCAAAGGCAGCGGCCCGCAGACGCGACAAGAGCCGGAAACGAATGAGTGACTCCCGAAGTCACCAAGAAACGACTCCCGAAGAAACCGGCACAGCCAGCAGATCAACTCCGTGGTCCCTCGTGTGTTTGGTTGTGCTGGTCGTCAGCTCATGCGGGCCACGCAGCGGCCTGACCCCAGGACTCAACGCACCGGCGAAGCGGCAGGTTCAAAGATTCGGCTGAACCTGCTCGCCGTGGACGCCACCACCGACAGCCTGTTCCCGGCGCGGAGACTTCCCGCGGTCTAGTGGTCGCCGTGTCACGGACCGGCAGGCACCAGGGGTCCGCGATTCAACCTGATGGCACGCTGGGAGTTCGTGATCGCGCTCGTGGTGACCGTGCATGGCTGGCCTTGCTTCTCATCGGAAGGACGGCTCGGCTCCGGGACCCTGCGAAACCTTCTGGCCCCGTGCGGCGAACCCGTGCGGGCGTGCGGCCCGGGCGATACAGACGGTGCCGGGCGGCGAGCTCAAGGGTCACCGTCACCGCGACGGCCTGCACAGCCATGAGCGCAATGAGGACGAACAGTTGCCCCACTCCGGCCAGCACAGGGCTGGCCCCTCCGGGGAGAATGCTGACGAACGCACCGGGGAGCGTGAGGAGCCCGACCGTACGTGTCTGGTCGAGACCGGGCAGGAGGGCCTCGGAGGCCGCGGGACGTGCGATCTCCATGCACGCGTCGCGGTCCGGGAATCCCAGCGCCATCGCGGCTTCCACCCCTCCGCGACGCTGGGACCGTTCGTCCAGGGCACGGCGTCCGGCGAGTACGGTCACGGTGAGTGCGCCACCGATGAGGATGCCCGTGATCGGAACCAGGGCGACGCCCTTCAGAGGGACAAGCCCGGTGGCAAGCAGCGCCACAGCAACGGGTATCACACCGACGCCGATCGGGGCGGCCGTCGGCCACCAGGTGTGGTTGCCGGTGATTCTCCGCCCGGCCGTGCGCACGGCCACCGCGAACATGATCACGAGGAACGCCAGGAGCCCCGGCACTGACTTGACGGCCCAGGTGATGACCACCGAGACCAGGGCGAGTTGGACGGCCGCGCGGAAGCCGGCGAGGAGGATCTCCCGGGCCCGGCTCTTGGACGGGTGCGGATCGAGACGGAACCAGCCCGCGACCGCCGCCGCCACCAGCAGCAGCAGAGCGCTGAGCAGGATGCCGAGGGTTGGGTTGACCGGTACAAGAGATGCCGCACTCGAGTCACGTTTCCCGGCTCAAGAAGCTGTCGCACGGTCCGATCGGGCGTGCTGGTCCCCAACCTGACTGCCCCGACGGCCGACAGCTCAGTCTACGGTGCCGCAGGGCCGGGAACCGGGCATCGGTCTTGCGCTCGCCCGCGATCTGGCCGTCTCTTTCGGCGGCCGGCTCTCCTACGGGCGGTGCTCCCCGCGTCCCTGACGCTCGTGACCGCCGCAGCAGAATCCAGACCGGTGCCGATCCTCTCCCTGCGACACCGCACTGGCGGTGCCGGAGCGCGTCGCGCACCGCGCCCACTGCGCGCTGTCCACCATGTGATCGCTGTCGGATGCGGCGTTGGCCAGGCTGGTACAGCAAACGGCCAGCAGCAGGCCACCCACCACGAAGGGCAGGCTCCGCCGTGCGGGAGGCGGAGCCAGCAGGGCCCGCACCCGCTGCGGCACCGCCCCGCCGGTCACGGCCAGGGCGGCGGGACGCGACGCACCGGCCGATGCCAGGGCGGCACGTCCGACGGCATGAGCGACGACCCTGCGGTCTCCGACACGCTCGGCGGCCTCCTCGTCGGCCCAGCGTTCCAGGACGTAACCGCCGGCGACAGCCAACGGCCGCAGCAACGGGTTCAAAGCCGCCGTGAGCCGCCACACGCTCTGGAACAGGTGGTGCCGGCCCCGCAGATGGGCCCGCTCGTGCGCGAGCAGGGCCTCGCGCTCGTCGTCGCCGAGGCAGCGCAGCATTCCCCGCGAAACCACGACCCGTCCGGGTGCGCCGGGCAACGCGAAGGCCAGTGGTAGGTCGTCGTCCACCACGGCCAGTTCCGTCTCCCCTGGCAGATGGGCGCACTCCCGCCGCGCCCGCACGAGGTGACGAACCTGCCGTACGGCGGAAACGACCAACGAGACGAGGCCGACGGCCAGCACCAAGGCGCTGCCGACCGCGACGACGCGGTACACCGGGTCCTCGGCACGCAGCGCGGCAACGGACCAACGGCCCTCGGCGGCGACCTGCGGCACCTGGGCCACTCCGGTGAAGGCCAGCAGGGCGAGTGCCCCCGCCCAGCCGATCGCCGTCACGAGCGCGGCGCAGGCCAGGGCCCAGGCGGCGGGACGCGGGGGCAGCCTGCGCGCCAGCCGGGGCCCGAGCACGGCGAGCAGACCCGTGACGACGAACGGGACGTAGACGCTGATCAGCACAGGCTCATCGCTTCCCGCGGGAGAGCTCACCCTCGGCACTCAGGCCGTCCCCGGACAGCAGATGGTGCAGCATCTGTTCGTCCTGCGCCGACAGTTCGGAGACGAAGCTGGCCAGCACCGCCTCACGGTCGGAGCCGCCCTCCAGCAGCGAGTGCATGCGGTGGGCGGTGTGAGACGCCTCGTCGCGGGCCGGCTCGTAGGCATAGCCGCGGCCCTCGCGGTGCCGGACGAGCAAGCCCTTGTCGTACAGCCGGGACAGGATCGTCAGGACAGTCGTATAGGCCAGGTCGCCCGGCAGTCGCTCCTGCACCTGACGTGCGGTCGACGGGCTGCCGATGGCCCAGAGCGCGGCGAGCACATCGCTCTCCAGTTCGCCGCGCCCCCGCCTGCCTGATGCTCCCCGGGGCTCCTCGTCCCTTCGGTCCTTCACCGTCCACCTTCCTTCGCCATGAGTCTGCAAAGCTTACCCGTCCTCCGACTACGAGTCGTAGAAGGTATGCTCCGGGCTTCAGCCTTCGGACTACTACATGTCGTAGAGTTCCGTCGCTCCCTTCACGTGCGGAGGAAAAGCCCATGCCCCACGCCGGAAGCACGGCGCCCGGCCCCGCCCTTGCGGGCGCCATTCCGCAGCAGCGGGCCACGCCGCGCGGCGCGGGCCGGGTCGCGGTCGTCTCGGCGAGCGTCGGAGCCGGTCACGACGGTGCCGCCGCCGAGCTGGAGCGCCGCCTGCGCGCGGACGGCTTCGCCGTCGACCGGTACGACCTGATGGATCTGCTGCCCGCCGGACTCGGCCGCGCCGTTCGGGACGGCTACCACCGGATGCTCGTCATGGCCCCCTGGGCCTACCAGCGGATCTACGCCGGCACTGAACGCGCGGGCGGCGGCGGCCCGGTGGCACGGGCCCTGCTGCGCACCTCCGAGGACCGTGTGCTGCGCGCGCTGCGCCCGGACGTCGGGGCGGTGGTCTCCACCTACCCGGGAGCCAGCCGAGTGCTGGGCAATCTACGCCTGAAGGGGCGCCTGACCGTCCCCGTGGTCACCTACCTGACCGACTTTTCGGTGCATCCTCTGTGGGTGGCGAACGGCGTGGACGTCCACCTCGCCGCCCACGCGGTGCCCGCCGACCAGGCGCGAGCCGCCGGAGCCAGGGACGTACGGGTGTGCGGACCGGTCACCGACCCGCGCTTCCGCCCTTGCGACACCGAGCAACGGGCCCGCGCTCGGGCGTCGTTCGGGTTGCCCGAGCACGCTCCGCTCGCCCTTCTGGTCGCCGGGTCCTGGGGTGTCGGCCCGGTCCGCAAGGTAGCCCTGGAACTGCGTGACTGCGGCGCCACCGTCCCGGTCGTCGTATGCGGCCGGAACGGGGCCCTGGCCGAGCAGCTGCGTGCGGACGGGATCGAGTATGCCTTCGGCTGGGTCGACGACATGCCCGGCCTGATGCGCGCCGCGGACGTCCTCGTCCAGAACGCCGGCGGCCTCACCTCCCTGGAGGCGTTCGCCTCGGGCCTGCCCGTCGCCAGCTACCGCTGCATACCGGGGCACGGGCTGACCAACGCGGCCGCCCTGGACGAGGCCGGCGCGGCCGTCTGGATCCGGGACCCGGCCGATCTCAAGGCAGTGCTGTGCGACCTGATCGACGGTCCGCTCGGAGCCCGGCAGCGGGCAACGGGGCTCGCCCTCTTCGCCCAGACGCAGGACGACGGCCCGGCGGCCGAGATAGCGCGCGTTCACCGATCAGGACACCAGGACCGGAGCCAGAATCCGCCGCCGCCGGGGCCCGGCGGGCCCCGCCGCCTGCGCAGCCGGCGACTCGCGGTCACCGGCGCCGCGGCCTGCGCGGTGTGGGCGTGCGCCGTCGGCACCGGGGTCGCGACGACCTACGACGGACCCGCGCTCATGCACTCCCTGAGCCACGGCCTCGACCTGAAGCGTCTCGCACCCGTCCTCGGCCAGGAAGGACACCACTCGTGACAACCACCCGCCCCCTGCGCACGGCCGCACTCGCAGCCCTGCCCGCCGCCGCCCTCGCCGCGGTCCACTTCGCCCCCGTCGTCTCCACCTTCGGACCCCTGCGCAACCGCACCATGCCGCGCCTGTCCGGCCGCGGGCGTGCGGACCACGTCGCCCTCACCTTCGACGACGGCCCCGACCCTCTGTCCACCCCCTTCTTCCTACGCCTCCTCGACCGGCACAGAGTGCGCGCCACCTTCTTCCTGCTCGGCAGCGAGGCCCACCGCTCCCCCGGCCTGGTCCGCGAGATCGCCGCGGCCGGCCACGAGATCGGCGTCCACGGCTGGCGGCACCGGCCCCTGCTGCTGCGCGGCCCGCGCGCGACCTACGACGACTTCGCCCGCGCCCGCGACACCGTCTCCGCCATCACCGGCACCCGCCCCACGCTCTTCCGGCCGCCGTACGGCGTCATGTCCACCGCCGCCCATGTCGCAGCGCGGCGCCTCGGACTCACCCCCGTGCTGTGGACGTGCTGGGGCGAGGACTGGACCGCGCGGGCCACACCCGAGTCGGTCCACCGCACGGTCACCGCAGACCTCGACGGCGGCGGCACCATCCTGCTGCACGACTCAGACTGCACCTCCGCCCCCGGCGCCTGGCGTTCCGCCCTCGGCGCATTCCCCCGCATACTCGACACCTGCGAGGAGCGGGGCTACGAGGTCGGCCCGCTGCGCGACCACGGATGGCAGCTGCCGACCACGAACCGTCGGGAGCGCACTGCGGCGAACGATCGTCTACATTCACGTAGACCGTCTACTCTGGTGTAGGCGTTCATGCCTGTCCGCTCACCGACGTCACATCGTTCCCAGAGAAGGGCTTCGGCCGCGTGACCCCACCACTGCACCTCGCGTCGCAGCTCGCCGTGAACGTGCTCGACGCCAAGTCGCTGCTGGCCGCCTTCGGAGTGCTGGGCGTCGGCGTGGTGATGTTCGCCGAGACAGGGCTGCTCATCGGCTTCTTCCTGCCCGGGGACTCGCTGCTGTTCACGGCCGGCCTGCTCTGCACCGGCTCGTCCGACCAGAGCCTGCACCTCTCGCTCGGGCCGCTGCTGGTCTCGGCCGCCGTCGGCGCGCTGCTGGGCGCCCAGGTCGGGTACGTCCTCGGCCGCAAGGCCGGCGGGGCCCTGCTCACCCGCAGCCGGTCGAAGAAGCTGCACGAGGGAGCACGGCGCGCCGAGGAGCTGCTGGAGCGGTACGGACACGCGAAGGCCGTCGTCCTCGCCCGCTTCGTGCCGGTCGTGCGCACCGTGCTGAACCCTATGGCGGGCGCCCTGGGCGTGCCGGTGCGGACGTTCACGATCTGGCAGGTCGCCGGCGGGCTGGTGTGGAGCCTCGGCCTCACGCTCGGCGGATACGCGCTGGGGTCATCGATCCCGAACGTCGACCGCTATCTGCTGCCACTGGTCGCCTTGATCGTCGTCGCGTCACTGCTTCCCCTCCTCCTTGAGTTTCTGCGCAGCCGCCGGGCCGCCACACCGGAGGAAGGACAGCCGTGATCCCGTCCTCGGTCGGTGCGCCCGAAGATCTTGGTCGTTGAGGACGATCACAGCCGCGCGACGTGCTGTGCCGCGGCCAGTCGGAAGAGGACTGCGACCCGGTCCTCGCCGCCGACGGTGCCGCCGCCCTGCGCCTGACCGACGCGGCGTCGCGACGGCCGTCCTGGACATCGGGCTGCCGGCCGCGGGCGGCCGGAACGTGTGCCAGGCCATGCGCGCCAACGGCTTCCACGCCCCCGTCGCCTTCCTCAGCTCCGGGCACCAGCTCACCAACCGCCTGTCCGGATTCCCCGCCGGAGGCGACGACCATCTGCCCAAACCGTGCCAGCTCCCCGAACTCGCCGCCCGCCTGCCGGCCGCGCTCCGACGAACCGCCCCGCGGCCCGCGGCCACGCCCGGCGAGCTGGTCCTGGACACGATCCGGCACAGCGCGACCGTGCACGCTGTCCGCCTCACCCCGTCCCTGACGGAATTCCGGCTGCTGGCCGCACTCGCCGCCGCCCTCGTACACCGTCGCGCCCTGTTCAGGGCGGGCTGACCCGAAGGTGCACGGGTCGGCGACAACAGTGTGAACCAGTGCCTGACCCGGTTGCGCCGCAAGCCGCGTGAGGCCGACAGCCACCTCACCGTCGCCACGGCACCCGGAATCGGACACCGGCTGTCATGAACGCCGTCTTTCGCCGCGCGGCTCCACGCACCCTGCCGGACATCTCTTGCTGGTCGCGGTGACCGCCACCGCGCTCCTGCCCGACCGTGCTGACCGTTGTGTTCAACGCCATGGTGGACCGGCGCCTGCGGCACCAGGCGGATGACGAACTGCGCAACCGCACGGCCGCGGCCCGCAACGATCGACACCGGAGGCCCACGGGTGCAGAGGCTCACCCTTCGGGACAACCTTTTTTCTACGTCTCGTAGTAGCTTGAACGGGGTCACGGTGGGCCCTGCCGACGAGGGGAAGAGGAGATGCCGGGTGACAGGCGGCAAGTACGGCCGGGCGGAAGCCCGGCGGCGTGCGCCAGGGGAGCTGGAAGGAGCGGTGCTGGCCGTCTTGTGGGCGGCGGGCGGCCCCGTGACGGCAGCCGTGGTCCAAACAGAGGTCCCCGGTGCCGCGTACACGACGGTCCTGACGATCCTGACGCGGCTGTGCGACAAGGGGCTCGTGACCCGGCAGCGTGAGGGGCGCGGCCATGTCTACGCACCCGTGGACGACCAGGCTGGAATCGCGGCAGCAGGGATGCACTCACTGCTGGACGAGGGCGGAGACCGTGCCGCCGTGCTCGCCCGGTTCGTGTCGGAGCTGTCGGCGGAGGACGAGCAACTGCTGGAACAGCTGTTGCGTAGTGACTTCCCTGACCGAGGGTGACGCTGTCCGGCACGTCCGCGGGTCCGCGCAGCGCGTCGGAATCGGGTACGCCAAGGCGCTCGTCCGGCCGCGGCGGCTCAGCACTCGGTACCGTCGTTCGGCGCCGCGATGAATGCCCCCTTCGCTGGCACGCCGGGCGGACTGTGGCTGTTGAGCGCTGCTCCTGTTCTCCGCCAGCCCTGGGCCTACCGCATCCCGCGAGCGAAAAGCGGCACAGAGAAAGATGTCGTGCGCCGAGGCCGGGTGACGCGCCGGCCAAGGTCTGGATCGATGTCGGCAAGCACACCTGGCGGGGGCGGTCGTGCGTGCCGCCCCCGCCGGCGTAGCTACCGGGCAGCCTGCGTTGTGGCTACAGGTTCGGCCGCCAGCAGCGGGCGCAGCGCTCCTCGGCTCAGGGATGCGACCAGAGGCGTGGCCCAGCGGCGCAGGGCCAGGCTGGTGAAGTAGGCGATGGGCAGCGCGAGGAGCACCGAGCCGAGAACATCGTGGGGGTAGTGAGCGCCGACGTAGACCCGGGTGAACCCCTCCACCACGGCGAACACCGCCGCGATCGCGCTCAGGCGGCGGTCCAGCAGGAACAGAGCGGCCACCGTCGCGGCGGCCACGCAGCCATGCCCGCTCGGGAAGGCGTAGTCCGACGGCGCCGGACAGGCATCGACGAAGTAGGCATGGGGCATTGACCGGCAGGGCCGCACCTCACCAACGATCTTCTTGACCACCTCGGCAACGGCGAAGGCGGCCACGACGGCGACCGGCGCGGCCAGCGCGACGGTCATCGCCTGCGTGCCGCGGCGACGCGCGGACCACCAGCCCATGACCATGAGCACCGCGAAGACACCCAGGCCCAGATTGGTCCACACCTCCAGCGGGGTGTTGAGCCACTTTGTGTCGCGGGCGAAGTCGGTGACGGAGGTGAACAACGGGCCGTCGACGCCTGACCCGTCGAAGGCCAGCTGCGCGGTGGCGGCCGCGGTCATAACGAGACGTCCTTCCGTACGAGCACGCCGTCTGAGTACGGGGGCGTGCACCAGGCGAAGCGGTTCGGGCCCGCGTGACGGGCCGGCCTCCGCCTCCGCGATGACATGCTGATGACATCGCAGTGACGCGAGAATGACCACCGCCCCAATCTACTACATGTTGTAGAACCTTGACGGCCGGAGGCGCCGGCTCGCATGCCCCTCAAGCCCGGACTCGGCGCCGATGCGGTCCGATCGGGGCCGTCCCGTCAACGCGCGGGGCGCACGGCGGCAAGTGGCGCCGCCCTGCGGCGATGCGTGGAGCGGATCACGGAGAGCACGAACACGGTCGGCCGCCGGGGACGGTCGAGGTGCACCGTGATCCCGTGAGCCGGGTGCAGACCGCGCGTGGCCGGCGTCATGCCTGCCCAGCAATGATCCGCCGGGCAGCTCCAGCGGTCGCGTCCGGCCTGCCGGGCGGGAACCCTCACCGTGACCCGGCCGGCTCGCAGGCCGGCCGGTCCGGCACCGAGCCGTTTCAGGAAGTCGGTCAGCCCGGCAGGCGTGGTGGCGAACTGCACGTACAGCGAGTACTTCTCCCACGTGTCGGACTCGGAGAAGGCGACGCCGCTCGCTCAGGCCAGGACGGGCGCCGGGTAGACGGTGCGCTGGACGGCGAAGGGCATGCCATGGAAGAGCCCGGCTCGTTGTTGCCGCAGTTTGTGAGCGGCGGCCACGTTGCGGCTTTGATCGGCAGAGATGCGAGATACCCGGCCGGGCTCAACACCCGGGGCACGGCGGCGAGCCCGCGACGGGTCCGGCTCGGCGCACCGGATGGCGCCGGCGAGCAGGTCACCGACATCTTGTCCGTCCAGGGTCCGGCGAGGACTGGGACGGTACGCGCGCAACTGGGACCGCAGGATCCAACTCGACCAGACGGCGGTCGGCCCGGCGGGAACGGACCCACTGGACGGCGGTCGGCAGGACACCTGCCACGACAACTGCGGCGACGGCGGGAGCCAGGTAAGCCGTTCCGTGCCGCCCGGTCTCCCCAAGGGCATATCCCGACAGCACCAGCGACTGCGACCAGGCGAGTCCGGCCGCGGCCTGCCACAGGGTGAAGGAGGCCGTCGGCATACCCAGCAGCCCGGCGGCCGGATGAACCAAGGTGCGTATCACCGGCACGAAACGCCCCAGCACGACCGCCCGCCGGGGCCCGTACCGAGCGAACAGCGCCTCAGCCCGCTGCATGCGATCCCGCCCCCGCCCCTCCGGCTGACGCAAGCGCATGGATCGCCCACCACGTCGACCAAGCCAGAACCCGGTCTGCGCTCCCGCGAGGGAACCCGCTCCCGCGCACGCCAGCACCAACGGCAACGACAATCGGCTCGCACCTGGCACGCTGAGCGAGCACGCGAGCCCGGCCGGAAGGAGCAGCGTGTCCCCGGGCAGGAAGACGCCAAGCGCGGGCAACCCCGCCTCAGCGAAGACGACAGCCAGGACGGCCCAGGCGCCGAACCTCGCCAGCATCACGTGCGGATCCAGTGCCCCTGCGGCGGTCATGGGACCTGGCGCCATCGACGGTCCTCCTCTTTGCGCGCCTCCGTTACCACGCTCATTTCTACATCATGTAGTTGTTCTGGTTACCAAAGGCCGCCCCATCGAGTCGAGGACCCGGCCCGCGCACGAACACGGGGCTCGCCCTACGCGCGGTGCCGCCCCGGCCCCGTCGCTACAGCCCGGATGAATACAGCCGACGGAGGGACATCGCGATGACGTGCGGGTAGGAGACATGCCGCCCGCGGCGGGCATGCCTGGACACGCGGGAACAGGTGTCCGGTCAGCCGATGATGAAGTGGGCGAGGCTGCCGAGCCCGGCCAGGGTGCAGTAGATGGCGAACGGGATGAGGGTGCGGTTCTCGAAGTGCCGGACGAGGAAGCGCGTGGCGAGGTAAGCCGCCACGAACGCGGCCACGCTGCCCGCCAGCAGCCATTCCAAGGCCGGCGAGCGTCGCGCTGGCGGCGGTCACCGGCTCGGATGCCGAGAGCGTCGTGGATCAGTGCGCCGCCCCTCGACGGATGCCAGCCGGGGCCGGTGGGCCGGTCGTGGGTGCGGGTGTGGGTGAGGTGCCACCGCCGGTGGTTCCTCCGAGCAGCCCGCCGTCGCCCGCGCCGCCGGTCGTGCCGCCGGTCGTGCCGCCGGTGGTGTCGGTGGGGCTCGGGCTGACGCAGTGCTTCTTCCGCCCGCGACACGGTCCGGTGGTGGGTTTCGGTGTGAGCGGTGCGGTCGGGGTGGCTGTGGGCGTGCTCTGGGTCGCGGCGGCGGAAGGGGTGGGTGAGGGTGCGCCGTATTCGTCGGTGCTCTGGCCCAGCGGGGGTACGGGCGGGAACTGCCGTACAGGTTGTCCCTGGAGGGCGGCGGTCATGTAGCCGGTCCACACCTCGGTGGGCATGTCAGCGCCGAACACCTTGGAGTAGCCGCCGACGCCCTGCATCGACTGCAGGCCCGCGTTCTTCGGATCCTCCTTGAACAGGCTGACTGCCGTGACCATTTGCGGGGTGTAGCCGATGAACCAGGCGGACTTGTAGTCGTCGGTCGTGCCGGTCTTGCCGGCCACTGGGCGGCCCAGGGCCTGGGCATGCGTGCCGGTTCCGCTCTTCACGACTCCTTGCAGGACGTCGGTGACGGTGTCGGCGGTCGAGGAGGGCATGGCGGTCGTGCCCCTGGGCGCCTCGAAGCCGGGCAGCTGCTGGCCGTCGGCGACGACCTTGGTCACCGAGTACGGCTCGTGCTGGACGCCCTCGTCGTCGAAGGTGGCGTACGCGTCGGCCATGCGGATCGCCGAGGGCGTGGAGGTGCCGATGTAGAAGCCGGGGGTGTCGTACTGAAGGCTCTTGCGCAGCAGACCCGCCTTGAGGGCTTCGCCCTCCACGTTGTCGTAGCCGACGTACTCGCCCAGCTGGACGTAGGGGGTGTTGACCGACTGCTCCATCGCCTTGCGCAGGGTGATGTAACCCCACTTCGTGGGCACGTCGTTGCGCTGGTGGAGGAGCCCCGTGGGATCACTCGGGTCCGGCAGCTGCCGGCCCTGCTGGTTCTTGATGGTGATGCCGTCGTCGCCGTTGAACTTGGAGTCCGGGGTGATCGGCGAGGCCGGCTGCCCGGGAGAGAGGACCGCACCGTGATCGAGGGCGGCGGCCAGGTCGACGGGCTTGAAGGTGGAGCCGACCGGCACACCGGTGGCGTCGGCGTTGTCCGTCCAGTGGCCCTTGTCCCAGCCCGCGCCGCCGTACAGCGCCACGACCGCGCCGGTGGACGGATCAAGGGACGCCGCGCCGACCTGGACGTCCTTGTCGGCCGAGCGGTGCTTCGGGTCGAGGTGCTTCTGCTCCATCGCCGCCACGGACGCTGACAACGCGTTCACCTTCTTCTTGTTGAAGGTGGTGTAGATCTGGTAGCCGCCGTGGCCCAACTGCTGGTCCGTGAGGGACGTGTGAGCTTCGACATACTTCTCAGCGGTCTGCACCAGATAGCCGGTCTGCCCGGACATCCCCGCCGACGGAGAGTAGGGCTTGGGCGTCGGGAACCCTGCGGCCAGATACTGCTGTTCCTGAGCGGCGGTCATCTTGTTGATCTTGGCCATGCGGTCCAGCACGTACTTCCAGCGCGCCGCGGCCTGAGCCTTGGCCTGGGGGTCGGTGTCGGCGTGCATCAGCAGGCTCGGCTCGTTGACCGTGGCGGCAATGAAGGCGCCCTGGCTGACGGTCAGCTGGGAGGCGTGCTCGTGGTAATAGGTGCGCGCCGCGGCCTCGATGCCGTAGGCGTCACGGCCGTAGTAGCAGCTGTTGAGATAGCCCTGGAGGATCTGCTGCTTGGAGAGCTGGCCACCGATCTTCAGGGAGATCAGGATCTCCCTGAGCTTGCGGGTGACCGACTGGTCCTGGGTGAGGTAGGTGTTCTTCACGAACTGCTGGGTGATGGTGGACCCGGACTGCACCTCGCCGCCCGTCGCCATGTGGTACACGGCGCGGAGCATGCCCTGACTGTCGACACCGGGGTCGGTGTAGAAAGTGGCGTTCTCCGCCGCGAGGAAGTCCCACTGCACCAGCTTCGGGACCTGCGCGAGGTCGACGTTCTGCCGGTTGGTCGACCCCTGCGTGGTCATCACCGAGCCGTCCGACCAGTAGTAAGTGTTGCTCTGCTGCTGCGTGCTGGGGTTCGCGCTGGGGATCGTCGTCGTGGCGTAGGCGTACCCGAACAGTCCCACCAGGCCGCCCAAGAACAGCAGGAAGGTACCGGTCACCAGCTTCCACGACGGCAGCCACCGTCGCAGGCCACGCTTGCCCGCCCGCGGGTAGTCGATGAGGCCGCGCCGGGCGGAGCGGTCGGCCTGCGCACGGCGCGTGTCCGCCCGGCCGGAGCGTCCGGCGTCCGCACGTCGCGCATCCGCCGCACGACGGCCCCGCCCGCCCCCGGCCCGGGCAGCCCTGCGCGCCGCTGCTCGGCCGCCGTGCGGCATACCGTCCGAGCCGGACGGTCCGGTCCTCCCCGACGATCGGCGCCGGTGTTCACTCATACTCGCCACTCCTCAGCCAGGCACACGCCACCGCCATCGCTGCGAAGCCGCCCCGCCGTGACACCCCATGGGGGCCTGGCCCAGGGCGGACTGACGCTCCCGGCAACTCCTACAAGTTGTAAGAGTAAATCTGGCTCGCAATACGCCGGCAACCGCCCCCACCCAAAATATCGCCGCGGGAGATCGTGCGGGACGCGAGTGCGGGGGCGTTCACCGAAGGCCGCCGGACACTGACCGCACCGAACCTGAGCCCGATGCCGCCGATCTGGTCAAGGCGCCCGCCTTCAAGACCCTCGGATTGCACGCCTGCGGCGGTAGCGACCGGTGCCGAGCCCGTGACGGTACTGCCGGGGAGCCGCGTACCCGGCTGCCTGGTGCACAGGAAGGCATGGCACACTCGGCGGCACACTGGCGTCTACACGACCTGTAGACAACGAGGGGAAGGAAACCAACTCGTGACCTCCGGGCCCGCCACCCGTAGGCGGCGGCCGGGCTCTCTGGGGGCCGAGGTGCTTGCGCTGCTGCGGTCCGCCCGCCGGGCCGCTGACCGCTGGCGAGCTGCTGCGCAGGCTGGGCGGCGACCTCGCGTACGGCACGGTGGCGACCGTGCTGTCCGGGATGCACGACAAGGGAGTGCTGACCCGGACCGAGCAGGGCCGCACGTATGCGTACGCGCCGGTGACGGACTCCCCGGGGATGACCGCTCGCCGGATGTACCAGGCGCTGGAGTCCGACCCGGACCGCGAAGCCGTGCTCGCCCGGTTCGTCGACAAGCTGCCCGCCACGGACGAAGAACTGCTGCGGCAACTGTTGCGCATTCTGCCGGATGAGCAGCGATGAGGCGGCGACCGTGATACCCGACAGCGGCGAGGGCCACAAGTTCGCCGACAAGATCGTCACGGCAGTCCACGCCGCGAGCTGAAGCAACACCCGGAGAGTGACCTTGACGACCAACCATAATGAGTGGGCTTTGCGTCTCGCGGGCCCGATGCGGAGAATTCCCTCGCGGAAGCTGATGGTCGTCGATCGGCCGGCACAGCGCCCAGCGGTGTGGATGGCCGGGGCCGGTGTCGCGCTGTTCGCACTGGTCGGTGCGAGCGCGCCCAACCAGAACACGCTCAGGGTACCGATCCCCTGGCTCCGGCTGCCTGCCATGCCCGACACCGTCTCCCAGACGGTCACGATCGCGGCGATCGTGCTGTCGTGCTGGGGTGCGCTGGGCATGCTCAAGGCTCATGAGCGGGGCTGGAGACCCGATGCCCGACTCCTGTTCCGGCTCGGCGCGCTCACCGCGCTCGCCGTTGCCAACCTCACCCCGGTCGGCTCCTCCGACACGGCCAGCTATGCCGCGTACGGCCGTATCGCCGCGCTCGGCGGTGACCCGTATGTGACGACTCCTGCCCGGCTGGGTGGCGCGTACGCCCACCTGGTGAGCGAGGCGTGGCGGAACGCACCTTCCGTGTACGGTCCGGTGGCGACGTGGTGGCAGGGCGCTGCGGCACTCATCGGCCAGGAGCGGCCGTGGCTGACCATATGGGCGCTGATGCTCGCGAACGCCGCCGTCTTCGTTGGCACCGGGTACCTGTTGCTGCGTACCGCCGACGATCCCGTCCGCGCGGGCCTGCTGTGGAGCGTCAACCCGCTGCTGATCGGCGTGCTGGTCGCAGGCGGGCACCTGGACACCCTCGTCGCGGGCCTGGCCGTCTGCGCGATCCACCTCGCCCGCAGGACGACCCGGTGGCACCACGACCTGATCGTGGGGGGGCTGGTCGGCCTTGCCTGTGGCGTGAAGATCAGTGCCTGCCTGTTCGGTGTCGGGTTGGCCTGGCCGCTACTGCGTTCGGGCACCTGGCGACCGGCCGCCCGGCAGGCATGCGCGGCCGCGCTGACCCTGGCCGCGCTCTACGGAGCCTACGGCGCGCACGCACTGGTCCCGCTCTCCGCGGCCTCCCGACTGGTCTCTACACCCTCCTTGTGGGCGGTCTTCGACCAGTTCGGCACCGCGGTCCTGGGCCCTCACGCGACTGCGGCGATCGTCAGCGTGCTGTGGCCGGTGGTGATGCTCGCGCTGGCGTGGGCGCTCCGCCGCCGCGCCGCTCCGGACGCCCCCGTTGTCGGCGCCCTGCCGTTCGCGCTGGCCTTCGCCTGGGTCCTCGCTGCACCGTGGTCGATGCCGTGGTACACGGCTCTCGCCTGGGCCCTGGCGGCCTTGTTCGGCCAGGGCCGCCCGACTCAGTACCTCACCGTGGCCACCGCCGTCCTGGCCCTGTCCCACAACAGCGGTGGCCACGGCTGGACATGGTGAAAGAGACCATGCCGGGCCGGTCGCCGAGGTGTTCGGCCATACGGAAGAGGACGGTCAAGGTCGGGCAAGGCGGCCCCGACGGCGGTCCGTTCTGCCTCGCCGAGCCTCTCGTGCGGGGCGCCGAGGCAGTCCTCGTGGGGCTATCGCCGGACCCACACTGCGACAGCTCCCGCCAGCGCCGGCTGCTGTACCGCGCCGCCGTCCGATAGCCGAAAGCCTCGTGTTCACACCGCCGGATGACCTGCGGCGAGAACACGAGGGCGGCCCCGTAGCCAGCCCTAGGGTTTGCCCATGACCGTGAAGGTTCCCCTGAGAGAGACCGCCCTCAACGCCGAGCGTATCGCCCGCATCGACCGCGAACTCCATTCAGCCTGCCCCGAGTTCGACGCCGACAGCTTCGTGAAGTCGGTGACGGCCGACCTTCCCCGGCTGGAGCTCAGCGCCCGGATCGCCCGCACCAGCGAGGGCCTGCACGCCCACCTTCCGATCACCGGCCCCGACGCGCTCGACATCCTGCTGCGCTCCCTCCCGCCGACGCCCGAGGCCGCCGGGGTGACCAACGACTTCGGCCTGCACATCTACTCGCCCCACTCCGACTACGTCTCCCGTCACCTGCGTACCGCTGAGCACCTGGACCAGGCGCTCGCCGCTCTGGCCCGCATGATGGGGTACTTTTCCGCCGAGCTCCCGGTGCGGCACTTTCTCGCCGACTTCCCCGACGAGACGATGAAGGCCGTCGGCGCGTGGACCCGTGACGAGGACTTCCGGGTGCGCAGACTGGCGAGCGAGGCCACCCGGCCCCTGCTGCCCTGGGCCCCACGGATCCAGCTGCCCGTCGACGCGGCACTGGCTACTGCACCGGCCAGACGGCCTGCGCTCGAACCTGCTGTTCACCGACCACGGCCGCCCGGTCAAAAAGGGGTAGTCGATCATCCTGACCTCGAACAAGACCTTCAGCAAGTGGGGTCAGGTCTTCGGCGACGAAGTCCTCGCCACTGCGATCCTCGACCGCCTCCTCCACCACCACTGCGCCGTGATCTCCATCAACGGCCCCAGCTACCGGCTCAAGAAGGGGCTCGCCGCCATCGAACGCGACACCAACGCGGCCTGACTGCCTGAGTCTGCGCAGCCAATAGGTTGGTGGCTTTACTCGTCGAGGTACTGGTACTCCCCGTTTGCGCGTCCGATCGCTACACCCCCATCGCGGACCTGCCACTCACTCATGCCCTCGACTTCGTGGCTGACGAGGAAGAGGCCGGTGACCAGGTCGTTGTCATCATCGGAGGCAGGAATCCGCGCTACGAGACGCAGTTGTTCCAGAAACCAGTCAACGGACTGCTCGCGCATGTCAGCGCCGAAGAAAACCCAGTTGGTCCAGTTGTACTGCCGCGCCGGGAAGCCCCAGCCTCCGCTATACGTCCGATCGGGGTCCTCGGAGCTGACGATCTCCTTGACCCGGGCAAGCTGCCGATCGTCGCACTCCAACCACCCCCTGATCCGGACAAATACACCCACGCCGACCACTCCCTCGTACCTTAGGCACTGTCCTGTTGAGCGTCCACCGTGACGCCGAATCGAACGATAGGCAGAACGAGCCCAGCCTCGCCAAGGGCTTGATCAGTGCCGACAGGGCGTCAGTCGCAGCCTTTGACAACTGAGCACTTCACCGAGTACGCCGACAGGTGGCCGAGCAGCCCGGCGTGAGCATTGGGATGGGCTGCTGCGAGCACGTCACGCCGTAACACGAGGCAGGCTCAGAATCGGGTTCCAGGCGAACCAGTCCAGGACGTCGGCGCCAAGTTCCCACGGAGCATTCAGCAGTGTCTTCTCGGTTGCCGTCAGGTCGGCCATGACCAGGTCGGGGGCGGGTCCGGCATCATTTAGCAAACTGAGAGGACGTTAAGTCCGTTTCTGATGGCGGCCTCGTCCGGGTTGAGCGAGGAAGCCTTGTCGAGTGAGGCGCCCGAGGCGGCTGCGGGTGACGTTGATGGATAGTTCATCGGTGGGCATACCGAGGAGTTCGTGCAGCTCACGGACGCGGAACACCTGGTCGGGGTGCTGGTTGAAGGCATTCACGATGGCCTGGTAGGCGGTGGGTGACTCGGGCGGATCGGGCTCGGTTCCGGCGGGAGGCGTTCGGCGATGACCTTCCAGGTGGTGGCCAGGTCCGCGAGTCGCGCTTCGGTCTCGGCCAAGGCGGCGGTCAAGTGCTCAATTTGGTCGCGTAGTTCACTGGACCGGGCTGCGGTCTCGTCATGCTGGGCCTGGAGGTCTGCCAGGAGCTCGATGACGTTCATGCGGCCAGCCCGAGGGTGTGGCGCCAGGTCGGGGCGGGTGTGGTGAGGCGGCGGGCCATGTTCGCGATGGAAGCCCAGCAGACGCGCGAGGTGGAGGTGTCGGGGCGGTGGTCGTACTCGCGGGCCAGACGGCGGTGCAACATCAACGTGCCGTTGACCTGCTCGACCACCCACCGCTTGGGCTGCGGGACGAAGCCTTCGCCCTGGTCGGCGGGGTTGCGGCGGACGACCTCGACGTCGATGTCCAGCAGGGCGCCGTGGATGACGACCTCGTCCTTGAAGCCCTGGTCCACCAGGGCCTTCTCCAGCCGCATCCCGTACCGCACGGCCGCCTGATCGAGCAGGGCGGCGCCGGCGGCATTGTCGTGGGCGGAGGCGGCCAGCACCACGACGCCGATGATCAGCCCCATCACATCGACGATCAGTCCCCGCTTGCGACCCGACACCTTCTTGTTGGCGTCCAGTCCCGTCGTGGTCTTGGGAACCCCGGCGGCAGCGCGGACGGACTGGGTGTCGATAATCACAAGGGACGAGTCCCCTACTGACGTTGTAGTCGTGGTGTCGTCGGTGTGAGCCCTGTTCCGGTGAGGCATCCGTCGATGATGTCGCTGCGGTATTGGATCTGGCGGAGGCC
>NZ_JBFAWW010000067.1:0-20648 GCF_040680495.1 Streptomyces sp. NPDC052036 | reverse complement strand
GCTCGATCAACGGCAGCCGCCGCAGCGCGGAGGCCCGCAGTTCGTATTCCGCTTCGGCGAGGTACGCCATGCCCAACCAGCGGCCGTCCTCCCCGAAGAAGTCCCGCGACACGGGCTCGGTCGACTGCCAGGCATCGGGCCGCACAGAACCATCAACCGGATCAGCGACCACGACCTGCCCAGCAGCAACCTCCCCGAGCCTCACAAGGTGCTCGTCCCGCAAACTCCCCGCAGGCAACGGCCGAGTCGGCAACGACACCGCAGGCGTGAACTTGCTATCCCGTTTGTTCAGGTATTCCTGGGCCTTCTCGAACAGCGCTCTCACAGCCTGCTGCACTACGTCATGCACGTCCTCTGGGTTGGCGTCCACGATTTCCTGCACCTGGCTCAACACACCGGCCTGCGCCCACCGGTAGAAGTGATTGGTGCCTGCAGGAATGTAATACCGATCCGGCACCTCTTTTTTCATCCCGATGCCGCTCCGGACGCGGTACATCAAAGCGTTGAAATGATCTCGCGCGTCTCCACGAATGCCCTTCGAAAGGGGGGCGGCTTCTATCAGCTCCCATTCTCCGTCGGTGAGGTCCCACTCGGGATGCTTCAGGTCACTCCGCGGCGCTCCCGGGTCTCTCACAGGCCTGGCTTCTCTCACAGGCCTGACTGCCGCCGGCCCGACTTGACTCGCCGCACCACTACGGCCGGCCCGGCCACTCGCACCACCGGACCTCACAAACCGCCCGCCCATGACACCGCCGGTCGGCACATAAGTCTTCCGCCAGTACATACCCAGCGAATTCATAACCGCCTCAACCCAGGACCGAACCGATGGATGGGGGCCGGCTTTGCGGATAGCGGCCAGCCACGTATTCAGGTTCACTCGCTTGCCGTCCACCAACTCCCATTCCCCCTTCCGGGCGTTCACAGTCCCATGGGCGACGTAGTGGACCAGGGCCGCGCGCACACCTCGCGCAGCGCTCCGTTCCTCAGGGGTGCCGGTCTTGAAGCCGGCCAGCTTCTGGTCGAGCTCACGGACGGTCTCGCCGAACACCCCGCTCCGGTCAAGATCCTCGGGATCCAAGCCCCGCCCGACCACCTTAGGACGCTCCTTAACAACCTTGGCAGCAAGCCCCCGCAGAACGGACGTCACAGACTGGTCCACAGAAGAAACCCCGCGTACGACACCGCCGGTCGGCAGATAAGTCTTCCGCCAGTACATACCCAGCGAATTCATAACCGCCTCAACCCAAGACCGAACACCCGTTTGATAGGTTTCGGGATCACGGAGATCACTCAGCCAACTACCCAGGTTCACTTGCTCGCTGCCCACAAACCCAGGTGCATTCATCGGAGCGTTCACAGTCCCATGGGCAACGAAGTGACCCAGGGCTGCCCGCACATACTTAGCAGGACTCTGATCGGCAGGGGTGCAGTCCTGGCCTCCCTGGATGTCGGCCAGTGCCTGGTCGAGTTCGGCGACAGCGGCTTTGCGGATTTTCTCACTTTGCGGCTGCTTGTAGGCGGTGGCAACTTTTTCGGCCAACGTTTTCAGAGTTGCGGCTCGCTTCTTCGTGACGCCACTTTGCCCGCCAGGGCCTCCGTTCTGCGCGACGCCGCTTTGCGGACCGGATGCGTTTTCTTCCCCGAGTGGGGAGACAGCCTCAGGGGAAAGGTCTTGCCGACCGATCCGGCCTCCCACTCCCATGTCATCCGGGAAGGCCGGATCACCCAGACCGTCCTGGTCGTCCTGGTCGTCTAGGAAGTCAAGGAAGGATGGGTTGCCCGTGTCCGGCCCCAGCAATACCGCAGGATCGATGAAAGATCCACCCTGGTTTCCTCTGGATAGATCCGATTCCAGGGGCTGGTCTGCGGGCGCGCCGTCGGGGGGTTCCAGGCCGGCTTGGTCCACCGGTGCGGGCCATGCCACACCCTCTCCGAACACGTACGGCTGATTCACGTCGTCGAACAACCACTGGTCCACATTGTCCCCCCAAGCGAGCGCGAAGGGCGTCAGCGACCCGGCGTCCGGGATGGGCAGGCTCCGTTCCAACTCCTGCGGTCCGCCGGATCCATACAGCCAGCCGCCCTCTGCGTCAGACAACTCCAACACACCCGCCGGACCCATATCCTCGCCGACCAGGCCGCCACCCGGGAAAGACACATCCACGGAGACATCGCCCGGCTCGGAAGGCCGGCGATCCCCCTCCAGAGGAGTCCCCTGCCGTTTCCGCGCCGAAAAAGTCCGAGTAGCAGTGTCATCCCCGTCCGTTCCGCTGTTGACGAACCACGGGTTCTGCGGCGGCGCGTCCACCCGGCGACCGCCCTCACCGACGTGCCGTTCGACCCTGCCATCCGGATGGCGAACCACCCACATGGGCGAGTTACGCGACTGGTCCGGCACCACGTAGTACACGCCGGGCCCGCCGGACGGATCCGGCTGCAGCGACACCTCACCGAAGAGGTAGTGGAACCGGACCTCCTCGCCCTCCACCAACGGCAACATGGCGATGGTGTCGTGCGAAGCGTCCTCGGACGAACAACTCACCAGCACCACGTCGGTGAAGCCCTGCCCCGCGATGCGGCTCGCCACATCACGTGCCAACGCGCCACGGTTGTTCACCATCGCGCCGTGGACACCAACGCCGTACACCACCGCGCGAGGCGGGACGGGTACCTTCAGCTCCGCGTAGCCGCCGTCCCCGGTGCGCATCAGAAGCCGGTTGCTCTCCCTCAGCCGCTGCATCAGCGACATCCGGGGCAGCCGGTCTGCCCGGTTGAAATACACCTCACCCGTCCGGCGGCCGTCCACCTCCTCCACGTACCGTCTGCGTGGCGTGCCGGCCCACAGTCCGGGGCCCAGTTCGTACGACGCCGTCGCCGGACGCCGCCCAGCCCGGAACACCTCCGGACCCAACGTCGTCCACCGCGCCTGAAGCAGTGTCGCCTCGTCATCGTCCGAGCCGTCGTCAGACACCTCGTCGCCGACCGGCACCTCGGGAACGAGGTCGCCTGCCCCACGGGACGACCCGCCGTCCGGCGTGCTGCTCGTGACACCCGGCTCGAACTGCCACCCGACGAGGTTCGGCTCGCCCGCCATGACCGCGGCCGACCCGGCGGGGGGCTCGGACACCCGGCCCTGGTGCGACGACAGCAAGGAAGCGGGATCCAACGGCAGCCGGAGATCGAACACCTGCGCGGCCTGGTTCAGGAGTGCCGGCAACGCCTGTGCGAACGCGGGCTCCTCCTGGCTGATCACTTGGAAGTACCTGGTGACCAGACCGCGCAGGTGCGCCCACGTGAACGGCTCCTGATCGCCGTTGTGCGCCCGCAAGCGCTCCAGCGCCCAGAAGCCGTGCAGCAGGCCCTGGAAGACCGTGGCGTCGTCCTCCAGCCGCGGTCCGTAGGTCAGCCGGATCGCGCGGACCCACCGCAGTACGTCCGGGAACCGGTTCTGGTCGTCCGTCACCAGCTTGGCCAGCCGACCGAGTTCGGCCGTCGACGGCTCCGGACGGAACCCTGCCCACTGATCGCCTTCGGCCAACTGGTACCGCACTTCGAGGCCGCGCGCCGGATCGGCCGGGGCGATGACCGGCTCGCTCCCGCTGCGCGTAACCCAGACCCACCGGCTCCAGAAGTTGGACAGCAACTGCCCGGCGACCGGCCACAGCAAGGGGTCGCGGGACGGTGTCCCCGCCAGGTCTGCTCCCATGACGAGCGCCGCGGTGTCCCGGGGCAGCGTCGTCAGGGCCGGAGCGGTGGCGAACGTGAGGTCGACGAGCCGTTCGTAGTCGATCGTCCGGCTGCCGCCGTCGACGTGCGGCAACTCGACGGTGTCGGCGTCGCCGCGCAGTCCGACGGCGTACACCTTGCCGAAAGGCACCGGTTGCGCGGGACTCTCCACCATGGCGTCGGCGTCGAGCGCGTCGTTCATCCAGGGCGCCCAGCCCACCTGCGTGAAATGCCGCGCCGACGGCACGAGGCCGTAGGCCTCCGGCCGCTCGTCCCAGGCCGGCCGGTACGACACACCTGCCGGAGTGTCCTCCTGCGGCCCCGGATAATCCGTCTTCCGGACCCGGTCCACGTGCAGCCGCTTGCCGTCGACTGTGACGACGTGCGGGTACCAGTACTTCGCAGGGGAGTTGCCCGTCGGTGTCCGGTGCAACACGGGGAGCACGCCTTCGGCGGCTTCCACGATCGGCCGCAGCCGGTCCCGTGCCGCTTCGTGGAGCAGGGCGAGGCGGAACGACGCCTGGTCGACGAGCTTCCCCAGAAATGACAGCGCCTTGGGGTCCATCGGCCAGCCGAGAGCGGCGTTTCCGATGTGCTCCGCGAAGCGGCCGGCTACCACCGGGTTCAACCGGTACCCGAGGGCCGACCTGTCCCGCGCGGCCTCCGCCAGGAAGGGCGCCATGGCTTGGACCGCGGGGTGGGACACGATGTGGTACACGGACCTGGTGAGCACGTCGTCGGGCAACGGCGCCTTGCAAGTCGCCGCCTTCTTGTAGGCCCTGCGGCTCATCTCCTTCATGTCGTCCGTGTTCTGCCGGATCTCCTCCGGCGACATGAGCGGCCCCTCAGTCGCCCAGTACCGAAGCTCGTCCACGATCAGCGGAACCGGCAGCCGGCCACCGTCGGTGTCCAGCCCGGGGAGGTCTTCCATGCCGACGAGATCCGCCTGGCTGACCCTCTCGCCCTCGGAATTGCGGCCGGTGAACACCACGTCCAGCAACTCGCGCGCCGAGCCGGTGGTGTCGGCGGCGAGCAACGCCTGGAGGGCCGCCGGCCCGTTGGGCGCCTTGGCCTCGTCGATCAGGTTCTCGATGTTGGTGTACAGGTGCTCGTCGAGGAACTTTCGGGTACGCGGCCGCGTCGCCGGCAGGACGAGGTCGAACGCGATACGGCCGGCTGCCGGCAACCAGTTCTTGCGGAGGATGTTTCCCTGCGACTCGGCGGACAGCAGTCCCAGAACGTGGCCCAGGCCCTTCCACACGATGCCGTACACGTCGTCGATGTCCGGCACGGGCGTCAGGAACGGCAGGAGGTCGGGCGACAGGGCGGGCACACCGACGGCGTCCCGCACGAAGTCGGTGGCCAACCGCCTGGCAAGCGCCCCGGCGAGGTAATGCACCTCCCTCACGTTCTGAGGAAGGAAGCGAAGGGACGCTTCGTCCATCAGAGTTCTGAGGCCGATCGCCGGGAAGCCCACCGAGATCTGCGTGTACGCACGGTGGTTGGCGCCGTCGGCACTCGGCAGGACCGTGGCCTGCGCTCCCCAGCCGGTCACCTTCCAGCCGTCTGGCCGGAGATCGGCGAGGAGATCGGCGAGCCGCATCGCGACCCCCTGCTCCGAGGTGACCCCCAGTGCACGGCGGCCCTCCTCCAGCCGGTCCAGCCCTTCCTGCGTGGACAGTCCCCCCCGCTCCTCGTCGAGCGTGTCCATCGGTGCTGTGACGAATTCCGAGACGCGGCGGTAGCCGACCTGCTCTAGGTCCTCGTCCTGGGCCCCGTCCTGGATCGCTGTTTCCCTGGCGGCGTACTCCTTTCCGCTGACGCGGTCCCGCAGGAACATGCGGACGTCGGTCACGATCTGGACACCAGGTCCGTCGGCCAGGATCACCTTGTTCCACAGATAGCTCTCGGCAGAGTCCTCCACCCACTCCCGCTCTTCCCGTTCGGCCTCCTCGCGCTCGACCTCCTTCATCTTTTCGATCATCTCTTCGACCACACCCGGATCGAAAACGATCTCGTGGTGGACCTCGACCTCCAGCCCCTCCTTGTTGTGGTGTTGCGGCGCCGGGTACGGCGGCTGCGCCCCCTGATCGTCGGCCGGTACCTGCGGAACGGGCGTGCGCTCCTCGGGCAGGACGGAGACGAAGCCCGTGGCGCTGCCGTCCGCCCGCTCGTGGGTGTGCAGCCGAGCCGGCTCGTCGCCGGTGGCCGGGGTGACCGAGACACCGCCTTCCGGAACATGCGCCGCGATACCCGTGGCCTCGCGGATCCGCCGCGCCGTCGCCTCCAGCGTCTCGGGGTCGACCTGGGAACACGAGGTGAGCAGGATGTCCGTCGCGTCCGCCGGCACCTGGTCCTTCAACAGCGCCAGCAGACCGCCGACGTCGAAGCGGACAGGCTTGTCGTCCGCCGTCGCTCCCTGGAAGCCCCCGCCTTCCGCGCCGAGCGAGCCCCACACGACGACCCTGGCGTCCGGCGCCACCGGCAGTCGCATCTGCGAGGAGACCAGCCGGCCGTCGGGCTCCCGCCGCCACTGCGTGTACTCCCGCAGCCCCGGAAGCGCGCGGTAGGCGTTCCGGCGGAGCGCGGCGTCCTTACGCGTGAACGAGGTCAGCCCCGATGGCCGCCCCTCCGCGTCGAGGACCGGCTCGACGGAGACCTGCGAACGCAGCACGTGGTGCTCGGGGTCGGTGATGGCCCCCGCCGCGAGCATCCCCTCGGCCGCGGTACGGGACATCCGGACCGGCACCGGGTACGCGATCGGCACGTCCAGTTCGGCCACGCGGTCTTCGCTCCCCACGGCGTGCGTGACCGTGTCCCGCAGCCGGGCGACCAGCCGCAGGTCCACGTCGAACTGCACCAGGGCGCTGGGACCGGAGTAGGACCGCACGACCACGCTGCCGCTGTCGCGCCCCCCGGCCTCGTCGATAGCGCGACCCGACGAGCGGGCCGGCGTCGGCTCGTAGTCGTGGTAGTAGCCCTCGCCCGAGTTCATCCAGCCCGGCACCGGAGCACCCTGCATCACGGTGTCCTCGCCGGCCGACCGCGAGGTGTTGCGCCCACTGGCCGCCAGTCGCATGGCGCCCGGAGCCGCACTGGCCATGGCGTCGAAGTCGGCCACCTCACCGGCGCTGATGACCTCGCCCTCGATGAACCGCGCGTACAGGCGGACGTCGAGGTCCTCGGCCCCGAAGAAGAACTTCCTGACGAACGTCGGCGGCAGGAGCACCCCCTGCCCGGCGAGCACCGGCAGCGCCGACTCGAACCATTCCGCCGACATCTCCTCGCGCAGGCCGTAGGCGGCGGCCTTGCCGATGGTCTCGAAGTTCGGCGAGGCCCCCAGCTTGCGGATCAACGTGGTCATGCCCGCCCGCGCCTGCCAGGCTCCGCGGAAACCGTTGACCTGCGCCTCCCATGGCAGGCGCACGCCGGCCCCGCGCCACCGCTCCAGCGGTACGGGCGCGGCGGTGTTGCCGCCGGCCGGCGGCAGCACCCGCGGCGGGCGCATGCGCCGCAGCGCCCGCAGGTCGGACTCCAGGATGCGGAACTTCAGGTAGCGGTCGTCCTCGACCACCGAGCCGTCGTTGGCGCGCGGGGCCTCCAGGGGGATGGAGTAGAGCAGCGGAGCGTCCTGCGGCGTTCCCTCGCCGTACAGCTCCAGCTTCGCGTCAAACGGGATCCTGACGGTCACCATCCCGGCCTTGTCGGGAACGATCACCAGCATGTTGGTAGCGAACGACCGGTGCGCGGTGTCGGCGACCGAACGCCGGCTGACGACCCCGCCCGTCGGCAGCGTCGCCACGCCACCCGCCTCGGGATCGGAGAGGACGCCGTTCACGATGACGGGCACGTCCATTTCCCACTGCGCGCCCTCGCCGCGGGCCGACCCGCTGTCGAGTACCGCCGTCGTCCCGTACGCCATCTTCCGGCCGGGCGTGGGACGGCTGTCGAACGTTCCGTCCCGCCGGTCCCACACCAGTCGGGCCCAGAAGGCAAGTCGGCCGCTGCTCCGGGGGAACAGCTCCAGCCACACGCCGCCGTCGTCCAGGCTGCCCAACAGGCTCACGGCGTCGGCGAGCACCGATCCCAGCCGCTCGGTGTTGCTCCGCCGGTCCTCCAGCAGCCGTTCCGGCAGCAGGCTGGCCGTCTGGTCCTTGGTGAGTACGCCCTTCCGGGCCGCCAGCGCGGCGCGCAGTGCCGGGAGCAGACGTCCGAAGTCGGGCGCCTTCTCCACCACACCGAGGCCCAGTGGCCCGTCGTGCGGCAGAACAAGCTCGGCGGCCGGGTCGACGGCCGGCTCCCGTTCCAGGGAAGTGGAGCCCGCCGGACGCATCGGCACGCTCCTCGTGGTCGCGGGCCACATCGAAGCGTCCGGCGTCTCCTCCGCGACCTCGCGGAGCGGCGAGGTCCCCTCGGCCGGGGACGACTCATCCCCTGCCGGCTCCTCCGATGCCGTGAGGACGCCCAGTTCCCCGGCGACCGGCAACGGCTCCTCAGCCGGCGGCGACGGCAGGTCCTCGAACGGCCCCAGATCGTCGAAGGCGGGACGCGGTGCGGAGGTCTGAGCGAACGGATTCAGCTCCCACTCCGACTCCGACTCCCACTCCGACTCCGACTCCTCGGGGATCGGCTCCAACGACGTTCGATTGAACGTCCACTCGGCGAACGGCTCCGACTCGGACTCCTCGTCGGAGGGCGGCGGGATGATCCCCAGTTCCCTCAGGCGGGCGTCCACCTGGTCTCCGAGCCCCATCGCGCGCGCCTGCGCCTCGGTCACCAGCGCGGCGGCGGCGCCGGAGAGCAGCAGGCCACCAGTCTTCAGCTCGGCCGGCAGAACACCGGCCTTGACCTCGGCCGCCATGAGGACCTCGAGGTCGGCCTGGACCAGCACCAGCCGGAGGTCACGCTCGGTGTAGCTGACGCGGTCGATCGTGGCGGCCGAGACCAGCGTCTCCTGTTCCGACCTGCTCAGGCTGACGCTGGGGACCAGCCCGCCGAGCAGGAAGGCCGTCCCCTCGAGCATCCCGGCCCCGCCGGCCATCAGGGACGGCGACACGGACCCGGAGGAGCCCTTGGCACCGGCGACCTGATGGCCACCCGTCATCCACAACTCGGTGGCGGGTCCGCTGAGCACGTCCACGACGGAGGGGCGGACCACGTGGACACGGGTGCCCACCGCGCCCCTCAGCGTGCCCGCCCGGCGTTCGTACTTCAGCCCGTCGGCGATCCAGGCACTCTTGACGGCGCGGGCCATACCCGACGGGAGCGTGTCCTCGCCGAACTTGCCCTCGATCCACTCCGCGGGATCCAGCCCCGGGACGGAGAACGCCTTGTCGCCACCGGATGCCTGGGTCAGCAGGTCCTTCGCCAACTCGATGAGCTCGCCGCCGACACCGCCCAGGAGTTCCAGGGCGAGCCACTCCCTCACCACCCGCTCGTCGGCCGGAGGGGCCGCCCACGCGGGGTCGTACATCGTGTTGATCCCCTCCAGCGCCGGCGGCTTGAACGGGATCGCCTCGCTCGGCTGGACGTGTGTCAGCGACCGCTGGTCCGGGCCGAAGGCGAGCGCGGTCGGAGTCGTCAGCCGCACGGCGACGGGATTGATCTGCAGCCCGAGGACGCCGTCCTCCACCGTTGTGGCGTCTCCCGTGCGAACAATGGTGGTGACCTCCGGGTCCTGCCGGCCGGGCAGTCCGGGCGTCACGCGCCGCCGCCAGGTCCTGGGACGGCTGACGAAGCTGACCTCCACGTCGAAAGCCAGCAAGGAGTCGAACACACCGGCGTCGTCGGAGCCGGCCGTCAGCCAGCGGGTCTCCATGCTGAGACCGGCCTGCACGGCCCGGAACCTGGTGACGCCCAGGGCGAGGGCGAGCGTGAGGTAGAAGTGCCCGGGCAATGGCTTCGCCGAGAACATCCCCGTCACCGAGTAGCCGTACTGGCCGCTCTCGCCGCTCTGTGCGCCGTTGGCCAGCTTGGCCGTGGTGCGGTTCTTCCAGTCCGCCAGGTCGCCCTTGTACTCGGGTTCACCGAGCAGGCGCCCCTTGACCCGCACCAGGACGTACTCGTCGCTGAGCCGTCCCTTGCGGCGCAGGCGCGTCGTGATACCGGTCCCGCCGAGCAGCCGCGGCTTGCGGGCGACCAGGTTGGACGGGGCAAGCGAGGCCGTCAGCCGCCGGTGGTTGCCCAGCATGCGCGCCAGGTCGTCCTCTGTCGTGCGCGTGAAGAAGCCCCTGGGCTCGTTGGCCGTTCCGAATCCGGGCAGGAATCCCTGCAGCCGCGGGTCGGTCGCGAACAACTTCTCAATGGAGGAGACCAGTTGGGAGGTGTCCACGCCGCTCAGCGTGACGCTCGGACTCTGCGGGCCGAAGGGCAGGCGCCGCTCGAATCCCGGGTTCCGAAGCAGCGGTGGGACAGACTCCATGCCATCAGGCAGACGCAGCCCCAGCGACCGCGCCTCGGCGGGACGCAGGCTCAGCCAGGCGGTCACGTCCTTGTACGCGGGTCCGCTGCCCCCTCGCGTCTGCATCGCGATGGACTGCGGGCCGGTGCCCTCAACCCACACGCGCACCCGCGCCTGGTAGAGGACGCGGTCACCGGTGAACTGGTTTCCGTGCGCCGTCCCGACGGTCGAGCTGGAGGAGACCACGCGGCTGACCGCGGACATCAGCGCCGGCCGTACGGCCAACCGGAGCCGCGGGCCGCCGGGCAGCAGCCCCAGGCCGACGGCCGGCCCGAGTCCGACAACGCCGCCGATACCGTGGCTGCCCGACTCCGACCACGTCCGGTCGGACTGCGCGTAGTGCCGTGAGAACTCCTTGGGGAGGTGGTACCTGGGCGCGATCGCGCGGATCTCCGCCCGGGTCCGGTACGCGGCGCGCTCCCGACCCCCCGCGCCGACCAAGTCCTCGGAGTTTGTCCACCCCCAGAAGTAGGAGCTCAGCTCGTCGGTGAGACGGCTCTGCGTGCCGGCCGCGAACGCGCTGGAGCGTCCCGGAGCGCCGGGTGCGGTGACAGCAGGGAGCAGGACGGAGCTGATGACGTCGAACAGCCCCTTGCCGCCCTGGTACTGCCCGCCGACACCGGTCACCGCCAGCACGTCGAGCGAATCCGCGAACCGCAGGGCGCGCTCGGTCTCGGCGGGCAGTTCCTCAAGCCGCGGCGGTTGGGTCCACGGGGCGTCAGGGACGAGGCGCCCGACGGGAACAGTGACGATCGCCGAACCCCAGCCGTCGAAGACCTGGGGCACCGAGGACCCGGCTCGCTGCGCGCGCACGGTGACGACCACCATGCGGTGCACGTCCACGGAGCCGTCAAGGCTTTGCATGAGGCGGTGGAGCGAGGTCTTCTCCTGTAGCGACGACGTGTGTGCCGTCTGCCCGAACGACACGTTCACCAGTGCCGTGCCACCGGCCAGCAGGCCGGGCTTCGGCGTCGGCAGCACGACGGTCCCGGCGAACCTGGCCGCCCAGCCGTGTCTCCTGCTGGACGACTGCGCGTTGGAGGAACTGACCGTGTGCAGTTCGGCGACGTCGGGGCCCTCGCCCTTCTCACCCTCCACCACGGCGATCAGCGGACGCTGCTCGCGCTTGTGACGGGTGATGGAGACCGTGACGTCGTACCAGCCCTCGTCTCCGTGGATCTGGAACGGCACGCCCGCACCGACGAACGCGCCGGGGTCCGAGGTCAGCCGGTCGGTGACCTCGGTCGGATCACCACCGGTCATCCGGCGTATCCGCTCGGCGACCCACTCCAGGTTCTGCAGGCTGTGCAGATGGACGGGCGCGGGGCCCTCCATCGACTCCAGGTACGAGGGAAGCCGGTACCGGCCCACGACACGCGGGGCGGGCTCGGGCTCGGGCTCGGGCTCGGGCTCGGGGACAGCGCTCTCCGCCGGCTCAGCCGGCTCCCGCTGCTCGCCGGACGTCTCGGACATCGGCGCGAGAACGCGGTCGCCGGCGGCCTCGGCCGGGGTGGCCAGGTCATCCGGGACCCGCGGCCCCGGGATATCGACGGAGCCGCGGAGGACGCCCGCGCGAGTCGAGCGGGGGCCGGAGCCCTCCAGGACGCCACCGGACGGCACCGGCTCGGCCGAACGTCCCCCTGGGTACATCTTGATGGCGTCGACCGTCGACGGGTCCGGAGAGGCAACCGCGGCGTCCGGGTCGAAGTCCACGTCCATGCCGTCCTCGTCACCGGAGTCCGAGGAGACGTCGGAACCGGCGTCGGAAACAACCTCGGAGTCGACCGCCATGGGCTCAGGGCGCTGCCCGACCTCGGCCCACACGGATTCGTACGGCTCGCCCTGGTCGTCGGGCGCCACTCCGCGGGCGGTCACGTAGACGTCCGTCTGCCAGGGGAAGAGCGCCTGGCGGTGCTGAGGACGCGCCGCGGCGAACGACACGTCGCGGGCCGGCGACCCGGTGACCTTGACGACGACCCGATGCCATCCGGCGGCCGGCACACCCAGCCTGTCCAGCGCCTCCGCGGGGGTGAAGGCAGCCGAGTGGAACTGCGGGACGGTCAGCGAGTGCAGCGTGCCCGGCGCGCTTCCGCGCAGTTCTCCGGGAGCCAGATAGGCGACGTAGACCGGAACGTCCCTCGTGGGCAGCGCGAAGAGCGTTTCGGCCAGCAGACCCAGGTGCGGGCCGTAGTCCTGCCGCGCGAGGAACGGCACCAGATCCATCATCTCCTGGCCGATCTCGCCGTACCGGGGAGCCGAGCGGTCGGTGATGCCCCTGGCTTCGTCCGCCAGCACGCCGAACCACGGATCGGTCTCCAGCAGGTACGGGAAGTCCAGGGTGCCGGTCGCCATGGCCTCGCCGATCGTGTCGCGGATCTCGTCGGCCAGCAGTTCCCTGCTTCGCGCCCCCCCGGCCAGCTCCGCGGTGCCCAGCGCGCCCAGCAACCGCTGGTCGGGGGCATGGTTTCCGATGAACAGGGCGGTCATCTGGGGCGGCGTCAGCCAGTCCAGAGACAATCCGGAGTGGCCGGCGTCCCACAGAGCCGTGTGCCGGGCCGCCCAGGTACCGTCGCCGAGTCGCGTCCCCTCGCCCAGGGGGACCGCCGGCAGGTCGCTGGAGTTGGCCAGTTCCCGCACTGCCTTCATGAGCCCGTCGGGCACGTCGAGGCCGCCCGTGACCTTGACGTCGAGGGACGGGTACACCTGGTGGTGCGGAGGCCACCAGGCTACGCCGTGGGTGTCGTTGAGGTCCTCGCTGTCGTCCTCGAACGGCAGCAGTGTGGAGCGCGCCCATGCGTAGACGTCCGCCGCGTCGCCGAGCAGCGCGTCCTCGAGGCGGTCGACGCTCAGGCCCTTGTGGTCCGTGGCGAACCCGGAACGGGCGTAGTCGTACAGGATCTCGGTGAGCGTACGGGTACCAGCCTCCAGCCGCCAAGCCACCACGGCCCGCAGAAGGCCGCGGTGATCGCCGCCGAACTGGATGGCCTTGTGCGCGTCGAACAGCGGGCCGATGCTGTCGTACGGACCCGTGCGCACGATCAGGCCGCGCACCGTGCGCAGGGCGTCCCTTTCGGTGTCGCTCGCGGCGACTTGGAAGGTCCTCGTCCCGTGCCTCGCTTCGACCGCGGCAGTGATCGCTGCCATCACGTCCCCGGTGGAAGCCGTGGCGGGAACGGCGACCTGGTACTTCCCGGACTGGTTCAGCTTGCCGGCGAAGCGCCTGACGTAGCCCCCGGCCCTGGACGAGGCGGCGAGCGACTTTCCGATGGCCTTCTCGTGCTTCTCGGCCGCTTCCTGTCCCACCGCCGTCGCGTACATCCCGCGGTAGCGGGCGCCCTGGCCGGCGAGTGGCAGGGCCGCGGCCGCCTCGTGCGCCGCGGCGGCGGGCCGTGCCTTGAAGACCTTCCACTGGGGCCGCGGGCCGTCCTTTTGCTCCGTGATGTAGATGCGGACACCAGAAGTCTGCTCGCCGGTCGTTCCGGTCTGCACGTTCGCGGCGACGGTTTCGATGCCTCCGCCGCGCTCGTCGGCGGCCGCTTGGGCCACGGAGGGCACGTCCTCGGCGCCACGACCGGCGAAACAGGCGAAGACCAGGTGTCGCGCGCCGTCACCGATGGCCAGTCGTGCGCGCAACCGCGCGTCACGCCGGCCGGCCCACCAGCCGCCGATGGACTTGTACCCCTCGGGCGTGTAGACGCGGAGCCGCCCGAGGTTCCCGTGCGAGGTCCAGTACGTGAACCCCGGTGTGCCGTCCGCCCCCACCCCTGTCGTCACCGGGACGTCGATGGGCCTTGTGACCCCCGCGCCCGGCGTGCTGACGGCGCCCTGGGTCATGTCGAGCAGACCTGGTTCGAGGACGGACATGGAGATCCACTCGAAACTGGAGTGGCTCGCCTCACCGAACAGGACTCCGGAGGCCGTCCGCACCTCGCGGGTGATGACCGGCTCCTGCCAACGCCGCCCGGCGGGGGTATCGACCTCGTCCAGGGTGACCAGCGAGTAGTCGAGGGCTACGGCGTCGTTCCCCGCGGTGCCCGTCAGGTGCCGCACGACGTCGTGGTCCTCCCGGACCTTGAACTCCTGGGCACGCGGGAAGACGACCTGGCCGTCCGGAACGGCGGCGTTCGACCCCAACTCGTAGGCGGCGGTGGGCTTGTGGACCGTGTAGACGACGAGATGAGCCGCCGTGCGCCCGTCAGCCCGCGACAGCGCGTCGCGGACGGCGGCCTCCAGGCTCGACCTGGCCAGGGAGAGCGGGGGACGCCTGAACACGTGGCCTTCGGCCGCGGGTGTCCCCTCCCACTCGGCCCAGTAGACAGGGCCGTCGGTCTCCGGCTGCAGCGTGGCCGCCTTGACCGCCATCCGCGCGTGCTGGGCCAGCTCCCTGATCAGTTCGTCGGTCGCGAGCGCGTCGGCCAACTGCCGCAGCTCGGTGAGAGAGGCCTGCTGGGACTGGTCGATCAGCGGGCGGACCAGCGGGTCGCGCCGTACCACCAGCGGCAGGGAGGCGGGGGCGGCCCCTTGGACCAGTCCCCTGAGTCCGGCGAGGATCCGCTGGCGCAGCAGGTCCCGGCCCTCGCCCTTACCGTCCTTACCCGCGAGGATCCGTTCGTCCATCAACTCGGCGTCCGGCCCGCCCAGCAGGAAGAGCGCGATCCGGTAACCGGCCGGCCGCTCCACGGCATAACGGCGGTTCTTGGACATCCACCGCCGGTAGGCATCCTGTCGCAGCCGCCAGGCATCCACCCCCTGATCGGTGAGGGTGGGCGGCACGACGCCCTCACTCACGTGCTGCCCGCCCCCGTCGAGCAGGTCCTCCTTGAGCCCGTCGGGCTTCCCGCCGTCGGCGGTCCGCGGGTTGAACAGGCCCGTGGCCCATTCGTCATACCGGACCTCGTGCGGCAGGCGCGACACGGCCTTCAGAACGGCGGGGTCGGTGGTGCCGTCGATCCCGTTGTCGGGTACGAAAAGGAAGGACGTCAGGCCGTACAGGTCGGCGGCGTCGGCGTCGGCGGACGCCGCGGTCCTGAAGTCCGGCTCCAGCAGCTCTGTACCGTCCTCCTCGACCGCGCCCCCCCGTTGGAGGGCGCCCAGCAACTGCGCCAGCGCGGGCGCGTCGTCCAGCGGCAGCATCCAGCCGAGGACGGCGTTGCGGAAAGCCAGTGCGGACGTCCCCTGCGCCAGGTCCTGGAAGACCCTCATGAGGGTCTCGGCCTGCCGAACGCGCTCCGCCCGCTCGGGAACCCGGTCGTCGTGAAGGGGGTGTCCCAGTTCGGTCAACCTGGCGTCCAGACCGGCGTGGGAGGCGGCCGGCAGCGGCAGTTGCCTGCGCTGCGCGTAGACCTCCGCACCACGCCAGACCGCGTCCATCAACTCCCCGAGGCCGGGCGGGTTGGTGCGGTCCGCCAGTTTCCTGAGTGCCTGCCACGCCTCGAAGTCATGCGGCTTGCCCGGGTCGAAGAACAGGCGGTAGTCGGCCATGCCCTGGATCAGCAATGCCGCGGCGAGTGCGTCGAGCGTCTCCTGACCCGCTTCCAACCACGTCTTGCCGCCGGCCAACACCTGGCCGACGCCCTTCTCGAAGTCGAGCGCGATCTCCAGCCACCGGTCGCGGTTCCCGAAGTACAGGTCGGGGAAGCCGACGCCGGCAGCGTAGGCCTGGGCGGGGAGGATCTGCGACAGGCCGGTGTGCGGAACCGTGGACGGACCGGTCGTGAACTCCGGGCCCGAAATCAGTGCGGAGAAGGGGGGATTGGCATCCGAGCGCGGCCGAAGGGCGGACTCGGCGATCCGGACGGTGCGAAGGCTGTTGTCGGCTGCCTGCCACTCGTACGAGGCGCCCTCCGGCCCGCTGATGACGGCTCCGGAAGAGCCGTCGTCAGCGGACTGCGGGGCCGGCCCAGCGCTGCCAGGCAGCGGGGCGGCGACGGCCGGCCGCGCGGCGGCGACGGCCTTGACCGCGTCCAGTGACACCTGCGGATCGGCCGCCGGCAACTCGACGGCACTAACCAGGAAGTAGGAGGAGCCGTCCTCCGCCCGGTCCGTTGTGATCCCCCTGACCACGAGCTCGGTCGACTCGGCGTACCGCACGTGGCGCTCACTCGGGTCGTCGGCCAACGCCGTGAAGTCGCGTGCCGAGGAGTTCGCCACCTCGACGACGATCCGGACCGAGGGGGTGGGGACGCTGCCCAGCCGTGCCAGTGCCTCCTCCCGATCGAGGGCGATCCGGTCGGACCGCGACACGCTGATCGTGCGCAGGCCCGTGGCGATGTCGGCGGCCGGCGCGGCCATCGCGAAGTACCCGTTCCGCCTGACCGGGGGCAGCAGCGCCAGCCCCTCCGCCGCCAACCCCTGGTGGACGGGGATCTGCCGGCTCAGGGCGGCCGCGGAACCCGCGGTCTGGTCGAGCATCTGCTGCCGCAACCGCTCGAACCGGGCGCCGTCCCGCTCACCGGCCGCCATCTGCTCGGCCAGCCCCCGCATGTGCCGCATCCGCAGCAGCAACGGCAGACGGAGATTCCCACCCCTCTGGAACTGGCCCACGGCCTCAGCGACCTGCTTCCGCGCGAGATCCTCGAGCACCGCTGATGCCTCGGCGGGGGGAAGCGATTCGACGCCGGACTCGATGAACGGACGGCTCGACTCGTGGCTGAGCAGGTACAACGCGACGACATGGGCCGGATCCAGACGGTCCAGCGGCGAACCGCCGTCAGCGGTGCTCCAATCACGCGCCGGCGCATGCCGCGCCGCCCAACTGTCCTCACCCAGATCCGACCCGGCCGGCATCTCCGGCAGCTCCTCGGACCCCGACAACGCGCGCACCGCCCGCACCAGACCACCCGGCACAGCCACACCGTCATGGTCCTTCTCCAGGTGCGCCATACCCGCCGTATGCGCGTGCCAGTGCGGCAGGCGCAACCGGTCCGCCGGACCACCCGCGGACAGATCCTCCCTCGGCGAGAACATCGCGTCGGCCAAGCCGTACAGGTGAGCCGCGTTGCCCGCCAGCGCCGCCGTCAGCACGGCCTGGTTGGCACTCATGCCGGACATGTGCAGATCGAGCAGGAGCACGCTGAGGGGCAGCCCGCTGGACAGTCCCCAACCGAAGACAGCCCTCACGAACGACGGGAACTGCTCACTGGGGAGGCCCAGATCCCGGTACAACCAGTACATCGCGCGGGTGCTCGGCACGTCGTTCGGGGGGAACCAGACCGCGCGCTGTTTGACGAGTTGCTCGTGCGCCTCGTCGCCGACTCCTCGCACTTTCTCGGCCGCGGCGTAGTCCCGCACCGCGACTGTCCGCACCATGTCGCCCAGAGGGATCAGGTCCAACGTGTCGGGATCGATCCTTTCCCGGTTCTTGCTGTCGGCAGTCGTCGCCTTGACGACCTGCCGCATGACGGCCAGCGACTTTGGGTCGTTGGACAGCACATCGCGCAGCGCGGCGTCATAAGCCGTCATGCCCGCCGCGAGCTCAGTACTCCACCAGGAGTAGCGCCCGGCCTGCCCGGCGAGGTACGGCTCGGCCGAGGTCCTCATCCGGGCGGGCGCGGGCCGCGGCCCGAATCTCAACACCTCCGCGTCGGGCGAGCCCCACGTGGAGACCAGTTTTACGTGGTCCCGGCTCCCAAGGTCGTCGGTGCGTACGGCCGTGTTCCCCGCGTAGGTGGCCCGCTGCGGATGCATGTCGGCCACCTGCCGTGCGACCGGCGGCAGGCCCGGGCGCTTGTCACCCACCAGGCAGCTCCACTGCAGGAAGGGCACGTCGGCGTCGACACCCGCCTGAGCGAGCCTGAGGGCGGACTCGATTCCGCTCTGCGTTCCGCTGAGGAACTTGGGCCCGAACCGTCCGACCACGCTGACCAGGTGCCGCGATCCGTGCGCGGCACCGACGACGAACCGCGGTCTACGGGTCTGCTGGTCGACGCCCGACGGCAGCGGCCAGTGGCTCTCAACGCTTGGCTCGCCGTCCCCCCAAGTCCCGATCCGGGTATGGGTCACCTCGAACAGGCGGTTCAACGATGGCCGGCTCTTGGCGAAGAAAGGTGCGGTGAAGCTCGCGAAGCCGAACCACTGCCCGTCAGGAGTGCGTATGTCACGTACCGGGACCTCGTCGTCCCAGGGGACGGACGAATTCGGCCGGGGCAGCTCGACGGCCGTCACGTGCGCGTACCACAGGCCGGTCTTCGAGTCCAGCGCGTACGTGAGGTCCTGCACACGCAGCGTCCTCGCGACCGGGGACAGCGCCGGGCGCCTCTCGGGCCGCAGCGAGAAGATCGCCACCTCACGCGCCGACAGCGGACGCACGTCGTCGATGAGCACCGGGTGCCAGTCGCCGCCCTGCCGCGCCAGCTCGTTGAGCTGCCTCAGTACTGCGTCGCGGTCCGTCGACCCGTTGCGGAACGGGATGATCGGCAGCTCATTGTTCTCCGCCGCGTACGCCTTCGGCCCGGTGAGCGGTCCCGGCATCATCATGGCGTACATCACCGAACGACCGTCGAGCGGCTTCGCCGGCAGGGTGTCCAGTGCCTCTTCGGCCATAGACATGTGACCGCGTATCTCGTCCTGGAACCAGTCGTCCGCGGCGCGGGCGAAGGCCTCGACGGCCGCGTCCACCTCCTCCCGCGGGGCGTCCGTGCCGACGACGGCGCTGATGCCGGGATCCCGCAGCATCATCAGCGGCCACGCCAGCCGGTCGTTCGGATCCGTTTCCCGGCCGACGTCCCTGATCAGATCGCGCAGGTGTTCCAGCGCCTGCGGATCGGCGCCCAGCAACTCCGGGTCAAAGAACAACGAATCGGGCCCGGAAGCCACGGCGAGCGCCATCGAGTGCCCGGGCTTCAGCAGCTTCAGCGCCTCCAGCATGCCCGGGTCGCGCAACAGGTCACGCAGGGCCTCCTGGAGCTGCCGCCCCACCTGGTCCCCGGCCGCACCGAACCCTGTGTGGTGGTTGAGTCCCTTTCCGAAGACCCCGACGGGATCGACCCACGTGCTCATCCCGGTCACCCGGGGGCTCAGCAGCTCCAAGGTGCGATCGGCGTACATCGCCACGTGCGGCAAATGGAACAGCGACCCCGACACCTGGGGATCACTCGGCCCCCCGGTCCTTCTCTTCAACGGATCGAGGTTGCCGCTGATCCATCCGTGCACCCGGGACATGTCTGTCAGCCACGGGTCCGGATCCACGTTCGAGTCCCAGATCCCCGCCCGCTGGGAGATGTCGAGGAAGAACTCCCACGGCAGGGCGCCCGGCTGTGCGAGGTATCTCGCCGCCACGGCATCCCGGAGCATGAGCACGTCATCATCGGCGACCGACAACTGGCGGAAGCCACGAAGCAGAGACTCGATCTTGAGGGCCTGTTGGTGCTGTGCGTCCGTCAGGTCTCCGACTCCGCGGTATCCGCGCCGACGCATCTCGTCGTCCCACGCCTCGCCGCGTGACAGGATGCCGTCCGGCTCCGGCAGCCCCATCTGCTGCGCGTAGAAGGGCATGACCCGGTCGACGGTATCCATCAGGCGGTCGAAGGGCTGCGGGCTGCCGGGGTTGAAGAGGGCCGCGGCGCCGGCTTCGGCCTCGGCACGCGTCAGCGATTGCTTGTCGAGCAGAAGCTTCATGAAGCGTTTGAAGACGCGCCCGTCAACCTCCTGGATTTTCCGCGCCATCGACTGGAGCACCCCTCGCACGCGCTGGTGCACCCACGGGTCCTCGCCCAGTGCCTTGGCGGCAGCCTGCCCGTACTGGGCTGAACGCACCAAGTACGTCCACCGGTCCCCGACGAACAGGGCGGGGTACCGCGGCTCGTGGACAGCGGGGAACGCCGATGCCGTCCCGCTCCCCGACGGCGCGGTCCACCGGCCCGGCCCAGCCACCTGGACGCCGCCCTTCGGCAGCACCGAGGGGCGCTGCCCGGCGATGACGCGTGCGAGGCTGTCGGCGACCGCCGAGATCGGCGCGCGCTTCCACGCCGAGTCAAGGGCGTCGAACCGCTCGGCGACCGTCTCCAGGCTCTCCGGGGGCCGGTTCCACTCGTCGCGCAGCCGCAGCGAGACGATCGCGTGCAGGTCCCGCAGGTAGGAGCCGGCGGCCGCGCGCTCCGCGACGGTCTGGCCCTCGTCGGGCGGCACGACCACGTCCGGCAGCTCGCCTGCCGACTCCTGGTCGCCGAGCTCACCGGGCTCTTCGGAGACGTCGGAGACCTCGGAGACGTCGGACAAGGCGTACAGGTTGGCGTCATAGGCGAAGTCGGTGATGTCCGCGCCAACCGGCCCGTCCTGGGCGCTCTTGACGGGCCGGAGCTGGTCGAGCTCCGAGTCGCCGCCCCAGCTCGTGTGGGAGTCGGTGCGATCGAGCCCGGGCCAACCCTCCTCGGCGGAGTCGGTGGTCGGCGCCGGGACGTCCGCTCGGGAGCCAGTGCCGGACTGCGGCACCGGCTGCTGGGGCGGGCGGGCGGGCGCGTCCTGG
>NZ_JBFAWW010000066.1:0-21114 GCF_040680495.1 Streptomyces sp. NPDC052036 | reverse complement strand
CTGCGCGAGGGGGTGCTGCGGTCGGGGCGGCCCCCGGGGGGAGGCACCCCGGCCGGCCGGGGTGCCTCGGCACGAGGACCGCGCGCCCCGGGACGCGGTGCCGCCGCCGGGTGACGCCGGGACACGGCAGGAGCGGCGGGCCGGGCAGGAACTCCCCGCGCCCGCCGCTCCGGCTCTTCCATGGGCGGCGACGGTGTGGCGCCTACGGCTGACCGCCGCCCTCGCGGCGGTGCTGCTGATCGTCGTCACCGCCGGCTCGACGGTGCTCCTGAGCCGTCAGGAGTCCGGGTGCGGGCGGGTGACGACACCGCCGTGACGCCGGATCAGTAGTTCGCCGCGACCCACGAGTCGTCGACGAGGACGAAGTAGACCTGCTGGTCGACGCCGGGGACGCTCTGACGCCGGAAGCGCGCGTCGTCGGCGTCGCCGTCGTAGGTGAGAGTGCCCTTCTTGCCGGGCTTGCCGAGGTTGTTGTCCGCGACCGCGAAGGTCTTGGGGTCGGCTTTGCCGGTCTGCTTGAGACCGTTCTTGCCCTGCCAGTACTTCGTCGCCGATGCCGTCCGGCTGTCGAAGCTGCCGTCGATCTCGTTCTCGGTGAAGTCGTGCTGGACCTTCTTCCCGTCCGTCCACTTGGCGCCGTCGGCCACCAGGACGGTCTGCCACAGAGCGACCGCGTTGCTGTCGTCGCCCTTGGACAGCACGCCCTCGTCGCCCCAGTCGTCGGTGGTGCCTCCCTTGCCGTCGACGAAACCGGTGTCCTCGGACGCGAAGGCCGCGCCCGTCGTGGCGATCCCGCCGAGCACGGTGCCCGCGGCCAGCACGGTGGCCACCACTGCCGTACGGATGTGCTTGCGCATGGTTCCCCTTCCTCCCCTGGGCCGCTCCGCCCCGCCGATCCTGTGATCTCCCGGCGCGTTCCGTGGCCCGTTGCGTGCGAACAGCCATGAGGACGCACCGGCTCCCGGGACCGGAGCCGTCGGCGGGCGGCGACGGGACGAGACGGGACGGTCCGCCCCGTGCGCTGCGCCGTCCCGCCCGGCCCGGCGGACCGGAGCGGGACGCAAAGAAGAGAAAAGAAGGGGGCGCTCGGCCTCTCCCCCGTGGAAGGCCGGGCGCCCGGGGCGGTCGGGCCGCCCGGGAAACACCCTTGTGTACAGGCGTGAGCTGTTCAACACCTGAGGGGCTGCTGTGGCGCGGGAGTAACCGTTCCGCTATGGTCCGCGCGCCCCGCGGCGGAACCGATCCGGCCCCTGACACCGTCAATCGAACGGATGGACGCTTGGGCCGGGGTGACGCGGAGGAGTGAGCGATGGGCGCCTGGCAGCCGCTGCCGGACGATCTGCCGCCGGAGGTACGGCACTTCGTGGAGCAGTTGAGGCTCCTGAAGGACCGCACCGGACTCAGTCTCGTCGCTCTCGGCGCGCGCACCGCGTACAGCAAGTCGTCCTGGCAGCGCTATCTCAACGCCTCCCAGCCGCCGCCCCGCCAGGCGGTGGTCGCGCTGTGCCGGGTCGCGGGACTGCAGAGCGAGGAGGCCGAACGCTTCGGCGTGCGCTGGGAACTGGCCGTGCACGCCTGGCCCCGCCAGGCCGCCCCGACGGCCGCCCCGGCGGACGCCGACCCCATACCCGTCCCGACAGGCACCGCTCCCGTACCCGCCCCGACCAGTGCCGCCCCCGTACCCGCGTCGACCGGCACCGGTCCCGTGTCCACAGCTGTGGACGGTCCCGTGCCGGGGGAGTACGAGGACGATCCGACCGTTCCGTGGTGGGACCTGCCCGAGGCGGAGCCCCCGCCGCGGCCCGCCGGGCGCCGTCTTCTGCTCGTCGCGCTCCTCGCCCTGCTGGTGCTGCTCGTCGTCGCCCTCGCCGGTGCCGTCACGTTCGGGTGATCTGAGCCCGGTGGGGCAGCTGAGGTCGCCGCCGTGTCCCTGTTGTGCCGATGCGTCGACAAGTTCGCGGATGGCCCCGAATGCTCGCTGTGCCGGGGCTAACGTGTCCCCTCGGGACGGTCCGGGGGCGTCCCCGCCCTCACCCCGTCAGGGGGACCGCCTGGCGCACACCGGGGGGAATGAGGGGGGAAGCGATGCCTCGTTGGAAGGCCCTGCCCGAGGAACTCGATCCACAGGTGAGGGAGTTCGCAGGACAGCTGCGGCAGCTCGTGGACCACAGCGGGCTCAGCGTCTTCGCCGTGGCCGACCGCACGGGCTACAGCAAAACGTCCTGGGAGCGATATCTGGCCGGTCGGCTGCTCCCGCCGAGGGGCGCCGTCGTCGCCCTGGCCGAGGCGACCGGCACCGATCCCGTCCGTCTCACCGCCCTGTGGGAGCAGGCCGAGCGGGCCTGGCGCCGCGCGGAGACGCGCCACGACATGACCACGCAGGCCGCCCGGATCTCCGAGGTGCGCACGGCGCCCGGAGAGCCGCGGCCGAGGGCCGCTCGGACCCCGGGCGCCGAGGGCGACGTAGGGACAGGCACACCGGGAACGTTCGGACCGGCGGGGGAGTTCGGGCCCGCGACGGCGGGCGGGGTACCCGGCGCCGGGCCGCCGGAGGCCCGCGGTGCGCAGCGCAGGCGACGGCTGGTGATGTTCCTCGCGGGCCTGGCCGGTGCGCTCGTGGTGATCGGGGTGGCCTTCTTCCTCACCGGCGGCGACGGAAAGAAGTCCGCCGGGGCGCCCGCACCGGCTCCGACGTCGGCGAGCGCGAGCCCGGACCTGCCGGCGGGCATCAGGTGCGGCGGCGCGGACTGCACCGGCAAGGACCCGGAGAAAATGGGCTGCGGCGGCACCGAGGCCAGGAGTACTACCACCGTCACCGTGGGCACGACCCTCGTCGAGGTCCGGTACAGCAGGACGTGCGGGGCCGCGTGGGCCCGCATCACACGGGCGGCACCGGGCGACAGGGTCGAGGTGTCCGCGGGCGGGGCGCCCCGGCAGACCGGGTCGGTGGCCGGGGCGGCGGACACGGACGCCTACACCCCCATGGTGTCCGTGAAGGACCCCGCCGCCGCGAAGGCGTGCGTGACGCTCGCGTCGGGGCGCAAAGGGTGCACGAAGTAGCGCGCACGACCCCGGGGGCGCACGGGACAAGGCCGCGCGCCCGTGGGGATAGGACCCGCCGGAAGGGCCGGGCGGAAGACCTGTCGAAAAGAATCGCTCCCGCCATGCATGAGCCCGCTGTCACGGGGCAGGCGCACGTTACCCCCACGGGAGTCCGGCAGCGCCGGAAGGCCGACAACCCTTCCGGCTGGACGTCCCCCCTGCGGCGGCCGCCGCTCAGTCCCCCCTCTTCGGAGCGGACGGCCGCCGCTCCTTCGCCTCCTCGAAGCGGACGGCCGCCGCCCCTCGGCCGGTTGTGGGACGGGCCACACGGGCCCGGGAGTGCGGGATCACGGATGCGCGATAGCCTGACCGCTGGATCTCTCTTGACGCCAAGAGATCGATCATCCCTACCCTTGATCGATCATCGCGGCAGGCGTCGGCCACGAGCCGGCGGTGGGGATCCCGCACCCCGGGGCGACGACGCCCTACCGCCAGCTGTCATACGGAGAACGCCATGACCCGCACTCCCGTGAACGTCACCGTCACCGGCGCGGCCGGCCAGATCGGCTACGCACTGCTCTTCCGCATCGCCTCCGGCCAGCTGCTCGGCGCGGACGTGCCGGTCAAGCTGCGCCTCCTGGAGATCACCCCGGCGCTGAAGGCCGCCGAGGGCACGGCCATGGAGCTCGACGACTGCGCGTTCCCGCTTCTGCAGGGCATCGAGATCAGCGACGACCCGAACGTCGCCTTCGACGGCGCCAACGTCGCCCTTCTCGTGGGCGCCCGCCCGCGCACCAAGGGCATGGAGCGCGGTGACCTCCTGGAGGCCAACGGCGGCATCTTCAAGCCGCAGGGCAAGGCCATCAACGACCACGCGGCGGACGACGTCAAGGTCCTCGTCGTCGGCAACCCGGCCAACACCAACTCGCTGATCGCCCAGGCCGCCGCCCCGGACGTGCCGGCCGAGCGCTTCACCGCGATGACCCGCCTCGACCACAACCGCGCGCTGACCCAGCTCGCGAAGAAGACCGGCGTCTCGGTCGCCGACATCAAGCGCCTGACGATCTGGGGCAACCACTCCGCCACCCAGTACCCGGACATCTTCCACGCCACAGTCGCCGGCAAGAACGCCGCCGAGGTCGTGAACGACGAGAAGTGGCTCGCCGACGACTTCATCCCGACCGTCGCCAAGCGTGGCGCCGCCATCATCGAGGCCCGCGGTGCCTCGTCGGCCGCCTCCGCCGCCAACGCCGCCATCGACCACGTGCACACCTGGGTCAACGGCACGGCCGAGGGCGACTGGACCTCCATGGCCATCCCGTCGGACGGCTCCTACGGCGTCCCGGAGGGCCTGATCTCCTCCTTCCCGGTCACCACCAAGGACGGCAAGTACGAGATCGTCCAGGGCCTGGACATCAACGAGTTCTCCCGTGCCCGTATCGACGCGTCGGTGAAGGAGCTGGAGGAGGAGCGCGACGCGGTCCGCTCCCTCGGCCTCATCTGACCCGTCCGGGCTTCCGGCGATCGTACGTGCGCAGGCCCCGTCCCCGGTTCTTCCGGGGACGGGGCCTGCGCACGTTTCGCCCTCAGGCCGACCCGGGCGGGTTCCGCCTCAGGCCGTGCCCAGCAGGCTCTGGAGCTTCGAGACGTCCAGTGACGCGCTCGGCGGCGGGGCCTTGGCCGGAACCGGCTTGTTGTAGTCCGTGAAGGTCAGGGTCAGGTCCGTGCCCGGCCCCTTCTGGGACGCGCGGTACAGCAGGTGCGGCTTGCCCGTCGTGACGTACAGCGTCGAGGTCATGCCGTTCACCTCGAAGGACAGCGGGACCACTCGGGTGCCGTTCACGGTCGTCGCGAGGCCCTCCTTCAGGGTGGTGGGCGGCGTCGCCGTCGCGGCCGACTGGAGGTCCTGCAGACTGCAGGCGTTGACGACACCGCTGAAGACCGTGTCGTTCGTGGAGCCGTGGATGTAGTGGTTCTTGAACGTCTTGGCCGCGGCGGTGCCCCGGTCTCCCGGCAGCTCCGACGTCCAGAACGCCGTGTTCGGCTTCAGCCACACATCGGTGCCCCGTTTGATGATCTGGACCATGCCCCCGCGTGAGCCGAGGGTCAGGGTGCCCGCGCAGTTGCCCTTCCGGTCGAGCGCGAGGTCCATCGCCGTGGGCAGCGTGATGCTGTTCGCCGCGGCGGCGCTGCGGTCCTGGTAGTGGATCCGGACCGATGTCGCTTTCCGTAGTGCGCCCTGGGCCTGTGCGGCCAGTTGCTGTGGACTCTGGTCGCCGCCGGTCTTGGCCGACGACACGCCTCCCAGTACGGGGGAGAACAGCAGGCCCATCGTCGCGGCAGTCACCGTCGCGCGCGTCGCGATCGTGAAGCCATGCGTCCGGAACATCGCGTCACCTCCACCAGTAGTTCAGGCTCAGCGTACTTTTCACCCTTTTCGACCGCATTTTCAGTGACGCGGAGCACTTTCGGTCACGCATACGCATGCATCCCCGGCGCGGGGGCAGGTGCACGCCGCCCACCGGGGGGTGGCACGCAGGTGACACAGGGCGACCGAACTGTAACGGAAGGCATTACCGATCATGTCGGGACAGCAGGCACGGCAGGCAGCGCAGACCATCCATGTGGCAGGAGAGTGGCGCGCGGCGCTCTCGGGTGCCACGCGCGAGATCCTGGACCCCGCGGATGCCGAGCCGCTCGCCCTGGTCGCGGAGGGTGACGAACGGGACGTCGACGCGGCCGTCGTGGCCGCCCGGCGCGCCTTCGACGAGGGTCCCTGGCCGCGTACGTCCGCGGCGGAGCGCGCCGCGCTGCTGCACCGAGTCGCCGATCTCCTCGTACGCGATCGCGAAGAGCTGGGTCTCCTGGAGAGCCGCGACGCGGGCAAGACCCTGGAGGAGGGCCGCGTCGACATCGACTGCGTCGCCGACGCCTTCCGCTACTTCGCGGGCCTCGTCGCCGGCGAGAGCGCCGGCCGTGTCGTCGATGCCGGCTCGCCCGACATCCACAGTGTCGTGGTGTACGAGCCGGTCGGTGTGTGCGCCCTGATCACTCCCTGGAACTACCCCCTGCTCCAGGCCAGTTGGAAGATCGCCCCCGCGCTCGCCGCCGGCAACACCTTCGTGGTCAAGCCGAGCGAGATCACCCCGATGACCACCGTCGCCCTGATCGAGCTGCTGGCGGAGGCCGGACTGCCCGCCGGGGTGGCGGGCATCGTCACCGGCCCCGGCCACTCGGTGGGCGCCCGGCTCGCCGAGCACCCCGGCGTCGACCTGGTCTCCTTCACCGGCGGACTCGTCAGCGGCACGAAGGTCGCGCTGGCCGCGGCCCTCGGCGTGAAGAAGGTCGCCCTCGAACTCGGCGGCAAGAACCCCAATGTCGTCTTCGCCGACGCCTGCGCCACCGAAGAGGCCTTCGACACCGCCGTCGACCAGGCGCTCAACGCCGCCTTCATCCACAGCGGTCAGGTGTGCTCGGCCGGCTCCCGCCTCATCGTCGAGGAGTCCGTCAAGGAGCGCTTCGTCGCCGAACTCGCCCGCCGCGCGGGCCGGATACGACTCGGCCGCGGCACTGAGAAGGGCGTCGAGTGCGGTCCGCTGGTCTCCGCCGAGCAGCGCGCCAAGACCGAGGCGTACGTCGCCTCCGCGCTCGCCGAGGGCGCCGTGCTGCGCTGCGGCGGCAAGCGCCCCGAGCCGGACGAGACCAGGCCGGCCGGCGGCTACTTCTACGAGCCCACCGTGCTCGACGGGTGCCACCGGGAGATGAAGGTCGTCCGCGAGGAGGTCTTCGGGCCCGTTCTGACCGTGGAGACCTTCCAGACCGAGGACGAGGCGGTGGCGCTCGCCAACGACACCGAGTACGGCCTCGCTGGCGGCGTGTGGAGCGCCGACGCGGGTCGCGCCCGCCGTGTCGCCGGCCGGCTGCGCCACGGCACGGTCTGGATCAACGACTTCCACCCCTACCTCCCGCAGGCGGAGTGGGGCGGCTTCGGCAAGAGCGGCATCGGCCGCGAACTCGGCCCCGCGGGCCTCGCCGAGTACCGCGAGCCCAAGCACGTCTACCAGAACCTCGCCCCCCAGCCGGTCCGCTGGTTCGCGGGCTGACCCCTCCCCCCGCCGCGCACCCCTCCCCCCACAGCAGCTTTGGAGCAGTTCCCCATGCACCCGAACACGCACGTGTACGACTACGTCGTCATCGGCGGCGGCACCGCGGGTTCCGTCATCGCCTCCCGACTCACCGAGAACCCGGACGTCACCGTCGCCGTCATCGAGGGCGGCCCGAGCGACGTCGGCCGCGACGACGTCCTCACCCTCCGCCGCTGGATGGGCCTGCTCGGCGGTGAACTGGACTACGACTACCCGACCACCGAGCAGCCGCGCGGCAACTCCCACATCCGGCACAGCCGCGCCCGCGTGCTCGGCGGCTGCTCCTCGCACAACACCCTGATCGCGTTCAAGCCGCTGCCCTCCGACTGGGACGAGTGGGAGGCGGCCGGCGCCGAGGGCTGGGGCGCCGTCCCGATGGAGGCGTACTACGCCCGCCTGCTCAACAACATCGTCCCGGTCGACGAGAAGGACCGGAACGCCATCGCCCGCGACTTCGTGGACGCGGCCCAGGAGGCGATCGGCGTGCCGCGGGTGGAGGGCTTCAACCAGAAGCCGTTCACCGAGGGCGTCGGCTTCTTCGACCTCGCCTACCACCCCGAGAACAACAAGCGCTCCAGCGCCTCGGTGGCGTATCTGCATCCGGTGATGGACGAGCGCCCCAACCTGACGATCCTCCTGGAGACCTGGGCCCACAAGCTGGAGCTGGAGGGCACCCGCGCGCAGGGCGTGCACGTGCGCACCAAGGACGGCGAGGAGATCCTCGTACGGGCCCGGCGGGAGGTCGTGCTGTGCGCCGGCGCCGTCGACTCCCCGCGGCTGCTGCTGCACTCGGGCATCGGCCCCAAAGCGGACCTGGAGAAGCTCGGCATACCGGTCGCGCTCGATCTGCCGGGCGTCGGCGAGAACCTGCTCGACCACCCCGAGTCGGTGATCGTGTGGGAGACGCACGGACCCATCCCGGAGAACTCCGCGATGGACAGCGACGCCGGCCTGTTCGTGCGCCGCGACCCCGAACAGCCGGGCCCGGACCTGATGTTCCACTTCTACCAGATCCCGTTCACGGACAATCCGGAACGACTGGGCTACGAGCGGCCGGAGTTCGGCGTCTCCATGACCCCGAACATCCCCAAGCCGAAGAGCCGCGGCCGTCTGTACCTGACGAGCGCCGACCCCGGCGACAAGCCCGCGCTCGACTTCCGCTACTTCACCGACGAGGACGACTACGACGGCCGCACCCTCGTCGACGGGATCCGCATCGCCCGTGAGATCGCGAAGACCGAGCCGCTGGCCGGCTGGCTGAAGCGAGAGGTGTGCCCCGGTCCGGACCTCACCGGCGACGAGGAACTGAGCGCCTACGCGCGCCAGGTCGCCCACACCGTGTACCACCCGGCCGGCACCTGCCGCATGGGCGCCGGGACCGATGAACTCGCCGTCGTCGACCCGGAGTTGAGGATCCGCGGTTTGGAAGGTATCCGCATCGCTGACGCGTCCGTCTTCCCCACCATGCCCGCCGTGAACCCGATGATCGGGGTGCTCATGGTCGGGGAGAAGGCCGCGGATCTGCTCGGAGGTGACGCCTGATGGCTCTCACAGTTCCCACCCGTAAGCCGCCCACCGACGACTGCGCCGTCGACCCCGTCTTCTCGGTCGACGGCCTGTGGAAGGTCTTCGGCCCGAAGGCCGGCCGTATCCCGGCGGACCCCGAACTCGCCGCGCTGCCGGTCGCCGAGCTGCGCGAACGTACCGGCTGCACGGCCGCCGTCCGCGATGTGGGCTTCGACGTGCGCAAGGGCGAGGTCTTCGTCGTCATGGGCCTGTCCGGTTCCGGCAAGTCCACGCTCGTGCGCTGTCTGACCCGGCTCATCGAACCGACCGCGGGCGCCATCGCCATCGACGGCGAGGACGTCCGCGCCATGGACAAGACACGGCTGCGCGAACTGCGGCGCCATCGGGCCGCGATGGTCTTCCAGCACTTCGGCCTGCTGCCGCACCGCACGGTCCTCGACAACATCGCCTACGGCCTGGAGATCCAGGGGGTCGGCCGGGCCGAGCGCCGCGAACGTGCCGCGGAGTTCGTGGCCAAGGTCGGCCTGGAGGGCATGGAGAAGCGGCGCCCCAGCCAGCTGTCCGGCGGCCAGCGGCAGCGCGTCGGACTCGCCCGCGCACTCGCCGTCGACCCCGAGGTGCTCCTGTTCGACGAGCCGTTCAGCGCGCTCGACCCGCTGATCCGGCGCGACATGCAGGAGGAGGTGGTCCGGCTGCACCGTGAGGAGGGCCGCACGATGGTCTTCATCACGCACGATCTGAGCGAGGCTCTCAAGCTGGGCGACCGCATCGCCCTGATGCGCGACGGCCGCATCGTGCAGCTCGGCACCCCCGAGGAGATCGTGGGGTCCCCAGCCGACGACTACGTCCGGGAGTTCGTCCGGGACGTGCCGCGTGAGCAGGTCATGACCGTCCGCTCGGCCATGCGGACCGCGTCCGCGGAGGAGGCGGGGGGCGGCCCGGCGGTGTCGCCGGACGCCACGGTCTCGGAGGCGATCGAGGCGGTCGCCCGCACGGGTTCCCCGGCCCGGGTCATGGACCGGGGCCGCTGTCTCGGCGTCGTCGACCACGCACGCCTGCTCGGCGTCGTGGCCGGAACGCCCCAGACCGTCGCGGACGAGGCGGAGCAGGACGCCGTGGCCGGGGCAGAGCAGGACGCCGCGGCCGGCCCGGAGCAGGACGCCGCCGCCCCGTCGGACCAGGCCGCCGCACACGGAACGGGGCACGGCGCCGTCACCGGAACGGAGCAGGCCGAGGAGGCGGTGTGATGGCCACGCTCACCACGACCGCTCCCAAGGTCACGATTCCCGGCCTGCTCAGGCATCGTGCCGTGAGCAAGCTGCTGCTGCTCGCCGCCGTCGCGGCCGTCCTCGTACCGCTGGCCGACGCCCGCTGGGCGAGCGGCAGCTGGCCGCACGCGCTCACCGTCGACCTCTCCAAGCCGCTGGCCTCGGCCAGCAACTGGATCATCGACAACCGCGACAGCCACCCGCTCTTCCTGTACTTCTTCGGCTACATCAGCAACGCCATCGTCCTGTCCGTGCACGCCGTCTACCTGGCGCTGCTCGCGGCGGGCTGGCCCGGCGTGACCGTCGCCGCCGCGCTGCTGGCCTGGCGCGCCGCAGGTGTCCGCCTGGCCCTCGGCACGGCGGCCGCGTTCCTCGCCTGCGGTCTGCTCGGCATGTGGGTGCCCACCATGCAGACGCTGGCGCTCATGGTGGTCGCCGTACTCGTCTCGGTGCTGCTCGGCGCGCTGCTGGGCCTTGCGGCGGGCCTGTCCGACCGTACGTTCCGCGCCCTGCGCCCGGTCCTCGACACCATGCAGGTGCTGCCCGCCTTCGCGTACCTCCTGCCCGTCGTCCTGGTCTTCGGCATCGGTGTCCCCGCGGCCGTGCTCGCCACCGTCGTGTACGCGGCCCCGCCGATGGCCCGGCTCACCGCGCTGGGTCTGCGCGGCGCCGACCAGGAGGTCCTGGAGGCGGTCGAGTCGCTCGGCACCACCGCCCGCCAGCGACTGTTCACCGCCCGGCTGCCGCTGGCCCGCAAGGAGCTGCTGCTCGGCCTCAACCAGACGATCATGATGGCGCTGTCCATGGCGGTCATCGCCTCCGTGATCGGCGCCGGGGGTCTCGGTGACCGCGTCTACCAGGCACTCGCCTCCGTCGACGTGGGCGCCGCGCTCGCCGCGGGCATCCCGATCGTGCTGCTCGCGGTGGTCCTGGACAGGGTCACCGGCGCGGCGGGAGCCGGGGCCGAGCGCTCCGGCGGACGCGCCGGATGGGCCTACGCGGCCGTCGCGACCGTAGCCGTCGCCCTGGCCGCGCGGCTCGCCGGCCGCCTGGACTGGCCCGACGCAGGGACCGTGAAGATCGCCGAGCCGGTGAACCGGGTCGTCGACTGGATGACCGCCCATCTGTACTCGGGCGTCCCCTTCGTCGGCGGCACCGCCGACTGGGCGGCCCACTTCACCACCTGGATCCTGGACCCGCTGCGCACCGGACTGCAGTGGCTGCCCTGGTGGGCGGTGCTGCTCGTGGTCGCCGCGCTGGCCTGGCTGATCGGCACCTGGCGCACCGCGCTCACCGCCGTTCTCGCGATGGCCGCGACCGGTGTGCTCGGGGTGTGGAAGCCGTCCCTGGACACGCTGTCCCAGGTGCTGGCGGCCGTCGCCGTCACCCTCGTGCTCGGTGTCGCGACCGGGATCGCGGCCGCCCGCAGCAACCGTTTCGAGCGGCTGCTGCGCCCGGTTCTCGACGTCTTCCAGACGATGCCGCAGTTCGTGTATCTGATCCCGGTCGTCGCGCTGTTCGGCGTCGGGCGCGCACCCGCCGTCGCGGCGGCGATCGTCTACGCGCTGCCGGCCGTCGTCCGTATCACCGCCCAGGGCCTGCGCCAGGTCGACCCGGCCGCCCTGGAGTCGGCGCGTTCGCTCGGCGCGACCAGCACCCAGCAGCTGCGCCAGGTCCAGCTCCCGCTCGCCCGCCCGGCGCTGCTGCTCGCGGTCAACCAGGGCGTGGTCCTGGTCCTCGCCGTCGTCATCATCGGTGGTCTGGTCGGTGGCGGCGCGCTCGGCTACGACGTCGTCTTCGGCCTCGCGCAGGGCGACCTGGCGACCGGTCTGGTGGCCGGCGGGGCGATCGTCTGTCTCGGCCTGATGCTCGACCGGGTGACCCAGCCGACCGAGCGGCGCGCGAAGAAGGGAGCGTGACATGTCTCGTACGCGCACGAAGATGCTGACCGCCGCCCTCGCCGTGCTGGGGCTGACCACCGGCTGCGGTGCCGCCGACATGACCAAGCAGGCCTCGCCGTTCGCGGGTGCCCAGGGCGCCAGGACGGTGACCCTGTCGGTGCAGTCCTGGGTGGGCGCGCAGGCCAATGTGGCCGTGGCCCAGTACATCCTGGAGCACGAGCTCGGCTACCGGGTCGACACCGTCCAGGTCGACGAGGTCCCCGCCTGGGACGCCCTCAGCCAGGGCCGGGTCGACGCGATCCTGGAGGACTGGGGCCACCCCGACCAGGAGAAGCGGTACGTCGAGGACAAGAAGACCATCGACGCGGGCGGCGGCCTCGGGGTCACCGGCCACATCGGCTGGTTCGTCCCGACCTACCTCGTCAAGCAGCACCCGGACATCACGGACTGGCACAACCTCAACAAGTACGCGCCTCTGTTCCGCACCGCGGAGAGCGGCGGAAAGGGCCAGCTGATGGACGGCTCGCCGTCCTACGTCACCAACGACAAGGCGCTGGTGGACAACCTGAAGCTGAACTACCAGGTGGTGTTCGCCGGTTCCGAGGCCGCGCAGATCACGCAGATCAGGCAGTTCGCGAAGCAGCACAAGCCCTTCCTGACGTACTGGTACGCGCCGCAGTGGCTGTTCAAGAAGGTCCCGATGACGGAGGTGAAGCTGCCGCCGTACAAGGAGGGCTGCGACCAGGACGCGGCGAAGGTCGCCTGCGCGTACCCGCACACCCCGTTGCAGAAGTACCTGAACGCGGGCTTCGCGAAGAACGGCGGGAAGGCGGCGGCCTTCCTGAAGAAGTTCAGCTGGACCACCGAGGACCAGAACGAGGTCTCGCTGCTGATCGCCGACCAGAAGCTGACCCCGGACCAGGCCGCGAAGAAGTGGGTGGAGGGCCACCGGTCCACCTGGCAGAAATGGCTGTCCTGAGCTGTTGGAAGGTGCCGGAGCTGCTCGAACCATTCCGCCGCCCGTACCGCGGCTCCGGCCGTCAGTTCCCCCCCCCGCCCAGCCCGTCACCGGCCGGATCCCACTGAGCGGAGACGGGGCGCGGCGGCGATGGGCTGAGTCGAGGCGGGCCGCGGCGGCGCCTACTTCTCGGCGGCCGGGACGAGCCCTGGGGCGAACCTGTGGGAGAGGGACTCCAGCAGCGGCTTGCGCTTGGTGTTGTGGAAGGCGGCGATGCGCCACTTCCCGTCGCCCTGCCGGACCAGGGTGTAGGTCTGGATCTTGGTGAGCTTGCGCGGCCGCTTCCCGTTGTAGGTGTCGCCGCGCCCGTTGACGACGGCCGCATCCGGCCCGGGGAAGCGGATGTCGAGGACCTCGTCCGCGAGTCGCGTGCCCTTGAGGAACGTCTCGAACAGGGTGCGGTGGCTCTCCACGATGTCCCGGCGCCCCTCGTACAGGGTGCCGACGAAGGTGATGTACGTGGCGTCCTCGGTGAACAGCTCGCCGTACGCCTCGGCGTCGTGCCGCCCCCAGGCGGCGACGAGTTCGTTCAGTACGGATGTGACCGCGGCGACGTCGTGCGAGGTCGTCATGGCTGCCTCCCCCTGGTTAGACTGGAGCAGATTCTCAACGGACGCAGTATCTGCATGCATGCAGATAACCGTAGGAGGTGCTCCCCCCGATGGCAACCCCCGCAGACGCCGCGGACGAACACATGGTCTTTCGCCAGTACCTGGACGCGGTGGGGCTTCAGGGTCTGGCCAGTGCGGAGGCGGCCGGACTGCACACGTCGGAGTGGTACGCGCTGAGCCTGATCACCCTGGAAGGCGGCCTCACCTCGGGCGAGCTGGCCTCCAGGACCGGGCTCACCACGGGTGCCACGACGCGCCTGATCGACCGCCTTGAGCAGGCCGGCTACGCCCGCCGTGCCGCCGACCCCACGGACCGCAGACGCGTGATCGTCAAGCCGGTGCCCGACGCACTCGGACGCGTCGAAGAGGTCGTGGGCCCCGCCCGCCGCCACATCGCCGAGGTGCTGGCGCGCTACACCCCCGAGCAGCGCGCCCTGCTCTTCGACTACTTCAGGCGCGCCGCGCCCGCGCATCGCGCGGCCACGGAGGAGATCCGCAAGAGCGCGACTCCACGGCGCGGCAGGGGCGCCCGGGCCAAGGGCGACAGCTGACCGTATGCCCTACGGGGCACGCGGACCCGGAGGCCGGCAGTGTCCCGGGCGGCCGGCCGTCGGGTGGGCGGTGTCACGGCTTTGCCGGTGCCTCCCCGAGGCGGGTCTGCGCCGCGGGCGCCTCCGGTGCCGGGGCCTCGCCGAACCGGGCCAGCAGCAGCGCCCCCACCACGGCGACACCGAAGCCGAGCACCGCCAGCCAGCCCAGGCCCTCGCGTGTCCGGTCGCCCAGCCACACCACCCCGACCGCCGCCGGCCCCACGGTCTCGCCCAGCACCATGCCCGCCGTCGCCACCGTCACCGACCCCCGTTCCAGGGCCGTGGTCAGGAGCAGGAAGGCCGCGCCGCCGCCCAGCAGCAGCGCGTACGCCGCCGGATTGGTGAGCAGTGCGGACGGCGTGAGCCCGTCGATCAGCCGTACCGCCACCTCGACGACCCCGAACCCGAACCCGGCGCCCAGCCCCAGCGCCAGCGACCGCCCTCGTCCCGGCAGCCGCCCCCCGGCCAGCCCCAGCAGCAGCACGGCCACCGCGGTTGCCAGCATCGCGTACTTCAGGGCCATGGACCCCGGCCGGCCGCCCTCGGCCCCGGAGGCCAGCCCCAGCAGCGCGAGCCCCGCGCACACCACCCCGACCGCGGCCCACTCACTCCCGGCCAGCCGCACCCCGAGCAGCCGCGCCCCGGCCACCGCCGTCACCGCGAGGCTCGACGCGAGCGCCGCGCCCACCGCGTAGATGGGAAGCGACCGCAGTGCGACGATCTGCAGCAGGAAGCCGAGCCCGTCCAGTGCGAGCCCCGCCAGATACCGCCACTGCCGCAGGGCCCGCAGCAGCAGCGCCGCGTCTCCGCCCCCGCCCGGGCTCGCCGCGCGTGCCGCGACCGCCTGCAACACCGTCGCCGTACCGAAGCAGACCGCCGCGCCTAGGGCGCACACCATTCCAAAGAACACATAGCGACTGTAGGCGACCGAGCGGAGACAGGGGGCGGATCGAACACCAGAGTGACGCTCTCTAGTCTGGTGACCGAAAACCTCTCACCGACGTCTCAACGAAAACTCACTCGACGGGGGACACGAACATGGCGGACGCTCGCCGGCAACTGCGCTCGGGCACGGTCGTCCTCGGCGGCATGGGGCTCCTCGCGGCGGCGCTCACCGCCTGCTCCTCGGAACCGGACAAGCGCTGCGTCGACCGCGACAGCTACACCCTCGGCAAGGGGTACAAGGTCGTGGCCGACAAGAACTGCTCATCCCACGCGTCGACGGCGCACGGCGGCTGGTACTACGGCGGCACCAAGAAGAGCGGCTTCGTGAACGACGGCTCCTTCACCAGGCCGAGGAGCTCCGGCAGCGGCAGCCACAGCGGCGTCCACCGCGGCGGCTTCGGCGGCCACGGCAAGTCCGGCGGCTGAGCGGCCGTGGAACGCCGCAGGACCGAGCCCCGCCCCGACTGGCAGCGGACCGTCGAGGCACAGGGCCTCGTCTACCCGCTCACCCGCCACCCGGACGACTCCCTGCGCCCCTACTGGGACGAGAGCGCGTACTACGTCTTCGGTCTGGACGAGGTGGAGTCGCTGGAGGAGGTCGTCGAGGACCTGCACAGGATGTGCCTGGCCGCCGCCGCGCACATCGTCGAGGAGAACCGGTTCACCGACCTCGGCATCACCGATCCGCGCAGCGCCCGCGCGGTCGCCGAGGCATGGCACCGCCGCGCCGAACTCCCCTCCGTCTACGGCCGCTTCGACCTGCGCTACGACGGCACGGGCCCGGCCAAGCTCCTGGAGTACAACGCCGACACACCCACCTCCCTGGTCGAGGCCGCCTCGCCGCAGTGGTTCTGGATGCAGGAGCGCTTCCCGGGCGCCGACCAGTGGAACTCGCTCCACGAACGCCTCGTCGCCGTCTGGCGGAAGCAGTCCGAGCTGCTCCCGCCCGGCAGCCCGCTGTACTTCGCGCATTCCTCCGTCGACGAACTCGGCGAGGACCTCATGACGGTGGCATATCTGAAGGAGACCGCCGAGCAGGCCGGGCTCGACACCGACTGGATCTCCATGGAGGAGATCGGCTGGGACCCCCTCTCGGGACGCTTCGTCGACAACCGGCTCCGCTTCATCCGCAGTTGCTTCAAGCTCTACCCCTGGGAGTGGCTCCTCGCCGACCGCTTCGGCGGCCATGTCCTCGACACCCTCGACAACGGCGGCGGCACGGGAAGCACGCTGTGGATCGAGCCCGCCTGGAAGATGCTGCTCAGCAACAAGGCGCTGCTCGCGATCCTCTGGGAGCTGTACCCGGGCCACCCGAACCTCCTCCCGGCCCACCTCGACGGCCCCCGGGACCTGGCGCACACCACGGGCTATGTCGCCAAGCCGCTCCTGGGCCGTGAGGGCGAGGGCGTGACGATCCACGAGCCGGGCGCCGAGCCCGTCGTACGGGACGAGCCGTGCTGCTACCAGGAGCTGGCGCCCCTGCCGTCCTTCGACGGCAACCATGTCGTCCTCGGGGCCTGGGTCGTCGGGGACGCGTCGGCCGGGCTGGGCATCCGCGAGTCGTCCGGCCTGGTCACGGACGAGTACGCCCGGTTCCTTCCGCACGTGATCCTGTGAGGCTTGCGCCGCACGTGATCCCGTGAGGTTTCCGCAGCACGCGATCCCTCGCGGCGCGTCCGCCCCCGCCGAGGCGTGCCCCGGCGCGCCCTCCTGCGAGAGGCCCGCATGGTGGACGTATGCCCCCCGGCGTCCGACCGGCCCGGTAGGCTGATCGCCGGGCCGTGACTGGCGCGCTGGGATGGGACCGACCATCGGGGAGCGGCCCTGATGCGACGAGTGCCGTGCGCCTGGGCCGACCGTGAACCGTGACCGTTTCCAGCCACGCCACCCGGAGGCCGACATGCCGGAGCAGCAGCCACTCTCCACCGAGTCCACCGCCTTCCGCGCCGCCCTCGACGTGATCCGCGCCGTCGAGCCCCGCGTCGCCGACGCCATCGGGCAGGAGGTCGCCGACCAGCGCGAGATGCTCAAGCTGATCGCGTCGGAGAACTACGCCTCGCCCGCCACCCTGCTGGCCATGGGCAACTGGTTCAGCGACAAGTACGCCGAGGGCACCATCGGCCGCCGCTTCTACGCCGGCTGCCGCAACGTCGACACCGTCGAGTCGATCGCCGCCGAGCACGCCAAGGAACTGTTCGGCGCCCGCCACGCGTACGTCCAGCCGCACTCCGGCATCGACGCCAACCTCGTCGCCTTCTGGGCCGTCCTCGCCCAGCGCGTCGAGGCCCCCGCCCTGGAGAAGGCCGGCGTCCGCCAGGTCAACGACCTCTCCGAGCAGGACTGGGCCGAGCTGCGCCAGGCCTTCGGCAACCAGCGCATGCTCGGCATGTCCCTGGACGCGGGCGGCCACCTCACCCACGGCTTCCGCCCGAACATCTCCGGCAAGATGTTCGACCAGCGCTCCTACGGCACCGACCCGGCCACCGGTCTGATCGACTACGAGGCCCTGCGCGCCTCCGCCCGCGAGTTCAAGCCGCTGATCATCGTCGCGGGCTACTCGGCCTACCCCCGCCTGGTGAACTTCCGGATCATGCGCGAGATCGCCGACGAGGTCGGCGCCACGCTGATGGTCGACATGGCCCACTTCGCGGGCCTGGTCGCGGGCAAGGTCCTCACCGGCGACTTCGACCCGGTCCCGCACGCGCAGATCGTCACGACCACCACCCACAAGTCGCTGCGCGGCCCGCGCGGCGGCATGGTGCTGTGCGACGACTCCCTGAAGGACCAGGTGGACCGCGGCTGCCCGATGGTGCTGGGCGGCCCGCTCCCGCATGTGATGGCCGCGAAGGCGGTGGCCCTGGCGGAGGCCCGCCGGCCCTCCTTCCAGGACTACGCCCAGCGGATCGTGGACAACTCCCGCGCCCTGGCCGAGGGCCTGACGCGCCGCGGCGCCACCCTGGTGACCGGCGGCACGGACAACCACCTCAACCTGATCGACGTGGAGACCTCCTACGGCCTCACCGGCCGCCAGGCCGAGGCGGCGCTGCTGGAGTCGGGCATCGTCACCAACCGCAACGCCATCCCGGCCGACCCGAACGGCGCCTGGTACACCTCCGGCATCCGCATCGGCACGCCCGCCCTCACCACCCGGGGCCTCGGCACCGCCGAGATGGACGAGATCGCGGCCCTGATCGACCGCGTCCTCACGACGACCGTCCCCGGCACCACCGCCAAGGGCACCCAGTCGAAGGCCCAGCACATCCTGGACCCGAAGATCGCCGACGAGATCGCCCACCGGGCGAGCGACCTGCTCCAGGGCTTCCCGCTCTACCCGGAGATCGACCTGGGCTGATCCGGCCACCGACGGAGCGTTCCGCCTCTCACAGTTCGATCAGCTCCTGCCGCGGCTCGCGAGGCATCCCCTGCCTCCGGGCCGCGGCCCGGCGTACGGCGTAGGTGCCGCAGACACCCAGAGCCAGCCCCGCCGCCGCTCCGACTGCCCCCCAGCGGGGGCCGTCCGAGGAGCCGTCCTCGGCCGCGGGGACGGACTGTTCGAACAGCCCCTCCCTCTCCAGCCGGTCGAAGACGGACCGCGGTGCCCGGTGCCACCGGATGTCGTCGTCGGAGACGTCCGGCGCCGGATCGGACCGGACCCACGGTGTCCCGTCCGCCGCCAGGAACACCTGGTCCTGCCGCTCCACGGCCACATCGCCGCCCGGCGCCCGCTGGGTGTACGGCCATCCCCCGATCCCGGTCAGCGCCCACACCACGGTGGCCTGTACCCGCGGATACCGGCCCTCGGTCCAGGCGTCCGGCACCGGCTCGGTCGCGGTCTCCGTCGGGGACATCAGCTGCCACAGCAGAGCGAAGTCCTGGTCCCCGGAGTGCAGTGTCGTCGTACGGCCCGTGCCGTTCGTCACGACGAGTGCCAGATCCGGGATGTCCTTGCGCATCGCCCACGCGGGGGCGGCCGCCCCCGCGAGCACCGCGACCGCCATCGTCAGCGCCGCCACCAGAGCACGCAGCCCCCGCATGCCTTCCCCCTCGCTCCTCATGCCCCTTTGTTACACCGTTCGTCTTACCGCCGGGTCATCCCGTGGGGCACGATCCGCCCCCCGCCCGTCTCCCACCGCTTCCGGAACGGCCCGCCGGACCTGAGAGAATGGTGAACATGGCCTCAGACAGTCCCCGCGTGCTCTCCGGGATCCAGCCCACCGCCGGCTCGTTCCACCTCGGCAACTACCTCGGTGCCGTCCGCCAGTGGGTGGACCTGCAGGAGACGCACGACGCGTTCTACATGGTCGTCGACCTGCACGCGATCACGGTCCCCCAGGACCCGAAGGAGCTGCGTGCCAACACCCGTCTGGCCGCCGCCCAGTTGCTCGCGGCCGGACTGGACCCGGAACGGTGCACGCTCTTTGTCCAGAGCCATGTCCCCGAGCATGCCCAGCTCGCCTGGGTGATGAACTGCCTCACCGGCTTCGGCGAGGCCAGCCGGATGACCCAGTTCAAGGACAAGTCCGCCAAGCAGGGCGCCGAGCGCGCGAGCGTGGGCCTGTTCACGTACCCGATCCTCCAGGTCGCCGACATCCTGCTGTACCAGGCGAACGAGGTGCCGGTCGGCGAGGACCAGCGCCAGCACATCGAGCTGACCCGCGACCTCGCCGAGCGCTTCAACGGCCGCTTCGGTGACACGTTCACGATCCCGCGGCCGTACATCCTCAAGGAGACGGCGAAGATCTACGACCTGCAGGACCCGTCGATCAAGATGAGCAAGTCGGCGTCCACGCCGAAGGGCCTGATCAACCTGCTCGACGAGCCGAGGGTCACGGCCAAGAAGGTCAAGAGCGCCGTCACGGACACGGACACCGTGATCCGGTTCGACAGGGAGGAGAAGCCGGGCGTCAGCAACCTGCTGACCATCCACTCCACCCTGACCGGCACCGCTGTCGCCGACCTGGAGGAGCGCTACGCCGGCAAGGGCTACGGCGCGCTCAAGACGGACCTCGCCGAGATCATGGTCGACTTCGTGACGCCGTTCCGGGAGCGCACCCAGCAGTATCTGGACGACCCCGAGACGCTCGACGCGGTCCTGGCCAAGGGTGCGGAGAAGGCGCGTGCGGTCGCGGCGGAGACGCTCGCGCAGGCGTACGACAGGGTGGGCTTCCTGTCTGCCAAGCACTGACCCGTCCCGTGCCCCGACGCGCCGTGGAGTGCTGCACTCCACTCTGACCGTGCCTGCCCGACGGCAGGGCGTGGTCGTACAGTCGGAAAGCGAACACCGTGACGGCAGTCCGTCCCGCCCCGGCCACGCACACCAACACGACGACAGGAGACGACGTGGGGACCGTAACGATCGGTGTGTCGATCGCGGTCCCGGAGCCTCATGGCAGCCTCCTCCAGGAGCTGCGCGCGGGCTTCGGCGACGCCGCGGCTCACGGCATCCCCACGCACGTCACCCTGCTGCCGCCGACGGAGGTCGGCGCCGGCGACCTGCCCGCGATCGAGGCGCACCTCGTCGACGTCGCGGCGGCCGGGCGTCCCTTCCCGATGCGGCTGGCCGGGACAGGCACGTTCCGGCCCCTGTCGCCTGTGGTGTACGTCCGTGTCGTCGAGGGCGCGGAGGAGTGCGCCTGGCTCCAGAAGCAGGTCCGGGACGCCTCCGGGCCGGTGGCGCGCGAGCTGCTGTTCCCGTACCACCCGCATGTCACGGTGGCGCACGGGATCGACGAGGCGTCCATGGACCGGGCGTACGAGGAACTGTCCGGCTACGAGGCCGCGTGGCCGTGCACGGGCTTCGCCCTGTACGAGCAGGGCCCGGACGGCGTCTGGGGCAAGCTGCGGGAGTTCCCGTTCGGCAGCGCGGTGGTGCCTCCCCAGGCCACCGCCCCGACCGAGGGCGCCACCCTCCCCGCCCACCGCGCCTAGGGCGTGTTTCGAAAGTCCCGTCCGGCCCGCGACTCCCCCAGCCTGGCGGCTGGGAGGTGCCCCCAGGCACGGCACCTCGCCGCGTTGTCGGGGCCGTCCGCGTACGCCCAGTACGCGGACGACCCTCCGCCTTGCGATG
>NZ_JBFAWW010000065.1:0-21881 GCF_040680495.1 Streptomyces sp. NPDC052036 | reverse complement strand
CCTGGTCATGCTCACCCTCGCCGGCCCCCGCCCCCAACTCCCCGGACGCCAACCCGCCCCAGCATGACCCACACATACGGCAGGAGAGCCAGAAAAGGTGGGTTGTTCGTCGTTGCGGACATCCAGGGGCCCGCCAAGAATCGATGTCATGCGCACCCTCCTGGTCGTTCTCTTCGACGCGGTGCAGAGTCTCGACGTCACCGGGCCCGTGGAGGTCTTCGCGGGCGCCGAGATCTGCCGGCCCGGGACCTACCGCGTCGTCACCGCCTCCCTGGACGGGGCCCCTGTGCGGACCTCCAGCGGTCTGACCCTCGTCCCCGACCACGCCCTCGCGTACGCACCCGCCCCGCACACCCTGATCGTCCCGGGCGGCCAGGGGACCCGGAGCCCCGAGCCGCGCCTGATGGACTGGCTGCGACAGCACGCCCCCGCGCCGACCGCCTGGTCTCCATATGCACCGGTGCGATCCTGCTCGCCCGCGCGGGCCTGCTGGACGGCCGCCGGGCGACCACCCACTGGGCGTACTGCGACACCCTGGCCCGGAACCACCCGGAGATCGCGGTCGACCCCGACCCCATCTATGTGCGCGACGGCCGGGTCGTCACCTCGGCCGGTGTCACCTCCGGCATCGACCTCGCCCTGGCCCTGATCGAGGAGGACCTCGGCCGCGACACCGCCCTGACCGTCGCCCGCCACCTGGTCGTCTTTCTGCGCCGCCCGGGCAACCAGGCGCAGTTCAGCGCCCAGCTCGCCGCGCAGACGGCGCACCGCGCGCCCCTGCGCGAGGTTCAGCAGTGGATCAGCGAGCACCCGGCGGACGACCTCTCCGTGGAGGCGCTCGCCACCCGCTGCCGACTGTCGCCCCGTCACTTCGCCCGGTCCTTCAGGGCCGAGACGGGACTGTCGCCGGGCCGCTATGTCGACCGGGTCCGCCTCGAGCACGCCCGCCGTCTCCTGGAGGACACCGGCGACGGCATCCAGGAGATCTCCCGCGCCAGCGGCTACGGCACGCCCGAGGCGATGCGCCGTGCCTTTCTGAAGGCACTCGGCGCGGCCCCGGCCGAGTACCGCCGCCGCTTCCGCCCCGCCATCACCGCCGACTGATCCCCGAAGGGAAACACATGCAGATCGCGATCGTCCTCTACGACCGTTTCACGGCCCTCGACGCCGTCGGCCCCTACGAGACCCTCGGACGGCTCCCCGGCGCGGAGACCGTGTTCGTCGCCGAGCGGACCGGACCCGTGCGCAGCGACACCGGAGCCCTCGCGCTCCTCGCCGACAGGAGCCTGACCGAGGTGCCGGCGCCCGACATCGTGGTCGTTCCCGGCGGCCCCGGCCAGACCCCGCAGATGGACAACGAGGTGCTCCTCGACTGGCTGCGCACCGCCGACGCGACCAGCACCTGGACGACCTCCGTGTGTTCCGGCTCCCTGCTGCTGGCCGCCGCCGGGCTGCTCACCGGGCGTCGGGCCACCTCGCACTGGCTGGCCCTGGACTTCCTGGCGCGGTTCGGCGCCGAGGCCACGGGCGAGCGCGTCGTGTTCGACGGCAAGTACGTCACCGCCGCCGGTGTCTCCTCCGGCATCGACATGGGGCTCGCCCTGCTCGGCCGGATCGCGGCCGACGAGCACGCCCAGGCCGTACAGCTGCTGACCGAGTACGACCCGCAGCCGCCCTACGACGCCGGGTCCCCGCACAAGGCGCCCGCGCACCTCGTCGAGGAGTTTCGCACCAACAGCCGGTTCACCCTGAGGTAGTCCAGGTGAACCGGGGCGGTCTGCGCTCCAGGAACGCGGCGACGCCCTCCGCGGTGTCGCCGCCGGCGCGCGCCTGCTCCGCCCAGTAGGCCTCCCGGTCCGTCCGCCCGTTCGCGAACTCCTTGGCCGCGGCCTGTGTCAACTGGGAGCGCGAGACCAGGACGCGGGTGAACTCCGCCACCCGTTTGTCGAGTTCGCCCTCGGGCAGCACCTCGTCGACCATCCCCGTGCGCAGTGCCCGCTCCACATCCATCAACTCGCCCGAGAACAGGAGGTATTTGGCGGCACCCGGACCCACCAGCGCCACCAGCCGGCGGGTGGCGGAGGCCGGGTAGACGATCCCGAGCCTCGCCGGTGTCACCCCGAAGAGCGCGCCCTCTTCCGCGAACCGCAGATCGCAGGCCGCCGCGAGCTGCGATCCGCCGCCCACGCAGTGGCCGCGGATCGCCGCCAGCGTCGGCTTCGGGAAGGAGGCCAGTGCCTCCTCGGCCAGCACGGCCAGGCTCTGCGCCGGCTCCGACGACTCCCGCAGCGTCGAGATGTCGGCCCCGGCACAGAAGGTCCCGCCCTCGCCGGTGAGCACCAGCGCCCGGACGGCAGGGTCGGCCGCGAGTCCGTCGAGAAGTGGTGGCAGCGCCTCCCACATGCCGGCCGTCATCGCGTTCCGTTTGGCCGGGTGGTGGATGACGACGGTCGCGACTCCGTCGGTGACGCGGTGCAGCAACTGCGGCTCCATGGGCCGGATGCTATCCGTACCTCCCTGAGGTCCGGTCACGAAGGGTGCCTGGCCCGACCGGCACCGCCGCCCGGGCCGGCCGGGGTCCCGCCCCCGAACCCGTACAACCCGAAGAGTTCCGAAGTCGGTGCGGGGAAGGACAGGAGCGGTCACGCAGACGACGATGTCATGCACCAACGGTCAGAATGTCGTCGATACCCGCTGACTTGTGTTCAGTCATTCGGGACGGACCAGTGCATTCCCAACACTCGACGCGTGGTGACAATCGAGCGTGAGGGTGGCGACCGGGCTATGGAGAACAGAGGGCGGGGGGCCGACCCGCGCCCTGACCGCGGCGGGAACGAGCCGGACGGTCCGCGGCCGCCGGCGCCGCTGCCGTACGAGGGGGTCTGGCGGTTCACGGCCGCCGCCGTGGAGGCCTCGGTGCCGCAGGCCAGGCACGCCGTCCGGGATCTGCTCGGCCGCCAGGGCGTGCCCGTCTCGGACGACACCGTGCACGCCCTGCTGCTGATCGTCTCGGAACTGGTCACCAACGCGGTGCGGCACGCGGCGCTGCTGTCGCCGATGCTCGCCGTCGAGGTCGCCGTGGGCCCGGAGTGGGTGCGGGTCTCGGTGGAGGACGAGCACCCCTACCGCCCGAGCGCCCTGGAGGCCGACCACGGGCAGACCGGCGGTCGGGGGCTGCTGCTGGTCCGCGAGGTCACCAGGGAGGCAGGCGGCGTGTGCGACGTCGAGCACACGGCGAGCGGCGGCAAGGTGATCTGGGCCGCGCTCCCCCTCAAACCCGTACGGTTCCTCTGACCCTGATCCACACGGTCACGGGGAACAGTCACCCCGCCGCCACGGCTCCGCCCGCCTCGGGGTGTCCGTCCGCCCTGGGGCGGGCGTCCGGACGCGCGGGCCGGACGGACCCTCGGGTCACCAGCCCGCGGACGGTCCCGTCAGTTCTCTGATCGCCGGCCGCGCCGCGTCCAGGACCGTCATGAACCACGACGAGAACGGGTCCTTCGCGTGCCGCTCGGCAAGCTCTTCCGGGGTCACGAAGGCCGTCGCCCCGACCTCCTCCGAATCCGGACGCATCGGGGACTGCACAAGCCCGACGAAGAGGTGGTTGTACTCCTGCTCCACCAGGCCGGAGTCCGGGTCCGGATGGTTGTAGCGCACCGTGCCCGCCTCGGCCAGCAGCGACGGGGAGACCCCCAGCTCCTCGTACGTCCGCCGGGCCGCCGCCGCGAACGGAGCTTCGCCGGGATAGGGGTGGCCGCAGCAGGTGTTGGACCAGACACCGGGGGAGTGGTACTTGCCGAGCGCCCGCTGCTGCAGCAGCAGCCGACCGCGCTCGTCGAACAGGAACACCGAGAACGCGCGGTGCAGCTGCCCGGGCGGCTGATGGGCGGCGAGCTTCTCCGCGGTACCGATCGTGGTGCCGTTCTCGTCGACCAGCTCCAGCAGGATCGCGTCAGCGGTGCCGTTCGACGAACGGTGTGTCGCGGTGGCAGGTGTGATCGGCATACCCATCCTTAGCATCGGTTGTCCAGTCCCCAGTCTGCCGTACGAATCCGGCACTCCCGGCACTTCCTGACTCCCCGCATGTCCCCACCGGCTGCTCCGAAAGGGCCCTGCGGTCCACAGGGAACAGACGCCGGACGTGGCCGGATACCTGATCGTGATCGTGCCCGGTGCCACGGAGCGGGAACCGCCCCCGCCGTGCGCTCCGGGTGGTCGGCGCCCGGGCGCGCGCCCTGCATCCGGCGCGCGCGCCCGCCCGTCGCGCCGGTGGCTCGCCTCACGGCGTACGGGCACGCATGCGCGCGTGGCGCGCCTCACGGTGTACGGGCCCGCATGTGCGCGTGAGTCGCCTCACGGCGTACAGCCGCCGCTCAGCCGCGGCTCGCCTCCGGGTGGTGCAGCAGCCAGCCGCGCCACGCCGACTCCACCATCTCCCGCACCCCCCGCCGGGCACTCCAGCCGAGCTCCCGCTCGGCCAGCGCGGCCGACGCGACCGCACGGGGCGCGTCACCGGGGCGGCGCGGCTCGACGACCGGCGCCGTGGTGTCGCCGGTCACCTCGCCGATGAGCGTGACCAGTTCCCGCACCGACACGCCCTCGCCACGGCCGATGTTCACGGTCAGGTCGCCCGCGGCGCCCCCGGCCAGCCGTCGGGCCGCCGCGAGGTGTGCGTCGGCGAGGTCGGCGACATGGATGTAGTCACGTACGCAGGTGCCGTCCGGGGTCGGATAGTCGGCACCGAAGATCCGCGGCGCCTGGCCGCGGGTCAGCCGGTCGAAGACCATCGGCACGATGTTGAACACGCCCGTGTCGGCCAGCTCCGGCTCGGCCGCCCCGGCCACGTTGAAGTAGCGCAGACACACGGTCGCGATGCCGTGCGCCCGGCCCGCCGCCCGCACCAGCCACTCACCCGCGAGCTTCGTCTCGCCGTACGGGTTCATCGGGGCGCAGGGCGTGTCCTCCGTGACGAGGTCCACATCGGGGTTGCCGTAGACGGCCGCCGACGAGGAGAACAGGAACCGCTGGATCCCCGCCTCGGCGACCGCCTCCAGCAGCGTCGCGAGACCGCCCACGTTCTCCTGGTAGTAGCGCGTCGGCTGGGCCACGGACTCAGCGACCTGCTTGCGCGCGGCCAGGTGCACCACACCGGTGACCGCGTGCTCGGCGAGGACCCGCTTCAGCAGCCGCCCGTCCAGCGAGGAGCCGTGCACCAGCGGAATGCTCTCCGGGAGCCGCGTCGGCACGCCGCTGGAGAGGTCGTCCAGCACGAGGACGCTCTCGCCTTCCGCGGCCATCGCCCGCGCCACGTGCGCCCCGATGTAACCGGCCCCGCCGGTGATCAGCCATGTCATGGGCCCTCACCCTATGCCTGCCGAGTGAACCCGCCGGATCCCCGGTCGCCGTAGGCCCCGATCGCCAGGTGCGGCCGTATGCCCGGCGGCCGTATACCCGGGTAAAGGTGTCTTGCCGGGTGTGTCCGGTCGCGGTGCGGGCACGATGCCGGGAATGGGCGGGTCTGGGACCGCGGTTTGTTGCGCGCCCCACCGATCCTCGATGATGATCGCTACGGCGGACATACAGACCGGGTTGATCACTCCATGAACGGCCGGTGAACACCGGCTTCCCGGTATCCGATAGCCTCTGCCGACATGCCGCCCGGCCCCCGCCCCGGGTGCGCCCCACACCACACACACGACCGGCGCCCGTACGCGTCGGGCCTCAGGGAGTGAGTTCGTCTGTCGACCGCCATCCTCACCGGACAGCCGGTTCCCGGATCGTCGCTGGAGGGCGATCTGCGGTCCCTCGGCTTCGACGTGCGGGTCGCCACCGACGCCGGTGACGCCGAGACGCTCCTCGCCGCCGTGCCGGCGCACCAGCGGGTCGCGATCGTCGACAGCCGCTTCGTGGGGCATCAGCACGCGCTGCGGCTCGGTCTGACCGACCCCCGCTTCCCCGCCGCCGCCATACCCGGCGCCGTCACGGCGCAGCCCGCCGCCCGGCAGGCACTGACCCGCGCCCTCGCCCGGGAGAACTCCGCGGCGGCCGGTGGCGCGCACCCCGTGCTCTCGACTCCCGCCCCGCTCCCGGCGTCGCCCGAGCGCGGCGACCTGCCCGAGCGGACGGACGCCGTCACCGTCGCCGACAACCTCGCCGAGCGCCTCACCGAGGCCCTCGACGCCGACGGCGTCCCGGTCCACCGCCCCGAACTGGGCACACTGATCGCCGCCGTCCCCGCCGACCCGCAGGCCCGCAACGAGGCACGGCAGGCCGTCGCCTCCGTCGACGACGAGGCCGTCCGCCTGCGCAGCGCCGTCAAGGCCCGCGACGGCTTCTTCACCACGCACTTCATCAGCCCCTACTCGCGCTACCTCGCCCGCTGGTGCGCCCGCCGGGGCCTGACCCCCAACCAGGTCACCACCGCCTCGCTGCTCACCGCCCTGATCGCGGCGGGCTGCGCGGCCACCGGCAGCCGCGGCGGCTTCATCGTCGCGGGCATCCTGCTGATCCTGTCCTTCGTCCTCGACTGCACCGACGGTCAGCTCGCGCGCTACTCGCTGCAGTACTCCACGCTCGGCGCCTGGCTCGACGCCACCTTCGACCGCGCCAAGGAGTACGCCTACTACGCGGGCCTCGCCCTCGGCGCCGCCCGCGGCGGCGACGACGTATGGGCGCTCGCCCTCGGCGCGATGGTCCTGCAGACCTGCCGGCACGTCGTGGACTTCGCCTTCAACGAGGCAAACGTCGGGGACTCCGCGGCCACCGCCAACACCAGCCCCACCGCCGCTCTCTCGGACCGCCTCGACAGCGTGGGCTGGACGGTGTGGGTGCGCCGGATGATCGTCCTGCCGATCGGTGAGCGCTGGGCGCTGATCGCCGTCCTGACGGCGGCCACCACCCCCCGTATCACCTTCACCGTGCTGCTGATCGGCTGCGCCTTCGCCGCCAGCTACACCACGGCGGGCCGCGTGCTGCGCTCGCTCACGCGCAAGGCCCGCCGGACCGACCGTGCCGCGCAGGCGCTCGCCGATCTCACCGACAGCGGCCCTCTCGTCGAACTGCTGGTGCGTTCCGCCCGCGGCACCGCCCGCCGCGCGGCGCCGTACCTTGCCCTCGCCGGCGGGGTCCTGGTCGTCTGCACGACCCTGCTGTGGGGCGCCGGCTGGCAGAGCGTCCTGGGCGCCGTCGGCTATGTGATCCTGTCCGCCCTCGCCGTGCTGCGGCCCCTCAAGGGCCCCCTCGACTGGCTGGTCCCGCCCTTCTTCCGGGCCGCGGAATACGGCACGGTCCTGGTCCTGGCGGCCAAATCAGGGGTGAACGGAGTACTGCCGGCGGCTTTCGGGCTGGTGGCGGCCGTCGCCTACCATCACTACGACACGGTGTACCGCATCCGCGGCGACGCCGGCGCACCGCCGCGGATGCTGGTCCGCGCGGTCGGGGGGCACGAAGGCCGGACCCTGCTGGTCACGGTCCTGGCCGCGCTGCTCACCGCTGTGCAGTTCAAGGTCGCGCTCACGGTCCTCGCCGTCTACGTGGCCCTGGTGGTGCTCGCGGAGAGCATCCGCTTCTGGGTGGCCGCCCACAAGGGTGGCGCGCCCGCCGTACACGACGAAGGAGAACCCGCATGATCGGCCTCGTGCTGGCGGCCGGCGCCGGACGGCGTCTGCGGCCCTACACCGACACCCTGCCCAAGGCTCTGGTGCCGGTGGGGCCCGCGGGTATGGAGGACAGCCTCACGGTCCTCGACCTCACCCTCGGCAACTTCGCCGAGGTCGGTCTGACCGAGGCCGCGATCATCGTCGGCTACCGCAAGGAGGCCGTCTACGAGCGCCGGGAGGCCCTGGAGCGTAAGTACGGCCTGAAGCTCACCCTCATCGACAACGACAAGGCCGAGGAGTGGAACAACGCCTACTCCCTGTGGTGCGGCCGTGACGCCCTCAGCGACGGCGTGATCCTCGCCAACGGCGACACCGTGCACCCGGTCTCCGTCGAGAAGACGCTGCTCGCCGCCCGCGGCGACGGCAAGCGGATCATCCTCGCCCTCGACACGGTGAAGCAGCTCGCGGACGAGGAGATGAAGGTCGTCGTGGACCCCGACAAGGGCGTCCGCAAGATCACCAAGCTGATGGAGCCGTCCGAGGCGACCGGTGAGTACATCGGCGTGACCCTCATCGAGGGCGAGGCGGCCGGGGAACTGGCCGACGCGCTGAAGACCGTGTGGGAGACCGACCCGCAGCAGTTCTACGAGCACGGCTACCAGGAACTGGTCCACCGCGGTTTCAAGATCGACGTCGCTCCCATCGGTGATGTGCCGTGGGTCGAGATCGACAACCACGACGACCTGGCTCGGGGGCGGGAGATCGCGTGCCGGTACTGACGAGGCTCATCCCCTCGCCGGTCGTCGTCGACATCCGCCCGGGTGCCCTCGACGACCTGGCGAGCGTGCTCGCGGACGAGCGGATCTCGCACTCGGGCAAGCTGGCCGTCGCCGTCAGCGACGGTTCCGGCGCCCGGCTGCGTGAGCGGCTCACCCCCAGCCTGCCCGGCGCCACCTGGTACGAGGTCGGCGGCGGCACCCTCGACGACGCCGTCCGGCTGGCCGGCGACGTGAAGGCGGGCCACTACGACGCGCTCGTGGGCCTGGGCGGCGGCAAGATCATCGACTGCGCCAAGTTCGCCGCGGCGCGGGTCGGACTGCCGCTGGTCGCCGTCCCCACGAACCTCGCCCACGACGGTCTGTGCTCGCCCGTCGCGACCCTCGACAACGACGCGGGCCGCGGCTCCTACGGTGTGCCGAACCCGATCGCGGTCGTCATCGACCTCGATGTCATCCGTGAGGCCCCGGTGCGCTTCGTGCGCGCGGGCATCGGCGACGCCGTGTCCAACATCTCCGCGATCGCGGACTGGGAGCTGGCCAACCGCGTCAAGGGCGAGAAGATCGACGGCCTCGCCGCCGCGATGGCCCGCCAGGCCGGCGAGGCGGTGCTGCGCCACCCCGGCGGCATCGGCGACAACGACTTCCTCCAGGTGCTGGCCGAGGCGCTGGTCCTCAGCGGTATCGCCATGTCGGTGTCGGGAGACTCCCGCCCGTCCTCCGGCGCGTGCCACGAGATCAACCACGCCTTCGACCTGCTGTTCCCCCGGCGCGCGGCCGCCCACGGCGAGCAGTGCGGGCTGGGCGCGGCGTTCGCGATGTATCTGCGGGGGGCGCACGAGGAGTCCGCGTACATGGCCCAGGTGCTGCGCCGGCACGGGCTGCCCGTACTGCCGGAGGAGATCGGCTTCACCGTGGACGAGTTCGTCCGGGCCGTGGAGTTCGCCCCGCAGACCCGGCCCGGCCGCTACACGATCCTCGAACACCTCGACCTGAAGACCGACCAGATCAAGGACACCTACGTCGACTATGTCAAGGCCATCGGTAGCTGAACTCCGCCCCGTCGTCCACCCCGCCGGGGTGAAGGACCGGCGCAGCGGTGAGCACTGGGCGGGACGCCTCTACATGCGTGAGGTCTCGCTGCGGATCGACCGCTACCTGGTCAACACCAGGGTCACGCCCAACCAGCTGACCTACCTGATGACGGTCTTCGGCGTCCTCGCCGCTCCGGCGCTGCTGGTGCCGGGCGTCGCGGGCGCCGTGCTCGGCGTGGTGATGGTCCAGCTCTACCTGCTCCTCGACTGTGTCGACGGTGAGATAGCACGTTGGAAGAAGCAGTTCTCGCTCGGCGGCGTGTACCTGGACCGGGTCGGCGCGTATCTGTGCGACGCGGCGGTGCTGGTCGGATTCGGTCTGCGCGCCGCGGATCTGTGGGGCCCCGGGCGGATCGACTGGCTGTGGGCCTTCCTCGGCACCCTCGCCGCCCTCGGCGCCGTCCTGATCAAGGCCGAGACCGACCTCGTCGGTGTCGCCCGGCACCAGGGCGGGCTGCCGCCGGTCAAGGAGGCGGCGGCCGAGCCGCGGTCCTCCGGCCTCGCGCTGGCCCGCAGGGCGGCCTCGGCGCTGAAGTTCCACCGTCTGGTCCTCGGGATCGAGGCGTCGCTGCTGATCCTCGTCCTGGCGATCGTGGACTCGGTCAGGGGCGACCTGTACTTCTCCCGGCTCGGCGTCGCCGTGCTGGCGGGCATCGCGCTCCTGCAGACCCTGCTGCACCTCGTGTCCATCCTCGCCTCCAGCAGGCTGAAGTGAGCGGCGGCATAAGGGTCGGGGCGGTCGTCATCACGATGGGCAACCGCCCCGCCGAGCTGCGCGCCCTCCTCGACTCGGTCGCCAAGCAGGACGGCGACACCGTCGAGGTCGTCGTGGTCGGCAACGGCTCGCCCGTTCCGGACGTCCCCGACGGCGTCCGCACCGTCGAGCTGCCCGAGAACCTCGGCATCCCCGGCGGCCGCAACGTCGGCATCGAGGCGTTCGGGCCGGGCGGCACTCAGGTGGACGTCCTGCTCTTCCTGGACGACGACGGCCTGCTCGCCCGCGACGACACCGCCGAGCTGTGCCGCCAGGCCTTCGCCGCGGACCCCGACCTCGGCATCATCAGCTTCCGTATCGCCGACCCCGACACCGGCGCGACCCAGCGCCGCCATGTGCCGCGACTGCGTGCCTCGGACCCGATGCGCTCCTCCCGGGTCACCACCTTCCTGGGCGGCGCCAACGCGGTCCGTACGAAGGTCTTCGCCGAGGTCGGCGGACTGCCGGACGAGTTCTTCTACGCCCATGAGGAGACCGACCTGGCCTGGCGGGCCCTGGACGCGGGCTGGATGATCGACTACCGGTCGGACATGGTCCTGTACCACCCCACGACCGCGCCCTCCCGGCACGCGGTCTACCACCGGATGGTCGCCCGCAACCGGGTCTGGCTGGCCCGTCGTAACCTCCCCGCCGTCCTCGCCCCGGTCTATCTGGGGGTCTGGATGCTGCTGACGCTGCTGCGCCGGCCCTCGCGGGCCGCCCTGAAGGCCTGGTTCGGCGGCTTCAAGGAGGGCTGGACGACGCCGTGCGGTCCGCGGCGCCCCATGAAGTGGCGTACCGTGTGGCGGCTGACCCGACTGGGCCGGCCTCCGGTCATCTGACAAGCTCGATAGTCGGAAACAGCGGGTGGGACCCATGTCCCGGCTCCCACCCGTGCGCGGGCAGGCCGCGCGTCCCGAAACGGAGAGTTTGCCAACCTGTGAGTGAGACAACGCATGACGGCGGGGTCGCGGTGAGCGATCGCCCGTCGCCCGATGACGGGCTGACCGCGGCCGAGCTGGCCGCCAAGTACGGGCTCTCGGTGAGCGGCGCCCGGCCCGGGCTCGTCAGTTACATCCGCCAGCTGTGGGGGCGGCGCCACTTCATCCTCGCCTTCTCGCAGGCGAAGCTCACCGCCCAGTACAGCCAGGCCAAGCTCGGTCAGCTGTGGCAGGTCGCCACCCCGCTGCTGAACGCCTTCGTGTACTACCTGATCTTCGGGCTCATCCTGAAGGCCAGCCGGGGCATGCCGCACGGCACGTACATCCCCTTCCTGGTGACCGGTGTCTTCGTCTTCACCTTCACCCAGAGCTCGATCATGGCCGGTGTCCGGGCGATCTCCGGCAACCTGGGCCTGGTGCGCGCCCTGCACTTCCCGCGTGCCTCGCTGCCCGTCTCGTTCGCGCTGCAGCAGCTCCAGCAGCTGCTGTTCTCGATGATCGTGCTGTTCGTCGTGTCCATCGGATTCGGCAGCTATCCGAGGCTGTCCTGGCTGCTGATCGTCCCGGTCCTGGTGCTGCAGTTCCTCTTCAACACGGGCCTCGCCCTGATCGTGGCGCGGCTGGGTGCCCAGACCCCGGACCTCGCACAGCTGATGCCGTTCATCCTGCGCACCTGGATGTACATGTCCGGCGTCATGTTCTCCATCCACAACATGCTCGTCGGACGCCCCGAATGGGTGGTCCGCGCGTTGCAGGTGAACCCGGCCGCCGTCTACATGGACCTGATGCGCTTCGCGCTCGTCAAGGACTACGGTGCCGCGAACCTCCCGCCGCACGTCTGGGCCATCGCGCTGTTCTGGGCGGTGCTCGCCTTCGTCGGCGGGTTCGTGTACTTCTGGAAGGCGGAGGAGCGGTACGGCCGTGGCTGAGCAGAACACCGGGGCCAGGATCCCCACCGTCATCGCGGACGAGCTGCACATCGTCTACCGCGTCAACGGCGCCAAGACCGGCAAGGGCAGCGCGACCGCCGCGCTCAGCCGCCTCCTCAAGCGGGGCTCCGACGACACGGCGCGCGGGGTGCGCAAGGTGCACGCGGTCCGCGGGGTGTCGTTCGTCGCCTACCGCGGCGAGGCCATCGGGCTGATCGGGTCGAACGGCTCCGGCAAGTCCACCCTGCTGCGTGCCATCGCCGGACTGCTGCCCGCCGAGCGGGGCAAGGTCTACACCGACGGCCAGCCCTCCCTGCTCGGTGTGAACGCGGCTCTGATGAACGACCTGACGGGCGAGCGCAACGTCATCCTGGGCGGTCTCGCCATGGGCATGTCCCGCGAGCAGATCAAGGCCCGCTACGAGGAGATCGTCGACTTCTCCGGCATCAACGAGAAGGGCGACTTCATCACGCTGCCGATGCGCACCTACTCCTCCGGCATGGCCGCCCGGCTGCGGTTCTCCATTGCCGCCGCCAAGGACCACGACGTCCTCATGATCGACGAGGCCCTGGCCACCGGTGACCGCAAGTTCCAGAAGCGCTCCGAGGACCGCATCCGGGAGCTGCGCAAGGAGGCGGGCACGGTGTTTCTCGTCAGTCACAACAACAAGTCGATCCGCGACACCTGTGACCGCGTCCTGTGGCTGGAGCGCGGTGAGCTGCGGATGGACGGCCCGACCGAAGAGGTCCTCAAGGAGTACGAGAAGTTCACGGGCAAGTAGCAGCCGCCCATGACGGAGGGCCCGGCCGGTGCGTTTCGGCCGGGCCCCTCGACTGCAAAGGAAAGGCCAACTCTGTCTGGCCTTAGGAATCTTGACGCCAATCGGTGTGTTGTTGTGATCTGCAGGACACCCCGCCGGAGCTCCATTAGTTGTACAACGTAAGCTGTACCGGTGCTGATTCGCGGCAACTGGGGCGATAATGCCCTACACCCCCTACCTGCCGCGCTGCATGGACGGCCGGGCGGCGTGTCCGAAATAGGATGTATTGGGTCGGCAGTGTAGAACGGGAGATGTGACGGCAATGGCTACGGAAAGTCTCCAGCTCCGCGAGGCATGTGCCGTCTCCGCGCCGGGCGGCGAGCGGTGACCGAAGCCGGGACGACGCGCACCGGCGACCCGGAGCGCGCCACCCTCGACAAGGCCGCGGGCGAGAACTTCCCCGTGGCGCCGTTCTTCCTGCCCCGGGCCTGGCGTGCCGACCTGATGGCCGTCTACGGCTTCGCGCGCCTCGTCGACGACATCGGCGACGGCGACCTCGCCCCCGGCGGCGCCGACGCCCGTCTGCTCGGCGTGTCGCCCGAGGAGGCCGAGGACCGCCTCACTCTTCTGGACGCCTTCGAGGCTGATCTTTACCGCGTCTTCGACTCGACCCCGCGCCATCCCCTGCTGCGCCGCCTCCAGCCCGCCGTCCGGCGCGCCGGCCTCACCCCCGAGCCGTTCCTCGGCCTGATCGCCGCCAACCGCCAGGACCAGCTCGTCAAGCGGTACGAGACCTACGACGACCTCCTCGCCTACTGCGAACTGTCCGCCAACCCGGTCGGCCGGCTCGTCCTGGGCGTCACCGGCACCGCCACCCCCGAGCGCATCCGCCGCTCCGACGCGATCTGCACGGCTCTGCAGATCGTCGAGCACCTCCAGGACGTCGCCGAGGACCTCGGCCGCGACCGGATCTATCTGCCCGCCGCCGACATGAAGCGCTTCCATGTCCAGGAGACGGATCTCGCCATGAACGCAACCGGCGCATCGGTGCGCGCGCTGGTCGCGTACGAAGCGGAACGCGCCCGCGATCTCCTGAATGAAGGCGCCCCCCTCGTGGGTAGCGTCCACGGCAGGCTGAGGCTGCTGCTCGCGGGCTTCGTGGCGGGAGGAAGGGCGGCGATCGGCGCGATCGCCGCCGCCGAATACGACGTACTTTCCGGCCCACCCAAGCCCGGCAAGCTGCGGTTGCTGCGCGAGGTGGGCGTGACTCTGCGAGGAGAGGGGTGATCCGGGCCGTGGAGTCGGAACAGCACGTGTCCCCGCCGGTACTCGCCGCGTACAGCTACTGCGAGGCCGTGACCGGGCAGCAGGCCCGCAACTTCGCCTACGGCATCCGGCTGCTGCCGACGCCCAAGCGGCGTGCGATGTCGGCGCTCTACGCGTTCTCCCGGCGGGTCGACGACATCGGCGACGGGGTGCTGGCCGCCGACGCCAAGACCGCACGGCTGGAGGAGACCCGGGCGCTGCTGGACCGCGTCCGGGACGGAAAGGTGGCCGAGGACGACACCGACCCGGTCGCCGTCGCCCTCACCCACGCCGCGTCGCACTTCCCGATCCCGCTCGGCGGTCTCGACGAACTCATCGACGGCGTGCTCATGGACGTACGCGGTGAGACCTACGAGACCTGGGACGACCTGAAGGTCTACTGCCGCTGCGTGGCCGGGGCCATCGGACGCCTGTCACTCGGCGTGTTCGGCACGGAGCCGGGGGCGCGCGGCGCGGAGCGCGCGCCGGAGTACGCCGACACGCTGGGGCTCGCGCTGCAGCTCACCAACATCCTCCGGGACGTCCGCGAGGACGCCGAGGGCGGACGCGTCTATCTGCCCGCCGACGACCTGGCCAAGTTCGGCTGCTCGGCCGGCTTCCCCGGACCGACCCCGCCCGAGGGCTCCGACTTCGCCGGTCTCGTGCACTTCGAGGTACGCCGGGCCCGTGCGCTCTTCGCCGAGGGCTACCGGCTGCTGCCCATGCTCGACCGGCGCAGCGGCGCCTGCGTCGCCGCCATGGCCGGCATCTATCGCCGGCTCCTCGACCGCATCGAGCGTGAGCCCGAGGCCGTGCTGCGCGGCCGGGTCTCGCTGCCGGGACGCGAGAAGGCGTATGTCGCCGTGCGCGGACTGTCGGGTCTCGACGCCCGGAACGTCTCCCGGCGCACGGTCAGGAGGCGCGGCTGATGGGAGATCCCCTGAACGGTGAGGCCACCGGCGAAAAACGGCAGGCAACCCTCCGGTGCGGCGCGGCGTCCCTGACTGCGACGGTCCGCCGTGCATCGTTCAACCAGCATGGCGAACCGGCAGGGGAGGAAGCACGATGAGCGAGGCCACACAGCCGGACGGCCCACCCGCGGACAGGCCGGACCACCGCGCGGCGCCTGCCGTCTCCGGGGCGTCCGCCGTGGTGGTCGGCGGGGGACTCGCCGGGATCACGGCCGCGCTGGCGCTCGCCGACGCCGGAGTGCGGGTGACCCTGCTGGAGGGACGGCCGCGGCTGGGTGGTCTCGCCTTCTCGTTCCACCGGGGCGAGCTGACCGTGGACAACGGCCAGCACGTCTATCTGCGGTGCTGCACCGCCTACCGCTGGTTCCTCGACCGCATCGACGCGTCCGCGCTGGCTCCCCTGCAGGATCGTCTCGACGTGCCCGTTCTCGACGCCGACCGCGCTCCGGGGCGACGACTCGGCAGACTGCGGCGCGACGCGCTGCCCGTACCCCTGCACCTCGGGCGCAGCCTGGCCACCTACCCCCATCTCTCCCTCGCCGAGCGCGCCAGAGTCGGGCGCGCCGCACTCGCGCTCCGCGCACTGGATCTCACGGATCCCGCGCTCGACACGCAGGACTTCGGCAGCTGGCTGGCCGCGCACGGTCAGTCGGCGCGTGCCGTCGAGGCACTGTGGGACCTGGTCGGGGTCGCCACCCTCAACGCGGTGGCCGCCGATGCCTCGCTCGGGCTCGCCGCGATGGTGTTCAAGACGGGTCTGCTGTCCGACCCGGGCGCGGCCGACATCGGCTGGGCACGCGTCCCGCTGGGCGAACTGCACGACCGGCTGGCCCGCAAGGCGCTCGACTCCGCGGGCGTCCGTACCGAGGTCCGTACACGCGTCACCTCCATCTCCCCTAACGAAAACGGCGGCTGGAGCGTTCAGGTTCCCGGCGAGCACATCGAGACCGAGGCGGTGGTCCTCGCCGTACCGCAGCGCGAGGCGCACGACCTGCTGCCCGCCGGAGCCCTCGACGCCCCCGAACGACTGCTCGAGATCGGCACGGCGCCGATCCTCAACGTCCATGTCGTCTACGACCGCAAGGTGCTCGGCTGCCCTTTCTTCACGGCGCTCGGCTCCCCGGTGCAGTGGGTCTTCGACCGCACCGAGGCCTCCGGACTGCGGGAGGGCCAGTACCTCGCGCTGTCCCAGTCGGCCGCCCAGGACGAGATCGACGAGCCGGTGTCGGTGCTGCGCGAGCGCTATCTCCCCGAGCTCGAGCGGCTGTTGCCCGCCGCACGGGGCGCCGAGGTGAAGGACTTCTTCGTCACCCGGGAGCGCACGGCCACGTTCGCCCCCAGCCCCGGCGTCGGGCGGCTGCGGCCCGGCGCCCGCACCAAGGCCCCCGGCCTCTGCCTGGCCGGAGCGTGGACCGCCACCGGGTGGCCCGCGACCATGGAGAGTGCGGTCCGCAGCGGTGTCAGCGCGGCGGGCGCCGCGCTGGACGCCCTGGGCCGGTCCGGCGCCCACCTCCCCGACCTCTTCGAGGAGGCGGCATGACCATGAGCGCCCCTACGCACGGAACCGGTTCCCGCACCCCCGGTATCGCAACAAGAGGAGAGACTGTGCCCACTGTGCCCCCGGCCGAGACGGCCGCTCGAGAGACCGCGGTGGACGTGTCCGCGCTCCTGGAGCGCGGCCGGACCCTGGCCACGCCGGTGCTGCGGGAGGCAGTGGACCGCCTGGCGCCGCCCATGGACACCGTCGCCTCCTACCACTTCGGCTGGATCGACGCCGAGGGCAACCCCGCGGACGGCGACGGCGGCAAGGCCGTGCGTCCCGCTCTCGCCCTGCTCTCCGCCCAGGCCGCGGGCCAGGCGCCCGAGGTCGGCGTGCCCGGCGCGGTCGCGGTGGAACTGGTGCACAACTTCTCGCTGCTGCACGACGACCTGATGGACGGCGACGAACAGCGCCGCCACCGCGACACCGTGTGGAAGGTGCACGGCCCCGCCCAGGCCATCCTCGTCGGCGACGCGCTGTTCGCCCTGGCCAACGAGGTGCTGCTGGAGCTCGGCACCGTCGAGGCCGGCCGCGCCACCCGTCGTCTGACCAGGTCCACCCGCGCCCTGATCGACGGTCAGGCGCAGGACATCTCCTACGAGCACCGCGACCGCGTCAGTGTCGCGGAGTGCCTGGAGATGGAGGGCAACAAGACCGGCGCCCTGCTCGCCTGCGCCTCCTCCATCGGCGCGGTCCTCGGCGGCGCGGACGACACGACCGCCGACACCCTGGAGAAGTACGGCTACCACCTCGGTCTCGCCTTCCAGGCCGTCGACGACCTCCTCGGCATCTGGGGCGATCCGGAGGCCACCGGCAAGCAGACCTGGAGCGATCTGCGTCAGCGCAAGAAGTCCCTGCCGGTCGTGGCCGCGCTGGCGGCGGGCGGGCCCGCCTCCGAGCGGCTCGGCCGGCTGCTCGCGGAGGACGCCAAGAGCAGCGACTTCGAGAACTTCTCCGAGGAGGAGTTCGCCGCGCGCGCCGCGCTCATCGAGGAGGCGGGCGGCCGCGAGTGGACCGCCCAGGAAGCGCGCCGCCAGCACACGATCGCGGTCGAGGCACTGGCCTCGGTCCGGATGCCCCAGGAGGTGCGCGCGCAGTTCACGGCGCTCGCCGACTTCGTCGTCGTACGAAAGAGATGATCAATATCGGTCGAATACACCTCGCGTAGTCGCCGGCCGGTGTCTCCCCTCACTCCCGACCTCCCCCCACTCCCGACTTGTTCGAGCGGGGGGGGACCTCATGAGCGGGGGAGCCCCACCGCGCAGACCCACCGGCCGACGGCGGACCCACAGCAGCACGACTCGCACGACTGCACGAAGGGGAAGCCATGACAGCGACGACCGACGGAAGCACCGGAGCCCTGCCGCCCCGCGCTGCCTCGGCCAGCGACACAGACCTACCGCTCCCGGAGGCGGCCGGGACGGACGGCACTCGAGACGCCGCCGAGCGCGCCATGCGGCGCGCGACAGACTTCCTGCTCGCGCGACAGGACGCCGAGGGCTGGTGGAAGGGCGACCTCGAGACGAACGTCACGATGGACGCCGAGGACCTGCTGCTCCGTCAGTTCCTGGGCATCTCCGACGAGAAGACCACCCGAGCCGCCGCCCTGTTCGTCCGCAGCGAGCAACGCGAGGACGGCACCTGGGCCACCTTCTACGGCGGACCCGGCGAACTGTCCGCCACCGTCGAGGCCTACGTCGCCCTGCGCCTGGCGGGGGACGCACCGGACGAGCCCCATATGGCGAAGGCCGCCGCCTGGGTCCGTGAGCAGGGCGGTATCGCCGCCGCCCGCGTCTTCACCCGGATCTGGCTCGCCCTCTTCGGCTGGTGGAAGTGGGAGGACCTGCCGGAGCTGCCGCCGGAACTCATCTACTTCCCGAAGTGGATGCCGCTCAACATCTACGACTTCGGATGCTGGGCCCGCCAGACGATCGTGCCGCTCACCATCGTCTCCGCGAAACGCCCGGTGCGGCCCGCACCGTTCCCGCTGGACGAACTGCACACCGACCCCGACGACCCCAACCCGGCCCGGGACCTCGCATCGGTGGTCAGCTGGGACGGCGTCTTCCAGCGGCTCGACAAGGCGCTGCACCAGTTCCGCAAGGTCGCCCCGCGCCGACTGCGCAGGGCCGCGATGAACACCGCCGCCCGCTGGATCATCGAGCGGCAGGAGAACGACGGCTGCTGGGGCGGCATCCAGCCGCCCGCGGTGTACTCGGTCATCGCCCTGCACCTGCTCGGCTACGACCTCCAGCACCCCGTGATGCGCGAGGGCCTTGCCTCCCTCGACCGTTTCGCGGTGTGGCGCGAGGACGGGGCCCGGATGATCGAGGCGTGCCAGTCCCCGGTGTGGGACACCTGCCTCGCGACCATCGCGCTCGCCGACGCGGGTCTGCCCGCCGACCATCCGCAGCTGGTGAAGGCCGCGGACTGGATGCTCGCCGAACAGATCGTCCGGCCCGGCGACTGGTCGGTGCGACGTCCGCAACTCCCCTCGGGCGGCTGGGCGTTCGAGTTCCACAACGACAACTACCCGGACATCGACGACACCGCCGAGGTCGTCCTCGCACTGCGCCGGGTGGGCCACCCCGATCCGGAACGGCTGGAGAAGGCCATCGGGCGTGGGGTGCGCTGGAACCTCGGCATGCAGTCGAAGAACGGCGCGTGGGGCGCCTTCGACGTCGACAACACCAGCGCGTTCCCCAACCGGCTGCCGTTCTGCGACTTCGGCGAGGTCATCGACCCGCCGTCGGCCGATGTCACCGCGCATGTCGTGGAGATGCTCGCCGTCGAGGGGCTGTCCCACGACCCGCGCACCCGGCGCGGCATCGAGTGGCTGCTGGCCGAACAGGAGCCGGACGGCTCCTGGTTCGGGCGCTGGGGCGTCAACTACGTCTACGGCACCGGCTCGGTGGTGCCCGCGCTGACGGCGGCCGGCCTGCCCGTGGCGCACCCGGCGATCCGCAGAGCCGTGGCCTGGCTGGAGCGCGTGCAGAACGACGACGGCGGCTGGGGCGAGGATCTGCGCTCGTACCACAACGCCCGGGAATGGAGCGGCCGAGGCGCCTCCACCGCCTCGCAGACGGCGTGGGCGCTGCTCGCGCTGCTGGCCGCGGGGGAGGGGGAGAGCAAGGCGGCGCAACACGGCATCGACTTCCTCGCCCGGACCCAGAACGAGGACGGCTCCTGGGACGAGCCGTACTTCACCGGAACCGGCTTCCCCTGGGACTTCTCCATCAACTACCACCTCTACCGGCAGGTCTTCCCGCTCACCGCGCTCGGCCGCTACGTCCACGGCGAGCCGTTCGCCGGGGCCAAGGGGAGCAGATGAGCCGGAAGCCCGACACCGCCCCGCTGCTGATCGCCTGCGCGCTCGGCATCGAGCACCTCGCCCTGCGCAGCGGCGACCGCGGCGGGGCCGACGGGCGCGTCACACTGCTCCGTACGGGTATGGGGCCCCGGGCGGCGGAACGCTCGGTCATCCGGGCGCTCGCCGACCCGGAGCAGGCCGGGGCGGCCGTCCTCGCCACCGGCTTCTGCGCGGGGCTGGCTCCCGGTATGCACCCCGGTGACCTGGTCGTCGCCGAGGAGACCCGGGACCCGCGCGGCACCACCCCGTGCGTGGGCGCCGAGCTGCTGGTCAAGGAGCTTGTGCGCAGCCTGCCGGGGCGCACGGTCCATACCGGACCGCTCACCGGTTCGGACCATGTCGTCCGAGGTCAGGAGCGGTCGCATCTGCTCGCGACCGGCGCGATCGCGGTCGACATGGAGTCCGCGGCCACGCTGCACGGCGCCGTACGCACGGGCGCCCGCCCGGTTGCGGCCGTCCGGGTGGTCGTGGACGCTCCAGAACATGAACTCGTCCGGATCGGCACCTTGCGCGGTGGAATATCAGCTTTCCGCGTACTTCGTGCCGTCCTACCCGCTTTTTTCGAATGGCACCGTTCCTTGTTGCTCCCCCGGAGGTGAGCCAGATGGCCATGCCGCTGCGCCAGTCCATCAAGGTTGCGACGTATCTCTTCGAACAGAAGCTGCGCGGGCGGGAGAAGTTTCCGCTCATCGTCGAGCTGGAACCCCTCTTCGCCTGCAATCTGAAGTGCGAGGGATGCGGCAAGATCCAGCACCCGGCGGGGGTGCTCAAGCAGCGTATGCCGGTGGCCCAGGCCGTGGGTGCGGTACTGGAGTCCGGTGCGCCCATGGTGTCGATCGCCGGTGGCGAACCGTTGATGCATCCGCAGATCGACGAGATCGTGCGGCAGTTGGTGGCCCGCAGGAAGTACGTCTTCCTGTGCACCAACGCCATGCTGCTGCGCAAGAAGATGGACAAGTTCACGCCGTCGCCGTACTTCGCGTTCGCGGTGCACATCGACGGCCTGCGTGAGCGCCACGACGAGTCCGTGGCCAAGGAGGGTGTGTTCGATGAGGCCGTGGAGGCCATCAAGGAGGCCAAGCGGCGTGGCTTCCGGGTCACCACCAACTCGACCTTCTTCAACACGGACACCCCGCAGACCATCATCGAGGTGCTCAACTTCCTCAACGACGAACTGAAGGTGGACGAGATGATGATCTCGCCCGCCTACGCCTACGAGAAGGCGCCCGACCAGGAGCACTTCCTGGGCGTCGAGCAGACCCGCGAGCTGTTCAAGAAGGCGTTCTCGGGCGGCAACCGGCGCCGCTGGCGGCTCAACCACTCGCCGCTGTTCCTCGACTTCCTGGAGGGCAAGGTCGACTTCCAGTGCACGGCCTGGGCGATCCCGAACTACTCGCTGTTCGGCTGGCAGCGGCCCTGCTATCTGATGAGCGACGGGTATGTGCCGACGTACCGCGAGCTGATCGAGAAGACCGACTGGGACAAGTACGGCCGCGGCAAGGACCCGCGCTGCGCCAACTGCATGGCGCACTGCGGCTATGAACCGACGGCCGTGCTGGCCACGATGGGCTCCCTCAAGGAGTCCCTGCGGGCCATGCGCGAGACGGTGGCCCCGAACCCAGGAAACGACAGGTGAGGCCATGACCGCCGTTTCCTTGGGCATCCCCGAGGTACCGGCCCGGCCGATCGCGGAGCGACGCGTGTCGCGGCAGATCCAGGTCGGGCCGGTGGCGGTCGGGGGCGGGGCCCCGGTGTCGGTGCAGTCGATGACGACGACGCGTACGTCGGACATCGGTGCCACGTTGCAGCAGATCGCGGAGCTGACGGCGTCCGGCTGCCAGAT
>NZ_JBFAWW010000064.1:0-22321 GCF_040680495.1 Streptomyces sp. NPDC052036 | reverse complement strand
GCCGAGGCGGTCGCGGCTGCGGCCGGGAACGCGCTCGGCGCCGCGCCGCGCGCCTGACCGGACCGCGGCGCGGCTCCGGCGGGACGTCGGCGCGCCTCGCTCCCCGCATGTGCGGTGGCGCGCGACCGGGTCAACCGTCCGCGACGACGAGGACGAGCGGGATCTCGTCGCACGGGACGAGCCGCAGCCCCTCGTGGCGGTGGGCCCGCGCCCCGGTGAGCACGGCGCCGAAGTCGGGGCCCTTGGTGAGCGAGCCGACCAGATGGGCCGGGTCGGCGGAGGCCGCCACCCGGCCGCGTGCGTTGACCAGGTGTGCCGCTCGGGGCAGTTCCTTGAGCAACGGCATCACGGCCGCCTCGAAGTGCCTGAGGTAGATGTCCGCCGCGGCGACCCCGGCGAACCGGCCCGCCACATGGACCGGCGCGGACAGGGTGAGGCTGTACTCGTCGGAGCAGAGGTAGTCGACATACGGGCCGGCGACGGCGCGGCGGCCGGTGTCACGGGGCAGCGCGAACCAGTCCCAGTGCGTGTAGTCGGAGTACGCGGACTGCCGCGGGTCGAGGTCCAGCAGCAGCGGGCGTACGCCCCCGTCGGAACCGGTCTGCCACCACTCCAGCCAGGCCGGTGCGTCGCCGAGCAGCCCCGGGGCCGCCACGAAGCCGACACCGGAGACCAGTTCGCGCCGGACGAGGTCCTGGTGGAGGCCCGGGCGCAGTACGGCGAGGTCGGCGGTCTGCGGGGAGCGGCCCTCGTCGGTGACACGGGTCAGCAGGGCCGTGGTGTCGGCCCGGACCCGGGCGACGGTGTCGAAGACGGCTTCCAGGGTGCGGCGCACCTGGGCCGCCACGCCGGCTTCCGTGACCGCGTCGAGTATCGCCGTGGCCGCACCCGTGTGGCGGCCGCCGTCTCTCACGGTGGGACTCGGGCCCGTCGGGACGGCCTGGGGGGCGAGGCACGGCGCGGCGGCGGGCTGCTGCGGGAGATCGGACATGACCGCGACCGTATACGCCCGGCTTACTTCACCGCATCTTGACTCTCCGTCAACTCACCTTGCACAGACGAGAGTTGATCAGGATGTCGACGCTCCGTAGGGTGTTGGCCACGCCATCCGCCCAAAGGCGTCACCCAGTCCTGCGGGCGGACTCCCGGGCGGTCACGCCGGTCCGCCCATCGGCCAGGGGTGGCACCCGAGCCCGCCGTCAGGACCCGTGACGCCCGGAACCGCCCCGGCACCCACGCCCGCCGTCCCCACCACGGATGCACGGACGCACGGTCGCGCCCTTGGTCCAGGTCGCATGCTGCACGTCCCGCGCATCCACTGTCACCCACCGTCACACAACCGCCTCCGATTCCCCCATTCCCCCACACCGTGGAGATTTCCGTGCGTCTGAAGAGATCCCTGAAAGCGACGGCCACCGTCTGCTCGCTGCTGCTCGTCGGCGGCTGCGGACTGTTCGACGAGTCGAGCACCTCCTCGTCGACCGGCTTCGACCCGCCGGATCTCAAGGCGCAGTCGGAGCTCGGCCGCACGGAAGGCCGACTGAACCTGATCGCCTGGGCGGGCTATGTGGAGGACGGCTCCACGGACCCGAAGGCCGACTGGGTGACCCCCTTCGAGAAGCAGACCGGGTGCCAGGTCGACGCCAAGGTGGCGGCCAGCTCGGACGAGATGGTCAAACTGATGAAGTCGGGCGCCTACGACGCCGTCTCCGCGTCGGGCGACGCCTCCCTCAGGCTCATCGCCTCGGGCGAGGCGGCTCCGGTGAACACGGACCTGGTGCCCAACTACCAGGACGTCTTCTTCGGGTTGAAGAACCAGAGCTGGAACTCCGTCGACGGCACGGCCTACGGCATTCCGCACGGCCGGGGCGCCAACCTGCTGATGTACAACACGCGCAAGGTGTCCCCCGCCCCCGCGTCCTGGTCCGCGGTGTTCGACGACGCCTCCCGGTACAAGGGACACCTCACGGCGTACGACTCACCGATCTACATCGCGGACGCGGCGCTGTATCTGCGCGAGACCCGGCCGGGGCTGCACATCGAGAATCCGTACGCGCTCGACCAGGAGCAGTTCGACGAGGCCGTCAGCCTGCTGAAGAAGCAGCGCCCCAACGTCGGCGAGTACTGGAACGACTACCTCAAGGAGGCCTCCGCCTTCAAGAGCGGCGACTCCACCATCGGGACCACCTGGCAGGTCATCGCCAACCTCGCCCAGAGCGAGGGCGCCAAGGTCAAGGCGGTCCTTCCGCAGGAGGGTTCCACCGGATGGTCCGACACCTGGATGCTGTCCGCCAAGGCGAAGCACCCCAACTGCGCGTACAAATGGATGAACTGGATCATATCGCCGAAGGTCAACGCGCAGGTGGCCGAGTACTACGGCGAGGCGCCCGCCAACATCAAGTCCTGCGACGAGACCAGCGACCCGGCGTTCTGCGACACCTTCCACGCCACCGACGAGAGCTACTGGAAGGACATCGCGTTCTGGACGACTCCGATCGAGCAGTGCCTCGACGGCCGGACGAACGTCAAGTGCGTCCCGTACTCCCGGTGGGTGCAGGCCTGGACCGAGATCAAGGGCTGAGCCGATGCCCGGGGTGTGGCCGCCGTACCCCGCGGCGGCCACACCCCGGTGGGAGTCGTCCACCGGTCCTCACCTCTGGGGGGCCTCGGCGGTGGCGCGCTGATGGCGGGCGAGGGCGTGGCCGATGTCGCGGGTCGCCGGGTACAGCCGTAGATAGAGGTCGTAGAGACCGTCGTAGCGCGACTGGCGACGGGGCTCGGGCAGGACGCGCTCGCGGACCGGGTTCCAGCTGTCGATGTCGGCGTCGCCGACCGCGTCCGCGGCGAGAAACGCCGCCCCGTAGCTCGCGCCGAGGGTCACGGTCCTGATCTCCTGCTCCAGCCCCGTGACATCGGAGACGATCCGGGTCCACAGACGGCCCTGGGTGCCCCCGCCCACCGCGACGGCCCTGCGGATGTCGGCGCCGGCCGCGCGCATCGCCTCCACGTTGTGCCGCACCCCGAAGGCGGTAGCCTCCAGCGCGGCGCGATACAGGTCGCCGCGGGTGTGCTCCACGGTCAGTCCGGCGATCACGCCCCGGGCGTCCGGGTCGGCGACCGGGGTCCGCTCCCCCGCGAAATAGGGCAGCATCAGCAGGCCCTTCGCGCCGACGCCGGACGCCTCGGCCTCGGCGAGGAGCGCGTCGTGCCCGGAGACTCCGAACAACTCCCGCAGCCAGTCGGTGATCACCCCGGAGGTGGCCATGCCGCCAGCCAGGCTGCGCGTCCCGGGCAGTGCACCGACCGTGCTCCACAGTTGCGGCACCAGGAGTCGCTCCGCCACGGTGTTGATCAGGAACATGGTGCTGCCATACATGAGCATCAGGTCGCCTGTGTGCTGGGCACCGACGCTCAGCGCCTCCGACCAGGCGTCGATGGTGCCGGTGACGACCGGGATGCCGACGGGGAGCCCGGTGACGGCCGCCGCGTCGGCGGTGACCCGCCCGGCGATCTCACCGGGCCAGCGCAGCGGCGGCAGTTCGAGGTCCGGCGCGATCCGGCGCACCCAGGGGCGGTACCACTCCTGAGTGGTGGAGTCGTACAGCGGTACGGACTGGCTCGCCGAGTGGTGGTCGAGAACATAGGCGCCGGTGAGCCGGTTCACCAGGTAGGAGCTGGGCATGTACAGCCGGCGCGCGCGGGCGGTGATGTCGGGGCGGTGCTCCGCGAGCCAGGCGATCTTGGGGCCCACGGCCTGGGTGGACAGCAGGGACCCGCAGCGCTGCAGTACTGCATCGGGGCCGAGTTCGGCGTCGAGGCGGGCGATCTGGGCGGTGGCGCGGGTGTCGACGCCGTAGAGGATGGCCGGGTGCAGCGGAGCGTCGTTCTCGTCGGCGAGGGCCACGCACGGGCCCATGCCGCTGACGCCGACCGCCTCGACGGCGGTACCGGGCGGCACCAGCTCACGGGCGAGGGAGGCGAACTCGTCCCACCAGACGGCCGCGTCCATCTCGACATGACCCGGCCTCGGCCGGCTGACCGCATGCGGTCGCACCGCCGTACCGAGCACCGTCCCGTCCGTGCCGACCAGCACGCCTTTGCTGCTGGACGTACCGATGTCGACCCCGAGCACCGTCATGCGCTGTCCGTCCTTCGCCTTGTGACTCCTGGGACATCGTTCCCCTCCCGCGGCCCGGTCAGCGGCCGAAACGCAGAAGTCGGCGCGTCCCTGGGGCTGTTGCCGTTTCAGGACATCGTCGAGCTTGGCGGAATGTGATCTTCCGGGACACCATGCGCCCATGAAGGGTGATCTGTTTTCCAGCGACCATATGGTGCAGCCGGCCGACCGGCCGGGCATGTCCATGCAGAACGCCAAGTCCATCCGGTACGCGGTGAACGGCGAGATGCTCGCGCGGCAGGGCGCGATGGTCGCCTACCGCGGAAACCTGCAGTTCGAGCGCAAGGGCCAGGGCGTCGGAGGGATGCTCAAGCGGGCCGTCACGGGTGAGGGGCTGCCGATGATGGTCGTGCGCGGCCAGGGCGAGGCATGGTTCGCGCACGAGGCGCAGAACTGTTTCATCGTGGAGGTCGAACAGGGCGACGAGTTCACGGTCAACGGGCGCAACGTGCTCTGCTTCGACGCGTCGCTGTCGTACCGGATCCAGACCGTGAAGGGTGCGGGTATCGCCGGCGGCGGGCTGTTCAACAGCGTGTTCACCGGGTACGGCCGGCTCGGGCTGATCTGCGAGGGCAACCCGCTCGTCATACCCGTCTCGCCGCAGCAGCCGGTGTTCGTGGACACCGACGCGGTGGTGGGCTGGACGGCACAACTGGGGACCTCGCTGCACCGGTCGCAGTCCATCGGTTCGATGCTGCGCGGAGGTTCGGGGGAAGCGGTCCAGCTGAGGCTGGACGGCGAGGGCTACGTGGTCGTACGGCCCAGTGAGGTGACCCCGCAGAAGGAGCACTGAGTGCGGGGGCCCGCCGGGCGGCGGGCCCCCGCGTGTCCGGGCCGGATCAGTTTCCGGCGGACGGGACGTTGGCGGCCGTCACATTGACGGCCGCCCAGGCCGCGTCGACCGTCTTGTACTCGGTGCTGCTCGCGCCGTACATGTCGGCGGCGGCCTTCAGCGTCGCGGCGCGCGCGTCATGGAAGTCCGTCGTGGAGACCATGTACCGGGTGAGCGCCCGGTAGAAGACCGCCAGGGCCTTGGCCCGGCCGATACCGGTCACCTTCGAGCCGTCGTAGGTGGGCGAGTCGTACGCCACGCCCCCGATGGTCTTCCTGCCGCTGCCCTCGGCCAGCAGATAGAAGGCGTGGGAGGAGACACCGGAGCCCGCGTGCACCTCGGTGTCGTACGCCTGGGGCGACCAGTAGTCGACCGTACCCTCGAGCTTGTCGAGGGACGGGTGGTCGAGGCGGCGCAGGAACTTCTGCCGCAGCCCGAGTTTCTCGCCCATCAGGTAGTTCGGCGGGTTCTTCGGGTTGTTGGCGGCGAACTCGACGCCCGAGCCGAAGATGTCCGCGAGCGACTCGTTGAGGGCGCCCGGCTCGCCGTACTGGCCTAAGCGGTCCACCCGGGTCGGTTCGAGGCCGGCGGTGGCGTCGACGACGCCGTGGGTCAGTTCGTGACCGGTGACGTCGAGGACGACGAGCGGCTTCTTGAACAGGGTGCCGTCCCCGTCGCCGTACAGCATGCAGCCGCAGTCGGTGTCCCAGAAGGCGTTGCCGACCTTGCTGCCGAAGTGGACCATAGCGTGGGCGCCGGTGCTGTTGTTCTTGATGCCCTTGCGGCCGAAGGTCTTCTTGTAGAAGTCCAGCGTCTTGGTGATGCCGTACTGGGCGTCGACCGCGACGGTGGCGCGGTTCGAGGTGGCGCCGTTGCCCCACTTGTCGGTGGTGCTGGTGAACGTGGTGCCGCGCGAGAAGGCCTCCAGCTCCCGGCCCTTGGCGTCGCGGGTCTCGGTGCCCCAGCGGGTGGGGTCCTTGAGGAGGTACTTCGTACGGGCGGTCCGGGTGGTGGTCAGCGGCACCTTGCCGACGAACAGGGAGGCGCCGGTGCCGTTCGCGGTGGACGGGTAGCGGGCGGCCGCGGAGGCCGTCGCGGCGGTGAGGCCGGACAGCGCCACCGGGCCGTCGGCCCCCGGGGTCGCCGACTCGCCCCGCTCGCGCAGGGTCTCCTCCAGCCTGGGCGAGATGAACTCGTCGCTGTCAGGTGTGTCGCTGCGGACCTGGCCGGTCAGCGCGTCCACGACGACCGTCCGGGAACCGCCCGCCTGGGCGGTGCGGCTGTCCGTGACGCGCACCTGGTAGGCGAGGGCGGCGTGGCCGTCACGGGCGTCCACCACGAGTTCGGCGGTCCCCGCCTCGCCCTGCGCGGCGTCGGCGGCCTTGCGCGCGGCCTGTTCGGCCGTCAGCTTCGCCGCGGTGGTGACGGGTTTGACGGCGTGGTCCGCGGCGCGGGTCACGCCCAGGTAGCCGCCGCGCCGGTCCAGATGGACGACCAGGTCGCCGCCGAGGACGAGCATGCCCTGATGGCTGCGGAGGAAACGGACGTGCTGTTTGCCGTCCGGGTCGGTCATGACGTCCTTCGCCTGCAAGGTGTCCCCCCGCGTGACACCGGTGGCGGAGGCGTGTGCGAACGCGGCGGCCCGGGCGGCGTCGACCGGCGAGATCGCCGCGGTCGCCACGGCGGCGGGCACCTGGGCGAGCGCCGGGACGGCCGGGAGCGTGGTCGCCGTCGCCACTGTGATAGCGACCGTCAGTCTGCGTATGTGGGCTTTGCGCACAGAGTTCCTTCGTTACAGGGGCGGCCGTGAGCGCCGACCGCCCGTGCGCACAGCGCCGTTGAGCGCCGTGGGGGCTGGTCGGGCCCCGATGCGCCACCTTCATACATCCGCCATGTACATGTAAAGAAGGAAGATCCCTTTTGCTGCTTTTCAGGTGATCTCTTTACAAAAGTTGAGATCTGCGTGACCAGCCGATGACCGATGGTGCGTCGGGGGGAGAGAGGGGCGGCGGGCAGGGGTCGGTTGCCCGCACCGCCGCCTCCCGGGCGAGATGTGACCGAGGTCGCATCGCCTCCGGCCCCGCGCCGCGGCGACCGGAGGCGCGAGCACTCAGACCGTGCGCCGGGTGAGAGCCGAGAGCAGGCTGCGCAGATCCCCGGCCGCGTGTGGGGAGCACGGGACCGAGTCCAGGAGGGCGTCCGCCGCGGCGAGATGACGGCGGCCCTCGCGCAGGGCGGCCGCACGGCCGCCCGCCTGCGCCACGAGGTCCGCGGCACGCTCCGCCGCGTCATGGGCGCCGAGCAGTTCGGCCAGTTCGGGGCCGTACGGACCGTCGAGGGCGGTGAGGACCGGGAAGGTCTTCTTCCCCTCCCGCAGGTCGCCATGGACCGGCTTGCCCGTGACCTCGGGATCGCCCCAGATGCCCAGCAGGTCGTCGACGATCTGGAACGCCACACCGAGGTGCCGGCCGGCCCGGTCGAGGGCGGCCACGGTCCCCTCGCCCGCTCCGCCGAGCTGGGCCCCCAGGGCGAGGGCGCAGCCGAGCAGCGCCCCCGTCTTGCGCTCGGCCATGGTCTCGTACTCCCCCGCGGTCACGGCCTCGGGACCGGTCCAGGGGCGACGGGCGAAGAGCAGGTCGTCGGCCTGGCCGCGCACGAGATCGTCGAGGGCGGCGCTGAGCCGGCGCGCGGCCTCCGGGACCGTGCTCAGGGTCCCCACGGCGAGGGCGAGGAGCGCGTCGCCCGCGAGGACGGCGGGGCCGGTGCCGTACGCCTTCCACAGCGCGGGGCGCCCGCGCCGCAGGGCGTCGCCGTCCATGATGTCGTCGTGCACCAGGGAGAAGGTGTGCACGAGTTCGACGGCCACGGCGGCGGGGATGCCGCTGTCCGCGGGCGCATCGGCCAGTTCGGCGCCGAGCAGGGCGAGCGCCTGACGGACGCCCTTGCCGCCCCGAGGGCCGGCGTCCGTCCCGCCGCGGCCGAGCGCGTACGCGGCCATCTCGGCGATCCAGGGGTGCAGCGTGGCGACGGCGTCCATGAGGGCGGGGGCGACGAGATCCCGGGCCCGGTCGAGGATCCGTCCGGCGGCGAGGTCCTCGGGCCGGGAGCCGAGGGCGTCCGCGGTGGCCGGGGCGGTCATCGTCCGGTTCCTTCCGGGGCGGTGAGCCCGAGTTCCCCGTAGGCCCGCAGGACCATCGCACGGCCGTGCCGCAGGCCGATCCCGTCCAGGTCCCGGGCGAGCGCGTCGAGATCGGCGGTGGTCTCGGCGCCGGCACGGCCCAGCCGGGCCTGCGACTTGACGAGGCCGAGGCGCGCCAGGGCGGTCCCGCGCGGCTCGTCCATGCCCTCGAACTCGGCGAGCGCCTGGGCGTAGAGGTCGCGCGCCTCCTCGTAGCGCCCGGCGCGGTAGAACACGTTGCCGCGCATCTTGTGGTTGTAGGCGAGCGCGCCGAGAAGGTTCATCTCCCGGCAGCCTGCCTCCGCCTCGGAGAGCAGCTCCAGGGCCCGTTCGGTGTTCCCGTCCCGGACGGAGAGGATGTCGGCGAGACCGCGCAGCGCCCAGGCGTGGCCACGGCGGTCGTCGGCGCGGGCGGCTATGTCGGCCGCCTCCTCGAACAGGGCGTACGCGGTGTCGTACGCGCCGGTGTTGCGGTGTATCTGCGCGATGCCCTCCAGCGCCCACACGGTGTGGCGGGCCTCGCCACGGCGGCGGGCCTCGGCCAGAAGCTGCTCGTGCAGCGCGGTCACGGCCTCGTAGTCGCCCTGGATGCGACCGGTCTCGGCCATTCCCGCGAGCGAATATCCGCGTACGACGACATCCCCGGCCCGCTCGCCGAGGTCGGCGGCGAGCCGCAGCAGCCGCCAGGCCAGCGGCAGGGCGCCGCGCTGACGGGCCAGGGTGCCACCGCTCCACAGGGCCCAGGCCATCGCCGCGGTGTCGCCCGCCTCCCGGGCGGTGCGGTAGCTCGCCTTCCAGGCGCGGTCGGCGTCGGCGACCTGGCCGAGCCGGCGGTGCGCCTCCGCGACCGCCAGACCGGAGCGGGCCGCCTCCTGCCGGGCCCCGGCGCGCTCGGCGGCCCGCAACTGCTCGGTGCCCGCGGCCAGGACGTCCGTGAGCGAGGAGTTCACGGACAGGGAGGTCAGAGCGCCCTGGTACTCCGGGGCGAAGGCCTTGCCGTACATGAGTGCCTTTCGGTCTGCTGCCGGCCGGGCGCTTGGCGCGCGGCCGACGGGTGCCGGCTGTGTGGGGGGCGGCAGGAACGGCGAGCACCGGCTCTCCGCTCCGTGCGGACGCGCATGTATACACGTGATATATACGTGACGTGTATACGCGATATGTATACACGGCGCGTATAGGACCCCGGACACCTACCCGGAACCCCTCCGATGCTCGGGCCGCACCGCCGCCCGTTATTGATCAGGACGCCACCCGCATCCCCAAGGTTGCTTCGCAGCAAAGCAGTTGACGTACGCCACACCGGTGCGCGGCGCGACCCGGCCGCAATCAGAACATATTTTCGAATCAGGGAGTACGCTGCCCCTATGGCCACGCATCTCCAGGGCTCGCTGTTCGACCAGACCGACGACCTCCGGCTCGCCCCGCTCGACGCGCTGCGGCGGACCCGGCTCAGCGCCGGGGCATGGATCGACGTGCTCCCGGGGTGGCTCAGCGGAGCCGACGCGTTGTTCGAGCGGCTGGCCGCCGAGGTGCCGTGGCGGGCCGAGCGACGGCAGATGTACGACCACACGGTGGACGTGCCGCGGCTCCTCGCCTACTACCACCCGGGCGATCCCCTGCCGGACCCCGTCCTGGCGGAGGCACGCGACGTCCTGTCCGCCCACTACGCGGACGAACTGGGGGAACCCTTCGTCACGGCGGGCCTCTGCTACTACCGGGACGGCCGCGACAGCGTGGCCTGGCACGGGGACCGGATCGGCCGCGGCGCACGCGAGAACACCATGGTCGCCATCCTCTCCGTGGGCGCTCCCCGTGATCTGGCGCTCAGACCGCGCGGCGGCGGGGAGGCCCTGAGGCGTCCGCTCGGGCACGGCGACCTGATCGTCATGGGCGGCAGCTGCCAGCGGACCTGGGAGCACGCGGTGCCGAAGAGCACCCGGGCGACCGGACCCCGGATCAGCATCCAGTTCCGGCCACGCGGGGTGAACTGAGCTCACGCGGCGCGAACGGGGCTAGGGCGTCAGCTGCGCCTGGACGGCGGGGGCGTACCGCTCGACGATCGTCTCGATGTCCGTGGCGCGTAGGTGGGTTGCGCGCGCGATGCCGAACATCACGCCCAGTCCCAGCAGGGTGCCGACCGCGAGTTCCGCGCGCAGGCCCGCGTCGGGGCCGCCGAGCCGGGCGGCGAGGCGCTGGATGACCTGGGTGCGGAAGTTGTCGCGCAGGATGTCGCCCCGGTCGCCGTGCAGGGGGGCGAACACGATGCGCAGGAGCGGGTCGGCGCCCTGCTGCGTCTGGCTCACCAGTACCTGGCGGACCATGTGCCGCCCGAGATCGGCGAGCGATGCGTCCAGCAGGGCCGAGGCATCCGTCTCGAAGGACATGACCTGGGTGAAGAGCGTGTCCTTGTTGCCGAAGTACTTCAGGATCAGTGGCGGACTGACCCCGGCCCGCTCGGCGACCGCCTTGAGCGTGATGTCGGCGTGGGCCTGACGGGCGAGGAAGTGGCGGGCGGCACGGAGGATCGCGGCCTTCGTCGCCTCGGCGTCGCGGCGCACGGGGGATCCGCCGGCGTCCGTGGTGCGGACGGCAGTCCCCGGTGCCGGTCCGTCGTCGCGGTGGGCTTGTCTCTCGTCGGCCCGGCGGGCGGACGTGTCCTCGGCGGCCCGGCCTCGGTGGGCGGCAGCGGATGAGGGGGGCACTGCGCTCACGCTCCTTCCAGAGCCTCGTCATGAGGCACCGTAGCCTCCCCCAGTACCCGGCCGAGACCGCCGGACCCCCCGTCCCGCGGGATGGCGAGGGCCGCCGCACAGGCCACCAGCGCGACGCCGCCCGCCATCGTGAAGGCCACCAGATAGCCATGCAGCGTGGGCACGGGGATGCCCGCGACACGGCTGGTGTGGTGGACCAGGACCGCGGCGACGGCCGCGCTGCAGACGGCCTGGCCGATGGTGCGCATCAGGACGTTCACCCCGTTCGCGGAGGCCGTCTGGCCGGCCGGTACGGCACGCAGGATCAGGGTGGGCAGGGCCGAGTAGGCGAGGGTCGTGCCGGTCGCCACGATCGAGGCACCCACGACGACCATCCACAGGTCACGGCTGTCCGCGATGCGTACGGCATAACCGAGAGCGAGGACGGCCGCGCCGAGGGCGAGGGTGACCCTGGGGCCGCGGGCCGCCGAGATACGGGCCGAGACCGGGGAGAACAGCAGCATGGTCACCCCGCCGGGCAGCAGGCACAGGCCGCTGCCCACGATGGACAGGCCGAGCCCGTAGCCGGTGGCCTTGGGCGCCTGGACGAGCTGGGCCGTGAGCAGCGAGTTGGCGTAGAACCCGAAGCCGACCAGGAGCGCCGTCAGATGGGGCAGCGCCACGCGCGGGCGGGACGCCAGGCGCAGGTCGACGAGGGGCCGTTCGGCACGCAGTTGCTGTCGGCACCACAGCGCCAGCACCAGGACACAGCACGCGAACAGGCCCACGATCCGCGGGCTCCCCCACCCCCACTCACCGCCCTGCGACACGCCCAGCAGCAGACAGATCAGCGCGGCGGCGAGCCCCAGCGAGCCCAGGACGTCGAAGCGCCCCGGAGCGCGCACCGGCGACTCGCGCACCGCCCACCAGGCGAGCAGCAGACCGAAGGCGCCCAGGCCGGTGGTCACCCAGAACATGGCGTGCCAGTTCGCGTATTGGATCACGAGGGCGGCCAGCGGCAGCCCCAGGGCGGCGCCGATGCCGACGGTGGAACTCATCAGCGCGACCGCGGATCCGGTCCGCTGGGGCGGCAGTTCGTCGCGCAGGATGCTGATCGACAACGGGACGACCGAGGCCGCCGCGCCCGACAGGGCACGCGCGGTGATGAGCACGGTGATGTCGGAGGAGAGCGCGCACAGCAACGAGCCGAGCGTCATCAGCCCGAGGGCGGCCAGCAGCACGCGCCGCTTGCCGTACATGTCCCCCGCACGTCCGAGCACCGGGGTGAGCACCGCGCCCGCCAGCAGGGTGGCGGTGACCATCCAGGAGACGGTGCCCGCGGAGGCGCCGGTGAGCCGGGGCAGGTCGGGCAGCAGGGGGACGACCACCGTCTGCATGACCGCCATGAGGATGCCGCCGAACGCCAGCACCGGGACCGCCAGCCGGTCCCGCACTCCCGGCCGCCCGTCGTCCCTCCCGGCGGGGTCGGCAGAGCGGGGGGCTGGGGCGGGTATCGGGACCATGGGCACTCCGGCGGCCGGTGTGGGAAAGGCAGGTGAATGTCTATTCACCTTACCGAGTGAATAGACATTCACCCAAAAGGACGCCCGCGCCTCGCCGCCGAGGCGCGCCGTCCGCCCGTCGCCCGCGAGCCGGGCCGCGCATGGCAGTTCGCGTCAGATCGCGGACGTGAGCCGCGCCACGAACGGGACACCGGTCGAGAAAGATCCTCGTCCACCGGCTCCCCACGGGGCGGATTTTCCCCGTCCGATGGATCTGCCGCCCCCTTCACAGCAAGATCATCTTTGTTCAACTTTGCAGGACATGTGGGCAATTGTCCTGATCGTAGCCAACCCGTCTGTCGGAATTTCCCGGCCCCGACAGCCGCCGGATAGGCAGGACGGGACGTCAACACCCAGCGATCCAGGAGGACTTCGCATGTCCGAACCCACCCGCCGCCGCGCCCTCGCGGCCGGGGCCGCCGTAGCGGCCGGCGGTCTCGCGGCGCAGGCCGCCCCGGCGTCCGCCGCCACCCCGGCCGCTTCCCCATCGGCCGGCTCCGCGCCGGGCTCCGCCGCGATGGCGCCGGGGCACGATCATGGCGCGCCCGAGCCCTTCGACGAGGTCTACCGGGGCCGCCGAATAGAGGGCCGCGCCACCGCGGGCGGCCATCACGGTTCCGGATACGGCGTGTTCATCGACGGGGTCGAACTGCATGTGATGCGCAACGCGGACGGCAGCTGGATCAGTGTGGTCAGCCACTACGACCCCGTGCCGAGCCCTCGTGCGGCGGCCCGCGCCGCCGTCGTGGAGCTGCGGGGCGCCCCGCTCGTCCCGTTCAACTGACCTTCCCGCACAGGATTCCCGGAGCCTTCCGCACATGACCGTACGCAAGAACCAGGCGAGCCTCACCTCCGACGAGAAGCGGCGGCTGGTCGCCGCGTTCGTCGAGCTCAAGCGCAACGGCCGCTACGACGCCTTCGTCACGACCCACAACGCCTTCATCATGGGCGACACCGACACCGGTGAACGGACGGGCCATCGCTCGCCGTCGTTCCTGCCCTGGCACCGCAGATTCCTCGTGGAGTTCGAGCGGGCCCTGCAGTCCGTCGACTCCTCGGTCACGCTGCCCTACTGGGACTGGACCACCGACCGCTCCGCGCGCTCCTCGCTGTGGGCGCCGGACTTCCTCGGCGGCACGGGGCGCAGCCTGGACGGGCGGGTGACGGACGGAGCGTTCGCCGCGTCCGCCGGCAACTGGCCGATCACCATACGGGTGGACAGCCGCACCTATCTCCGGCGTTCCCTCGGGGAAGGTGCGCGCGCCTTGCCGACCCGGGCCGAGGTCGACTCGGTGCTCGCCCTGTCCACGTACGACATGGCGCCGTGGAACAGCGCGTCGGACGGGTTCCGCAACCACCTCGAAGGATGGCGGGGCGTCAACCTCCACAACCGGGTCCATGTGTGGGTCGGAGGCCAGATGGCCACCGGGGTCTCGCCCAACGACCCGGTCTTCTGGCTGCACCACGCCTTCGTCGACAAGCTGTGGGCCGAGTGGCAGCGCCGGCATCCGGGGTCCGGCTATCTGCCGACGGGCGGCACACCGGACGTCGTCGATCTCAACGAGACGATGAAGCCGTGGAACGACGTACGCCCGGCCGATCTGCTGGACCACACGGCGTACTACACGTTCGACACCGACTGAGATCGCGGCCGGGGCGGCGGCGACGGCGCCCAAGGAGCCGACGCCGCCGATGCGGCACTAGAGGGTGTTGCACTCCGGGTGGCCCCAGCCCTGGGTGTTCTTGGCGATGGGGTCGCCGGCCGCGTAGGAACGGCCGCAGACGCAGCGGCCGGGGAACTTGGCCTTGAGGGTGCGGCCGGAGGTGCGCTTCCTCGCGGGCGCGGCGCGTCGGGCCGGGGCGGCCGCCGCCGGAGCGGACGAGGGCGGCGGCTCCGGGGAGCCGTGCTCCGTGCCCGCCGCCTGCTGGACGGTGGCCGCCTGGCTGGCGGCCCGGTCCGCGAAGTCGTTGAGGCGGTCGCCGTCCACCTGGTGCGCGGGGACGTAGCGGAACTCGACCTCACGGCCGTCGAGCAGCGCGTCGATCCGCACGACCAGGTCCTGGTTGGCGACGGGCTTGCCGGCGGAGGTCTTCCAGCCGTTGCGCTTCCAGCCGGGCAGCCAGGTCGTGACGGCCTTCATCGCGTACTGGGAGTCCATCCGGATCTCCAGCGGGACGTCCCGGTCGACGGCGGTCAACAGCCTTTCCAGCGCGGTGAGTTCGGCGACGTTATTGGTCGCCTTGCCCAGCGGGCCGGCTTCCCAGCGGCCGGGGATCTCGTCGCCGTCGGCGACGACCCAGGCCCATCCGGCAGGTCCGGGGTTTCCCTTCGAAGCCCCGTCGCAGGCGGCCACAACTCGTTCAAGCATGTCTCCGATCATGCCACGCCCCGGCGACCGCACCGGCCCCGGGCCGGACCGAGCGCCCGCACCCGTACACCGGCCGAACCGGGAGACCCGCCTTGCGCGCCGCCCTGAGCGCGCCCGCCGTCTACACCGCGGTCATGTCCGGCATCTCGCCCTGGGTGGTGGTGACATCGATGACCGAGAAGTTGGCGCCCTGGGGATCGCTCAGCGCCGCGATCCGGCCGAAGGGGCTGTCCATCGGGCCGAACCGCAGGATCCCGCCGTGCTCCACCGCTCGCCGGACCGCGGCATCGCAGTCGTCGACGGTGAAGTACACATTGACGTAGGGCGGGACCTCCGGCGGGAAGTCGTCCGTCATCTTCATACGGCCGAGCACGGGTGCGCCGTCCAGTTCGAAGACACGGAAGTCGATCGCCGCGTCCTGGATCTGCTTGGCCTGGTAGGGGAAGACCGCGGGGAAGAAGGCGTCGGACTTCTCCGGTGCCCGGGTGAAGACCTCGGCCCAGCAGTACGCGCCGGGGACCCCCACCGCCTCGAAGCCCTCGTGGGTGCCCGCCTGCCAGAGGCCGAAGACGGCGCCGCTCGGGTCGCGGGCCAGGGCCATGGTGCCGAAGTCGCCGACCTGCATCGGGTCCATCAGCACGTCGCCGCCCTGCTCCCGGATCCCTCGTGCGGTCGCGGTGGCGTCCGCCGCCGCGAAGTACAGACACCAGGCGGACTGGCCCTCCTGCCCCGGCATCGGCGGTACGACCGCGGCGACCGCCTTGCCGTCGGCGTAGGCCTGTGTGTAGTGGCCGTACTCCGACGACGACTCACCGAACGTCCAGCCGAGCACATCGCCGTAGAAGCGCTTGGCCCCCTCGATGTCGCTGAACATCGCGTCCGCCCAGCAGGGCGTTCCCTCGGGCTGTACCGCCATGGCGTGCGACCTTTCCCCGTTCGACGGCTCGGGCCCCGTCTCCCACCGTAGCCAGGTACCCCGCGCGTCGCGCGCCGGCCCGCACACCTGCCCGACACTGGAACCGGGGCAGTCGTCGAGCGACGGGGTGTGGGCGATGCGCGCATGGGTGGTGGACCGGCCGGGTCCCGTGGAAGGCGAGCCGCTGCGGTTCGTGGAGCGGCCGGTCCCGGTGCCGGGGGCCGGTGAGTTGCTGGTGCAGGTGCGGGCGTGCGGTGTGTGCCGTACGGATCTGCATGTCACCGAGGGCGATCTGCCGGTGCACCGGCCAGGGGTGACGCCCGGGCACGAGGTGGCGGGCGTGGTGGCCGCGGTGGGAGCGGCGGCGGGCAGCTGGGCCGTCGGCGACCGGGTCGGGGTCGCCTGGCTGCGCCGTACGGACGGCACCTGCCGGTACTGCGTACGGGGAGCCGAGAACCTGTGCCCCGGCTCCGAGTACACCGGCTGGGACACCGACGGCGGATACGCCGAGTACACAACGGTGCCCGCCGCGTTCGCCTACCGGCTGCCGGCGGACGTGGACGACGTGGCGCTGGCGCCGCTGCTGTGCGCGGGCATCATCGGCTACCGGGCGCTGCTGCGGACGTCGCTGCCGCCGGACGGGCGGCTGGGGCTGTACGGATTCGGCGGCAGCGCGCATCTGTGCGCCCAGGTCGCACTGGCGCAGGGGGCCACCGTGCATGTGCTGACCAGGGACGAGGCGTCGCGGCGGCTGGCGCTCTCGCTGGGGTGCGCGTCGGCGGGCGGTGCCTACGATCTGCCGCCGGAGCCGCTGGACGGGGCGATCCTGTTCGCGCCGGCCGGGGAACTGGTTCCGGTGGCGCTGCGGGCGCTCGACCGCGGCGGCGTGCTGGCGGTCGCGGGCATTCATCTGAGCGACGTCCCGGTACTGCACTACGAGAGCGAGCTGTTCTACGAGAAGGAGGTGCGCAGCGTCACCTCGAACACACGGGAGAACGGCCGGGAGTTCCTGGACCTCGCCGCCCGGTACGGCGTCCGTGCGACGACGCATCCGTACCCGCTGTCGCAGGCGCAGCGCGCCCTCGGTGACCTGAAGGCGGGGCGGTTCGACGGGGCGGCCGTACTGGTGAACGATCTCTGAGCGGGTCGGGCCGTGGCGCGGGTGCGAGCCCGGCCGCCGCGTGCGTGGATGGACTGGGGATGTGTTGTCGCGGAGGTGGCGCTGTGGGCGTTGAGCACGCTGCAGACCCGCAGCACGGCCTTCAGGACGCTGTCGAGTCGATCGGTACGACCCTCGACGGGCGGACGACGTGCGAGGAACTGGCCGCCTATGTGTGCACCCGGGTGTGCGACGCCGCCGCGGTGGATCTGCTGCCCGAGGAAGCCCCTTCCGCCACCGCGTGCTCGCCCGCCCTGACACGGGTGGTCAGCGCGGGGCGCGCCGGGCTGCTCACCACGTGGAGCGCGAACGACGCCCGCCCGCTGTCGCTGCGTGCGCTGGCCGAGGGGCATCCGGTCATCCTGGCGCCGGGCGGTTCGTCGTCTGTCGCACGGCGGGTGATGATCGTGCCGCTGCTGGGGCGCGGCCGGTCGTACGGTGTGCTGCTGGTGGTGCGACAGGGTCCGCCGTTCTCGGAGCGGGAGGCCGCTCTCGTGTTCTTCGCGGCCCGGCTGGCGGCCGTGCACCTCGGGCACGCGCGCTACCACTCGGCGGTGCGCGGCACGGTGTTCCGCCTCCAGCGGGCGCTGCTGGCCGAGCCGGGGCGGCCGCATCCCAATCTGGACCTGGCCACGCGCTATCTCCCCGCGGGCGGCGGAACGCTGGTGGGCGGGGACTGGTTCGAGACGGTGCGGCTTCACTTCGGGCGGACCCTGCTGGTGATGGGTGACGTGATGGGGCACGGGCTGGACGCGGCGGTCGACATGAACGCCTACCGCTCGATGCTGCGCTACATGGCCTCCACGGACCTGCCGCCGCACCGGGTGCTGCGCCGGCTGGACGCCGCCGTCTACGAGGAGGGCACCCGCCGCCCGGCCACGTGTCTGCTGGTCCAGGTGGACCCGGCCCGCGGTACGGCATCGCTGACCAGCGCGGGGCATCTTCCGCCGGCCCTGTTTGCCGGGGACGGCACCGGCCGGTTGCTGGACGTGCCGACCGGGCCGCCGCTGGGGACGGGGGTCGGCGGCTATGAGCCGACCACGCGTCCGCTCACGCTCCAGGACACGCTGCTGCTGTTCACGGACGGTCTCGTGGAGCGTCGTGAGGAGGACATCGATGTGTCGCTGGCCCGGCTGGCCGGGCTGCGGGTGCGGCCCGGAGCCGGGGTGGAGGAACTGCTCGCGGATGTGCTGGACCGTCTGGACGCCGGGCACGCGGAGGACGACGTAGCCATCCTGGCGGCCCGGATCCGGCGCCGTCCGGAGGTGTGAGGGCCGCCGCTGCCGTAGCACGGTTCAGGCCTCGGCGGCAGATCCCGCCGGCGCTCAGGGCGTGGGCAGATGCAGCAGGCGGGTGATCGTGCGCAGAACGCCGTTCTCCGTGTTGGGGGGCGCCAGATGACGGGCCCGCCGGATCACCTCCGGATGGGCGTTGGCCATGGCGAAGGACCACTCGGCCATGTCGAGCATCTCCAGGTCGTTGAGGTAGTCCCCGAACACCAGCGTCTGCGCGGGCGTGATGTCCAGCTCCTGCTGGAGCCGTCGGAGCGCGGCGCCCTTGTTGGCGGTGGGGTTCATGATGTCGACCCAGTGCTCGCCCGAGACGACCACCTGGTGTGTCGCGGTGAACGGCCTCAGGGCGGGGGCCGTGGTCCGCGCCACGGGTCCGAAGTCGAACAGGGCCACCTTGAGGAACTCGTCCTCGACCGCGGTGAGGTCCTCCACCGTCTCCAGCAGGGCGTAGTACCGCTTGGCCTCGGCCACGAACGCGTCGTCGGTCCGCTCCACGTACGCGGACCGCTTGCCGCACAGCACGGCCCCGACGTCGACGCCGTCGGCCGCGAGACGGCGCGTGGTGGAGACGACGCGGTGGGCCGTCGCCGCGTCCAGCGGATCGGAACCGAGTTCGGCCCCGTCGCGCACCACATAGGTGCCGTTCTCCGCGATGAAGACCATCCCGTCGCGCGCGTCGGCGAACTGCTGGGCCAGTGTCGCGTACTGGCGGCCGCTCGCCGGACTGAACAGCACACCGCGTCGGCGCAGTTCGGCGAGGAGCGGCCACAGGCCCCCGGGTATCCGCCCCTCGCCGTCGAGGAGCGTGCCGTCCATGTCGGTGACGACGAGCCGGATGTCGACGGGGTCGCCCGGGAGCTCGGGGGTGGTCCCGGCGGTGGCGAGAAGCGACGAGGGCGTGGAGGACATGTCCTGCTTTCTGGTGGAGGCGAGCGGGTGCGCGCGGGCCGCGTCCGCGTCGGAGGGTCAGTCGCTCCGGGCGCGGGTGCGCAGGGCGGCGCGGTGCGGGGTGACGGGGAGGGTGAGTCCGGCGTCGGCGGTCATCCGGTGCCCCGTCCCGACGACGGGAGGGCAGGGGTGCCGGAGACGATCCGGTGGGGCGGCTCCCGCGTCGGAGCCGGGCTCGGTACGGCGGCCCCGGCGAGCGCCCGGTGGATCTCCATCTCACCTCTTGCGGTCGGGTCTGTTGTCGTCGGCGCCGTTGCCTCGTCGTGGCCCATCGTAAGGGCTGCCGTCGGACCTGCGGATTTGGGCGGCCGGGCGTCCCCCGGGCGGTATGGATCTTGGACCTGTCAAGACATCAGCACTTAAGTTCACCTGGTCGAGTGAACTAGATCTTGTCAGGGTCGCCGCAGGGATGTTTTCGCCTGGGGCGGGGTATTTACGCAGATCAAATGCATACTCCCCTGCCGAGGAGGAGCCGGCCATGTCCTCCGAACCGGTGGCGGCGAACCCCTTCGCCCGCAGCTACTCCCTCGGCCCGTACACGGTGGTCGAGGTGTCGGGCGAGATCGACATGGCGACGGCGGGCTCCGTGGTCGAGCACCTGGAGGCGGCCACGGGCCGGCCCGCGCCCGATGTGCTCGTCGATCTGCGGCCGGTCGTCTTCTTCGACTGCTCGGGCCTGCGCGCGCTGTGCCGGGCGGAGACCAGGGCGCGGGAGCGCGGCGGGCGGCTGCGTCTGGTGTCGGACCGGCCCCGCCTCCACCGTCTGCTGCGCGCGGCAGGCCTGCTCAGACGCTTCCCCCCACTCGCCACGATGCCGGGTCCGCAGCCGGGGCCACCGGAAGGGACGAGGGGAAACGGAGCACGCCCCTCAGCCGGAGAGGACCCGCACGACACGGACCGACATCCGAGGGGCTGACATCCGGGACACTGCACGGCACAGGGCTGACATCCGGTCACGCGTCAGTCCCTCGGCGGCCCGGCAACGGGCGGCACCGGAATCCACCTCGGTCGTATACGACTTCACCCCGCTGCGACCAGGCACAGCAGGGTGACGGTCCGTCAAGGACGCAAGATTCCGGGGGCCGGCCGGATGGCCCCACTCCTTCCGGCCGGCCCCCGCTGCGAGATCTCACGGCCGCCGCGACTGGGCTCGCACTCCCCAGTTACAAGCCCGCGGTACACGCCCGCGGTGACCGCGCGATCCCGGTCCTCAGAACGCGAAGAGGGCGGTCCCGTAGGAGCTCTTCACGCACTCGTTGGCGAAGGTCCGTTCGTAGTCGACACGCTTGCCCTGCCATACGCCTTGCACGGTGACGACGACGGGGTCGTACAACTTCGTACAGAAGATGCCCTCTCGGGCCGGCAGAGCGTCGAGGTCGCCACCGACGGCACGCAGATCGGCGCAGGCGTCGGCGGCGGCCGGATGCGTGCCCGAGGAGGTCGGCGCGCAGGTCAGCGTGACCGCGCGCTGCGGTGTGCTGGTGGCGGCGTCCGGCCCGTGGCCCGTGGTCAGGACCAGGGCCGAGGGGGCGTACAACGAGGCAGGGGTGGCGTTCGGGGCGGCGAGCGCGGTCCCCGCGATGGGGCCGCAGACGGCGGTGGCCGTGAGGGTGAGGGCCGCTGCCCAGCGCGCGGTGTTCGGCATTGTGTGCATCCTTCCGCTCGATTGAAGTGACGTTTCAGCTTCGACAACACGGTCGGAGCCGCAACGTCCGGTGCCGGTTCGGCGAGCGGGAGTCTGCCGAGTCCGCGCCGGAAACTCACATCGACCCCCCGGATTTCGGTAACTTTGAGTATTGAAACAGTGGCGTGAAGTCACAGAATTCTCACGCTCACCCCTTGAAACTGCGCGGTTACGGGTTGTCCCGGACCCTCGACTGGCCGGTTTCCCATGGCTCGGCAATCGGCCTGAAACATTCCGTTTACGGGTACCGGTAAGCGCTGTCTTCCAGTGCCGCCCGCAGAGCCCGGAAGAGGGCCCTGAGGCCCCCGCCCACGATCCGCTTTCCGGGCCGGAAGCCGCCTTGCCCCACGGCCGTGGCGGCCGTGGGGCAAGGCGGCAGACTCCGGGCTACGGCCCTCGTCACAGGGCGGCGGGCCCTCCTGGCTCCGCTCGCCCGCCCCCGTCCCGCCCCGCCCCGGCCCATCCGCCGTCCACCGTGCCGTCCGCCGGAGGCGGTCCGGTGACCGTGACGCGCGCGGGGCGCAGCAGCCGGTCGCCCACCCGGTAGCCGGGGCTGAGGATCTCGGTGCAGATCAGACACTCCCTGCCCGCGGTGACGACATGGGTGACCGCCTCGTGGGACGTGGGGTCGAAGCGCTCGCCCTCCTCCCCGAACGCCGCCAGGCCCAGAGAACCCAACTGGGTCTCCAGCACATCGACGACGGCCTTGAGACCCGGGGGCATGGCCTCCTCCTGCCTACGGGCCGCCTCCACGGCGTCGAGCACCGGCAGCAGCGCCCGCAGCACGTTCTCCGTGGCGATCTCACGCACCGCCATACGGTCGCGCCGCACCTGCTTGCGGTAGTTGTCGTACTCGGCCTTCACCCGCTGCAGATCGGCGGTGCGCTCGTCCAGCAGACGTCGCAACTCCGTGCTCTGCGGCTGGATCCGGTCCACGATCAGCCCGCCCGCGAGGTGTCGTCGTCATCCACGATCTCGGCGTCCACGACGTCGTCGGCGTCCTTGGCGCCGCTGTCGGCCGCGCTCTGCTCCGAGGCCGTGCCGCCCTCGGTGCGTGCCCGTTCGTACAAGGCGCTGCCGATCTTCTGTGCCGCCGCGGCCGCCTTGTCCAGGGCCCGGCGGATCTCCGCACTGTCCTCGCCCTTCAGTGTCTCCTTCAGCTCGGCCAGCGCGCTCTCCGTCTCGCTGCGCACATCCCCCGGGATCCTGTCCCCGTTGTCCTTGATGAGCTTCTCGGTCTGGTAGACGAGCTGCTCGGCCTGGTTACGGGTCTCGGCCGCCTCGCGCCGATTGCGGTCCTCCTCGGCGTGCTGCTCGGCCTCGCGGACCATGCGGTCGATGTCGTTCTTCGGCAGCGCGGAACCGCCGGTGACGGTCATCTTCTGCTCCTTGCCGGTGCCGAGGTCCTTCGCCGCGACATGCATGATGCCGTTGGCGTCGATGTCGAAGGACACCTCGATCTGCGGGACACCGCGCGGCGCCGGCGGCAGACCGGTCAGCTCGAACATGCCGAG
>NZ_JBFAWW010000063.1:0-22492 GCF_040680495.1 Streptomyces sp. NPDC052036 | reverse complement strand
GCCGGCGTGCCGGTCGCGGCCGAGGGCGGCGACGAGGAGGTGGCCGCGCCGTCCGATGTGGAACTGCAATACCCGGCGGACGAGTTCTGGAACACACCCAGTAGGCCCGCGGTTGACGGTCAGCAGTGGTGGTATGACGACGGGGACACTGCTACTGGGACTCCTTCGGCGCCGAAGCCGCAGGGGAGTCCTCTGGAGGGGGGTCGCCGGCCTTCCGGGCCGGGCTCGGCCCAGTCCCGGGTCGGTCGGCCCGGGATGACATCCGGTGGCCTGGCCAGCCAGGCCGGCTCGGGCGAGGGCAGCGACTGGGCAGTCACGCTGCCGGACTGGGCTGTCGGTGTCGCGGAAAAGCGCGCTGCGCTGCTCGAACTTCCCCAGGATGGCGCCAGAGAAGTCGAGTTCCGCGAAGCCTTCACGAAACTCGATCAGGCTTTGGCCGGCATTGGGGACGACGCTTACGGAGGCCTTGCCGCTGGGAAGGATGCCCGCTACCTGCGCGCGGCCCTGAAGTTCTACGTCGGCTTTGGGCACCTGAACGTTGAGCCGGACCAAACAGTGACTTTGGACGGTCCGGACCAAACAGTGACTTTGGACGGTGAGGAGGTGCCCCTGCCCCTGGGCGAGTGGCTGCTGCAACTCCGCCGCGAGCCCGACGGCCTCGACGCGCACCAGGTTTGGGTCAAGCCGGTCCTGGCGGCGTGGGGCGTGGACTGGGGGGCGGCTCGAACGTCGGCTGGAGGTGGGGCCGTCGGCGGGGAGGGCGGCTCTACGGAGGGGCTGGCGGAGAGGTTGGGGACGTGGGCGGAAGCGGTGGCCGGGGCCTACGGCGGGGAGCGCTGGAGCGGGGAGGCCCGCGGTGCTTTTGAGCGGCTCGAGCGGGGGCTGGGCGGTGTCCTGGCCGGTCTTTCCGACACTGTTCCCCGCTATCTGCGCGCGGCCCTGAAGTTCTACCTCGAGAACGGGCATGTGAACGCCCCAAGGGATAAACCAGTGGTCCTGGCCGACGGCCCCGTACACCTGGGCGACTGGCTGTACAACCTTCGCCGCGGCCGGGGTGCGGGTCGGGGCTTGGTGGAGCCGTTCCTGACGGCGCTGGGCTGGGGCGACGAGGGAGCGGTTCGGGCTGCGCGGGAGCGGCTGGCGAAGTGGTGGGGGTCGCTGGCGAAAGCGGTGGCCGATGCCTACGGCCCGAACCCGAACAGTGACGAGACGCACCGTGCTGTCGAGGCATTCGCGGGGGATCTGGGCATTGGCTGGGACGGCCCTTCCGGCCAGGTTGCGGGCCACCTGCGCGCGGCTTTGGCGCACTACCTCGAGAACGACGGGGATGTGAACGCCCCAGTGCGTACGAAGCTGGGCCAGTGGCAGGCCGACCTTCGCAGCAGACCCGGCCCGCACCGGGACTTGGCGTGGCGGTCCATGACGGCGCTGGGCATGCGCTGGGAGAAGTTCCGAGATCTGGGCATGGGCATGCCATGGCCGGATGCGCGCGTACTGCCTGGGGAGGGCGCGGGCCCGGCCGCTTCGGTGGAGCAGCCTGCGATGTCCGGCGGGGAGGGCGGCGATGCTGACCTGGGTTACGACTTGCTGGGCTGGCTGTCCGGACCAGGCGGGGCGCAGGCCTCGGAGCCGGGTCTTGCTCCGGATGCCGGCCCGCCGATAGTCGGCCAGGACGTCCAGTCCGACCTCGCAAGCCGGCCGCACTCCGTCGAGCAGGACGTCATACAGCCCGGACCGATGAACCAGACCGGCCCGGAATCCTTCGACGACACGACCGTGCACGAGTTCATGGAGGTGGACTCGCCCGGCGGAAACGGCCTGGACGGCCTGGACGGTATGTACGGCCTGGACGGTATGGGAGTTCCGGGTGACGACTTCCCTGGAGGGGTGCTGTCGCTGGACGGCGGCGTCTTCGGCGCAGGCGTGAACCCAGCGGTTACGTTCGATCCGTTCTCTCAAGACGAGGACTTGCTGGGCTGGCTGTCCGGACCAGGCGGGGCGCAGGCCCCGGAGCCGGGTCTTGCTCCGGATGCCGGCCCGCCGATAGTCGGCCAGGACGTCCAGCCCGACCTCCCAAGCCGGCCGCACTTCGTCCAGGAGGACGTCATGCAGCCCGGACCGATGAACCAGACCGGCCCGGAATCCTTCGACGGCACGCTCCCGCACGAGCTCATGGAGGTGGACCAGCCTGGCGAAAACGGGGGTGAATCTTTCATCGAGCGTGTGGAATCGCCGGGACCGGACACGGGCAACCCGAGATCGTACCTTGACATCTTGGACGACTTGGTCGACTTGGTCGACTTGGATGACCAGGAAGGCCAGGACTTCCTGTTCGGTACGACCGTGCACCAGTTCATGGAATGGGATCCATCCCACCAGAACCAGCAGGGACACTTCGCTGAGCCGGCGGCGCCCCTGATATTGGAAACGGGCAACCCGGGATTCGGGGTGCAGGGACCCCCGGTCGACGCGGTACACGGGAATCGGGTGGTTTGGCGGGGCGTCCAGCAGGACCTTCTTCCCGGCAGCGACCGCGCACCCCACGACCTCACACCGGGCCCACAGAACGACAGTACGGGGATCGACGCCGTCGGCGGGGAGGGCGGCGCTACGGAGGAGCTGGCGGAGAGGTTGAAGACGTGGGCGGAAGCGGTGGCCGGGGCCTACGGCGGGGAGCGCTGGAGCGGGGAGGCCCGCGGTGCTTTTGAGCGGCTCGAGGGGGAGCTGGGCGGTGTCCTGGCCGGTCTTTCCGGCAATGTTCTCCGCTATCTGCGCGCGGCCCTGAAGTTCTACCTCGATAACGGGCATGTGAACGCCGCAGCGGGTAGACCAGTGGTCCTGGCCGACGGCCCCGTAAACCTGGGCGACTGGCTGCGCGGCCTTCGCCGCGACGAGGGTGCGGGTCGGGGCTTGGTGGAGCCGTTCCTGACGGCGCTGGGCTGGGGCGACGAGGGAGCGGTTCGGGCTGCGCGGGAGCTGCTGGCGAAGTGGTGGGGGTCGCTGGCGAAAGCGGTGGCCGATGCCTACGTCCGGGACCCGGACAGTGACGAGAGGCACCATGCTGTCGCGAAATTCGAGGCGGAGCTGGGCGTTGACCGGGACCGCCGTTACAACCAGGTTGCCGGCCACCTGCGCGCGGCTTTGGCGCACTACCTCGAGAACAACGGGGATGTGAACGCCCCAAAGCCTACGACGCTGGGCGTGTGGCAGGCCGACCTTCGCAGCAATCCCAGCCCGCGCCGGGACTTGGCGGGGCCGTCCATGACGGCGCTGGGCATGCGCTGGGAGAGGATCCGAGGTGTGGGTATGGGCATGCCATGGCCGGATGAGGGCGGCGATGCTGACCTCAGGTCTGTGAGAGAAGCCAGGCTTGTGAGAGATCCGGGAGCGCCGGAAGGGGACCTGACGCATCCCGAGTGGGACCTCACCCAGCCAGAGTGGGATCTGATAAAGGACCCCCTTGAGGAGGCCGTTCCTAAGGTCGCTCCTCGAGACGTGCGACGCTATTTCGACGCGGTGATGTACCGCGGCCGGAATGGCCTCGCCATGAAAGCCGAGGTGCCGCGTGACCCTGATCGGTACCACGCTAAAGAAGCGGGCACCAAGCAGTTCTACACGTGGGCGCGGGCAGGGGCGTTGCGCAAGGTGTGGATTATTGTTAGCGACAACCCAGAGGTGCATCACGTAGTGCAGGATGCGGTGAAAGCGGTGTTCGGCGTGGCGGAGGATTACCTGGACAGAGAACGTCTTAAATCCATCCCATCCGTGACCAGGGGCGCCGCGCAACCGTCGGCGCAAGGAAATTCGGACGGCGACGAGGCGCGATGACAGGGTCGCGCCGCCCATCCGCCGCGCGCCGGCCGAGTGCGCCGGCCGGGCTCACCACGCCTCGCCACTGCGACGGCGGCCGGCGGAGCGAGGAGAAGTGAGCATGGCGAGCACCACAGTGCGGAACCGTCCCGGGCGGAGACCGGGACCGCTCCGGTGCGCCGGGACGGCAGTCCTACCGCTTCGAGATGGTCCACGACGGCGGGAACCGGCGCACCTTCGCGGACCGGCCGGCCGAGCTGCTCGCCGCGCTGATTCCCGGCTACGCGTGCCCGGCCGACCCGGTGGCCGCCGCCAGGGACTGGATCCGGCATGCGGTCCGTACCCAGGTGGCCGTCCAGGCGGCGATCAACGTTGAGGCCGGGGAGGCCGGCTGCACCCCGCAACGGCTGGAGGTGCTGGGCGGCGACCGGACGCGGCAACCCGAGCTGACCGAGTGGTCTGCCCCGGTGCCGCTCGTGCTCGTCGACTGCTTCTACGCGCCGGTCACCGGGACGCCCGTCCCGGAGCCGGTACCGCCCGCCGAGATCCGGTGGCTGCGTACCCGTTCCGAGTGGGAGTACCTGCGGTCGCTGGCCGGGCTCGGCGTCATCGTGCTCGCCGAGCGGTCCGGGAGGCGTCCGTAAGGGGGGTGAGCCGGCCGCCGCGTCGGGGGCGCCGGCGCGTCGCGGGTCCGGCGCACGGTCGCCTCACCGGGCGCCCGGCAGGGCCGGTCCGGAAACCCGGGTGCGAGCGATGCGCTCCGGCGCGGCCGGTGGCCGGGGCGTTCAGGGGCGCACGTCCGTGAGTGGCCTGCCGGTGAGAACGGCCTTCACCACCTCCGTGCGCGAGCGCAGCCCGGTCCGCGCGAACAGCCGCGTCAGGCGGTTGGCGACGGCGTCCTCGCTGAGCCCCAGCACGGTCGCGATATGACGGTTGGTGAGTCCCTCGGCGAGCAGGGTGGCCAGTATCTGCTCGTTCTCCGAGGTGGCCTGCTTGCGGCCGGGCACCGTCCTCCCCGCCTCACGCATCGCGGCCCGGGTACGGAAACGCCACAGCGCGCAGCCGATCTCGCCGAAGAGTTCGTACGCCTCCAGCAGCGCGTCGGCCGGGCCCGCACCCGCGGCAGCCGCGGTCAGCAGCGTGACCGCCGTCTCGAAGGGCTGGGCGCGGGAGCGGGCCAGCTCCACCGCATCCAGGAGCCGCCGCCGGGCCTCGTCCGGGCGGTCCCGGGTGAGGCGGGCCGAACCCAGCAGGTGCAGCAGGCGTGCCCGGCCGTTGCCCGTCCGGTCGACGATCCGTTCGACGCGTCGCAGACAGACCGCCGCCTCGTCGAGCCGGCCCTCGTCCGCCAGGAGGGCGGCGAGGGCGGCCCACAGCTCGTCCGTTCCGTGGACGTGATCGCGTGCGTCGGCCGACGCCAGGCCGCGCCGCAACGCCAGTTCGGCCCCGGCCGGGTTCCCGAGGGTCCGCAGCACCTCGGCCTCGGCGTGGTCGAGGGACGCCTCCAGCGGACCGTCCCGCCTGCCGCGCGCGGCGTCGATCAGGCGCGTGGCGCCGGTTGTCCGCCCCTGGGCCAGCAGGATGCCCGCCATCCGCGCGGTGAGCAGGTGGTGGTTGACCGTCGGGTGGACCACCTGGTGATGCGCGACCATCCTCCGGGCCCGCGCCAGCGCGTCGTCCCACCGGCCCTGGAGGTGCGAGACCAGGAAACGGGTGTAGGGGGGAAGGGACGCGTGGTCCAATCCGCGGCCGGCCAGCAGGGCCGTCGCACCGGACAGGTCGCGGGCGTCGAGCAGCCGGTCGGCCTGGACCAGTGTCACCGTGTACAGCGTGTCCGGCGGCAGACCACGCATCGGCAGGGCCAGGTCGCGCTCGAACCGTTCGGGCCTGCCCGACACCAGTTCGGCGACGGACTGGTACAACCGCGGCAGCAACCGGCCGAGCGGGTCGGTGTCCCACACCGCCTCGGTCGCCGCCAGCAGGTCCAGCGCCTCCTGCCACCTCTCCGTCAGGCACAGTGCCAAGACCCGCCCCGGCACCACGGCCAGGTCGGGCAGGCGCAACGACTCCCACCACTGGGGGGAGGCGATCTGCGACAGACGGGGCCCGCCGTCCTCGGCCGCGATCGAGCCCACCAGCAGGCTGGCGGCGTCCTGGAGCGTCACCGCGGTGAGGCCTTCGTCGGGGCTGCGCAGAATCGCCTCCGTGGCGTTCCGGACGGTCAGGTGGTCGCCCGTCACGTAGGCGGCCTTTGCGTACCGCAGCAACGCCAGTTCGCGGGTGGCGGGCTCCTCGATGAGACGGAGGGCCGCCCGCAGCCACCGCAGCATCCCGAGACCCTCGGGGTCGGGATGCAGCCGTTGCGCGGCGGACGACAGCTCCCGCACGGCACGTTCGCGGTCGACCCGGCTGCCGGCGTCGGCGATCCGGTCCGGCAGATACGTCCGCGCGTCCGCCTCCTCGACGAGAGCCGCCGCCCCCGGCTCCCCGTCCCCGGCGTCCGCTGCGTCCTGGGCCGCCCACACCGCCTCCACCACGGCGGCCGACAGACGTCTTCGCTCCAGCGGCCCCAGACGCTCCCGGACCGCGTGCTCCACCAGCGGGGCGCGGAACCGCCAGCCGCGCACGGGCTCGCCGTCCGCGGCGGGCAGTTCGTCCAGGATCCCCGCGGCGACCAGGCGGCGGACGCCGTCGTCGACCTCCTCGCCGGACAGCCCGGTCGAACGGGCCACCAGCGCGGCCGCCCGGCGGCCGAGCGGCCACAGGACGCTGAGTGCCCCGGCCACCGTCCGGCGGGGCTCGCCCAGTGCGTGCAGGGCCGCCAGGTAGCGGTCGTCGTCAGGCAGCGCCGGCACCGCGGCGCCGGTGTCGAGGAAGGCGTGCCCGTCGGCCACCCGGATCGCGCCCTGCCGGGACCACCCCGTCAGCAGCGCCTCGACGACCGCGGGTATGCCCCGGGTGAGCTGGTACGCCTGCCGCGCCAGGAGGGTGTCGGGCGCCGCCTTCACCCGCAGGGCGACCAACTCGGCGACCTCCCGCGGCGCCAGACGGGGCAGGACGATCGTGCGCGACGCGGCGCTGTCCGCCATCGGCTCCAGCGGGCCGGTCCCGTGCGGGAGTTCCGTCGGGAGTTCCGTCGGGAGCGCGTCGGCCACGGCGTCGTGCCGCACCACCGTGAGCAGCAGCCGGACGTCCGGCGCGGACCGTCCGGCGCTGATACCGCCGATGCCGCTGAGCACGGCGAGGGACGCGGCATCGGCGTACTGGGCGTCGTCCACCACCACGACCACCGGGGACACGAGGGCCAACGCGGCGTGCAGCGCGTCGGCCAGCGCCGTCCGGTCACCCCGCTCCATGGCGGCCAGCGCCTCCGCTCCCGGCCCGCCCGCCGCGCGCTGCCTGCCTGCGGCCGGACGCCGCTCCCGCGCGAGGGTCGTCAGCCGCAGCGCCACCAGCAGCGGATGCGTCTCGTCGCCCGTCACACACGTCAATGCGAGGACCGCGACGCCGTCCGCACGCAGTCCCGCGGCGACGGCGTGCGCGAACGCGCTGCGTCCCGCCCCGCGTTCACCCCGGACCAGCACCAGACGCGGACCGCCGGGAGCACGCAGACAGCGGCCGGCCTCCGTCAACTCCCGGTCCCAGCCCACCACGTGTCCGCCCGCGCGGCCCAGGTCCAAGGCGGTGCCGCCTGGGAACGACTCGCTGTCCACGCGAACGGCCACCGTCCACCCCCACCCTTCACTGCCACCTCGGCCCGCGGGCGGGAGCGCCGGCGGCCTTCGGCGGGCCCGGCGACAACCCCGCTTCAGCGCCTATCATTATGGCCGTCTCCACCGCCGCGTGGCTCGCGAGGACCCCCTGGACCACGTCCCGGCGTTCCCCGGGAGCCAGTGAAGGGAGTCGCCGTGCAACAGGACCATGCCGCCCTCGTCGGCAGGGAGAGCCAGATGCACCAGGTGGCCGAGACGCTGCGGCGGACCGGCGCGACACACACCCTGCTCGTCACCGGCCGGGCCGGGATCGGCAAGACCGCCGTGGTGGAGCAAGCCCGGCGCTCGGCGCTCCAGGAGGGCGCCAGGGTCCTGACGCCGGTGTGGGAGGACGGACCGCCCGGTGTGGCGGCCCTCACCGACGCCGTCTGCGGCCTGCTGGCGAGGATCCACGACGGCCGGCTGCCGCTGCGCATCACCGCCGTGCGCCGGGCGCAGAGGGAGATGGGTGGGTCGGCCGCCGGCGAACTGGCGCTGCTGTCCACCATGGGCGAGACACTCGCCGACGCGGCCCACCACGTACCCTTCGCCCTGCTCATCGACGACGCCGACCTGATACCGGCGCAGACGGCCGCCGCACTCCAACTGATGCTGCGCGTCTTCCGCCCGGCGGGCCTGCCGGTGGTACTGGCCGGCCGGCCGGCACCACCGGGGTACGCCGGCTACGCCGGGCCGGCGGGGGCCGACGAGGTGCTCGATCTGCCGCCCCTGCGGCCGGAGGAGGTCACGGCCCTCGTCGCGCAACGGCTCGGACGGCCGGTCGAACCCGCGCTGGTGGCCGCGGTGTCGCGTGCCCTCGGACCCCTGGCCGGGAACCCGGCCGCCGTGCTGTCGGTGCTCGGTGTGCTGGACGAAAGCGGCGGTCTGCTCGAACTGGACGGCCGGGTCGGCCTGGCCGAACCGGACGGTCGCCTGCGCCTGACCACCGACACGGCGGAACTGGGACGGCTGGGCTGGCCCGATACCCCGCCGGACACAGACCTGATCGAGGATGCCGCCGTCCTCGCCCGCATGACACAGAGCGCCGAACTGCGGCTGGACGACCTGCCCGGTCTCGGACCGCTCGGCACCCTGGACCGGACGGTGGACCGGCTGGTCGGGGACGGGGTGCTGACCATCGATCCGGACGGGAGGCTGTCGTTCGCCGTGCCCGCGCTCGCGGCGGCACTGCGGACGCTGTCGGCCGATGGCTACGTGCGGGCGATGCACGCCTGTGTCGCCCGGGCGGTGACCGACCGGCTGGGCCCCGACATCGCGGGCGCCGCCCATCCCCGCCTGGCCGGCCACGTGGAGGCCGCCGGAGCCCTGCTGGACGACGAGCCGGCGGTGCGACTGCTGCTGGCCGCGGCCCGCAAAGATTCCGGCGCCGACCAGGCACGGGCCGCCCGCTCCTACCGGGCGGCCCTGCGCCGTCTGCCGCCGGAGGACCGCAGGACGCCCGGCGTGCTGCGCGAGGCGGCCGCGCTCAGCCTGCGGTACGCCGACCACGCCGGCGTCCTGGAGCGCGAGGAGCCGCTGCTGGCCTGTCTGAGGGCGCCGGACCACACCGGCCTGGAGAGCCTGGAGTTCGCCACCGGGGCCTGGATGCTGGCCTCGCTGCACGAGCACCGTTCCCCCTACGCCGACGGCGGCGCCGCGGGCTTCGGCGAGGCGCTGCGCCGGATGCCGCAGGACGCCACGCTGGCCGCACTGGGCGGTCTGTACGGCATCGGTCCCCTCGCGCCCCGGCCGGCGGCCGCCGAACTCCGGTCCGCCGACGACCGGACCATCGGCTCCGGTCCGCTGCCGTCGGCGGCGGAACTGCGGTTGCTGACCGCGGCGGTGGGCGGCCGGGTGGAACTGGAAAAGGCGTGGCGGAACCTGCCGCCCGGCACAGTGGGCAGGGCCGCGGTGGGCCGACTGCGCAACGCCGCCGCGTACGGCGACCTGGCGGGCGCCCTGGAGGCCGTGCTGCAGGATCGGTACATCGGCGCCGGCCACAGCGCCGCCATCCGGTACCACGCCATGGTCCGCGACTACCTCAGCGGGTACTGGGACGGCGCCCTGGCGCGGGCCCGGGGGATCGAGAGGAGGGGGCGGGCCGAAGGCGTCCCGGGGGTGGGGCACTTGGCGAGGGCGCTGGCGGCTGACATCCACCTGTTCCGCGGCGACGTCGGGCGGGCCCGCGAGTGGCTCGACCTCGTTCCCGACACCATCACACACCCGCTGGTGGCGCGGGTCCGGATGGGTGCGCGGTACTGGTCGGGGCAGCGGGACGAGGCGCTGGAGCAGGGGTGGCGCGACGTGGAGCGGGCACGTAGGAGCGGTCTGCTCATGGGCGTCGATTCGCTACTGCTGCGCATCCTGATGTTCGCCGCGGAGAGCAGGGGGCCGTCCGCGTGGCGGGCCCTGGGAGAGCTGGAGGCACTGCACGAGGAGGCGGCCACCAGCATGACGCGCGAGGCGGTGCTCCTCGCACGGGGAGTGGTGAATCGCGACGTGGACAGCGCGCAGATCGCGTACGACCTGGTGAAGCGGCGTGGTGACGCGCTGAGGGCACTGTACTGCTGCCAGTGCCTCGCGGAAATCGGCGACGCCCCCCAGCGGTGGCTGGCCGAAGCGGCCCAGCGGGCGCACCGGCTGACGCTCGGACCGTCGGCCCGCGCCCTGATCGGCCGCTCGGCGCAGCGGCGCAACATGCCGCTGCCCAGATGGCGTTCGACCGAGGCTGGACTGAGTGAGGAGGACGTCCGGTTGATCGGCATGGTGAGCGACGGCGCCACCAACCGCCAGATAGCGGCCCGGCTGGCGTGCAGTGAGAAGACCGTGGAAAAGCGGCTGGCCAGGCTGTTCCAGCGCACCGGCCGCCGGTCCCGGGTGGAACTGGCCGCTGCCTGGCTGGACGGCACCCTGGCACCGCCGACGGAGACCGGGGAATGCTCCGAGCGGCCCGACCCGGTTCAGGGGCGAGGGTGAACCGGCGGGGGGACCAGCTGTCCGCACGGGCGACGTCCTCTCCCGTGGAGTCCGGGGCGGACGTGGCGGTCTTCACACACGTCGTCCCGCGCGGGTCGGACCCGCCGGCCGGCCCCCGACCGCGCGGTGGACGCCGACGGGCCGGGAGCGGGGGAGGGGCGGGCGCTGTCTGCGCGTGCACCAGACCGGTGTCCGTACGGGCACCGGGCGGGAGCGTCCGGCCGGAAATCGACCCCTTCGCACATGATCGTCCCATTGGTGCGGTGGTAATTTGCGGCCCTGCCCGCGGTGTGTCGCGGTGCGGCGGCGCTCACGGCTGACGTGACAACTGGGATGGGAGGCGGTGATGACCCGCACGCTCGACTCGCGTCCGCTCATCGGGAACGTGCGCCACTCCGGCGGGACGGTCCGGGAGGCCGTCGGCGGGACCGCCGCGACGAGGGCCGACCAGGGCGGGGACCCGCCCAGCGGAGGAGTGGGCGCACCTGGCCCCCGGGGTCTGGCGATGCCCGGTGGGCCTCCCCCGAAGCAGCCCGGCACGCGGGACGACGCCGATCCCTCCGACCAGGGCCGCCGCGTCGTCGTCCGACGCCCCTGAGCCGGGCCTGCGCGGAGGCAGTCGATGACGCTGTGGAGCACGGTATTCCCCCGCCGCGATCGCGGCGGTCCGGACCCGGAGCCGGACGGCGGTCCGCCGGTGCTGGTGGACCAGTTGGCCGGGCTGCTCCTGGTGCGCGTCTCCCCGGCGGACCGGCCGGGCCCGCAGGACGTGGCCGAACTCGCCGGCGAGCTGGCGGCCCGTGAGGACCCCCGGCGGATCGCGACCGTGGTCGTCGGGGCCGAGGGCCGGGCGCCGGCCACGCTGGGGCACCGCCTGTCCGACATCCTGGACACCCTCCAGGCAGACGGTGTCACGACCGTCCGCCTCGTGCTGTACGGTGCCGGCGGCGCGGTGCCGGACGACCCGCTCGCCCAGCGGATAGCCGACGCGTGGGGCTTTCGGGTGATCGCCCCAGAAGGCGAGGCGCTGATCGTGCCGGGTGGCGCGCTGTTCGCTCCCGACTCCCATGACCCCTCGCGCGGCTGGCAGTTGTTCACCCCAGGCGGCCACCCGCGGCCATTGGGCTCCCGGGACCCCGCTCCCAACTGGCAGGGCGCGTTCGGAGAGCTGGCGGCCACCGCGGCCGGCGGTTGCGTGGTCGAGCAGATACCGGCCGGTGTGCTGCTCAGGTCGCCGAGGGAGGCCCCGCCGCAACCCGGTGACCTGTGCTACGCGATGCCACCCGACCCCGACCATCCGCTGGTCGTGCTGGGCACGCCGGATCCCGCCGGCGGCGCCGGGATCCCCTCCGACGACCTGAGCGCCCTGCTCGCCGCGCTACCCGCGGACGTCCGCGGCAAGGTCCGGGTGGTCTCCGGCAGCCACCGGGACGTCCTGCCCGCCGTGCAGGAGGCCGCCGACTCGCTCGGCATCGAGGTGGAACTACTGACCAGCCTGCCGCTGCTCGCCGACGGCGAGGGGGCCGAAGGCCGCGCCGAGCCCTGCCCCGTGCTCGTCGACCGCGACGCGGTGCCGACCTGGCGGCCGTTCGCCGAGGCCGTGGTCTGCAGGCCGGCCGGCGCCGACGGCGCGGAGCCGGCCGAGCCCCGTCTGCTGCGCTGGCGGCGCCCCGTTCCCGGCATCGGGGACGACGGGCAGGGCACCGTCCATCTCTCGCAGCAGTGGCGGGTCACCGTGCTGCGGGCCGGGCTCCACCTCGGGCTCAGGGGGGAGGCGCCGCCGCCGGTGTCCGCCCTCCCGGTCACCGCGGACCGCCTCACCGTCGACATCGGATCGCCCGGCCGGCCGCTGGACGAGTCGGTCGTCCCGGTCCTGTCCCGGCTGCTGTACGACCTCGACCCCCGGCTGCGCGCGTTCATCATCCTGCGCACTCAGGGCACGTCCGCCGACGGCGGACGCCTCCTGCGCCGGGTCGCCGTCCAGCACGGCGTGCGCCTGCTGTACGCCCCGGCGCCCGCCGCCGCAACCGGAACCAGGACCGCGTTCCGCTCCGCGCTGGTGATGGCCGGGGTGGCCGACATGCCGGACCTCAGCTGGCTCGCCCCCGCGCCCTGGGCCGCCGCGGGCGCCGAGCCGGTCCGCGCCACCGCCGTCGGCGAGGTACCCGGGCCCGGCCGGGACAGCGGCGCCGTACCCGCCGAGTACCGCGAGGACCTCGCGCGCGTCGTCAGCGCCGCCGAGGCGGGCCAGTACCGCACGGCGGCCGATCTCGCCGAGTCCCTGGACCGCCGGGTGTCCGCCGCGTACGGCGAGAACGCCCCCAGCACGCTTGAGGCCCGCCAGGTACGCGCCCACGTGGCCCGACTCGGCGGCGACAACGCGCTCGCGGCGGACCTCTACCGGGACGTGGCGGTCCGAGTGCTCGCGGCCGGCGGACCCGGTGTGGCCGAGGCCGACCGGGCCGCCGCCAATGCCGACGCCTGCTGGCGGGCGGTGCGCGACTCGGCGCGGGCCGGCGGGATGGCCGGGGACATGCTCGCCCTGCTGCGGCGCTTCCCCGCCGCCGGCCGCCGGCTGCGCGCCGCCGAGGACCACCTGGCCCGGCTCAGCGAACCGTCGGCCGGCGCACCCCACCGAGCGGTCGCGGTGTCCGCGCCGACGCGGCCCGCGGACGGCGGCGCCACCGAGCGCTCGTCCGCCCCGGATGGTACCGGCGCCCCGGCGGAGCAGGCGGCCGGCGAGATGGCGGCGTACGGCTGAGCCCGCGCCCCCGTCCGCCGCCGGTCCTGAACCCGGGAGCTGCTCCGGGGCGGTCGCCGCGGACGGAGGATCGACTCGACGGTCACGAACGAGGGATCAGATCATGACGGCGCCCACGGCAGAGGCACAGGCTTCTCCCACCACCGCCCCGCGTTCCGCCGAGGAGTGGATGGGGATGCTCTACGAGCTCCACGAGGCCTCGCTGATGCGCAGCCTGCTCGGGTGGACCCGTGGCGACCGCCAAGCCGCCGAGGACCTCCTGCAGGAGACCATGCTGCGTGCCTGGCGCAACCTGGACGTGCTGTACGAGGACCCCCGTTCGGTCCGCCCCTGGCTGCTGACCGTCTCCCGGCGGCTGGCCATCGACTTCCTGCGGGCCCGCGCCGCCCGGCCCACCGAGGTCGAGGACGACCCGTTGGAGCACATACCCGAGTCCGCCCAGCCCTACGAGCAGATCCTCGACCGGGAGGTGCTGCGCGGCGCGCTCGCCGGGCTGTCCGACACCCACCGGGCGGTCCTGGCCCAGGTCTACGTGTTCCAACGCCCGGTGCGCCAGGCGGCCCAGCTGCTCAAGGTGCCCGAGGGAACGGTCAAGTCCCGCACCCACAACGCCCTGCGGGCCCTGCGCGAGGCGCTCGGCGACCGGATGGGAGAGGTCTCCCGGCGGTCCGCCGCGGAGTGCTGCGGTGGCCGAACGCACAGGGTCAGGCCGCATTCGGGCACCCCATCGCGGCCCGAATGTCGCTGAACTGGCCGGACGCCGCGGTGAAACGGGCACGTACCAGACCGTTTCCGTGTCCTCGCGGACAGTCGCGTGGGCCCCTGGGCCCGGTATGACTCTCCATCGAGCGCGTTCGGGCACCCGTTGCCCGAACGGTCTCGTCGACGGTCTCCGTACGGTCGAGGACGGCGCGAGGCGGGGACGCACACCATGCGGCAACCGCGTCTCGTCCCGCCCCCGACCGAGCGGAGGACGCGGGCCCCCACCGGGGTGGTTCACTCCGGTCGGAGGGGCGAATCCCGGACCGGAGTGAACCATTCGGCGCCGCCGTCCGTAGCTTCTCACGCGTTGTGCGGATGATCATTCCGACCGACGGAGTGCGAGGGAGGACGCAGTGGCCGCATTGCAGCAGGACAAGGGCTCCGGCGGGGGGCAGGGACCGGTGATCCGGCGTGCCGTCGCCGCGCCGACGGTGGAGTTCAATCCCGGGGAGGGGTTCTCCCCGTTGCCCGCCACCGAGCCGTCGACCGGGGCACCGGCCGTCGAGCGGCCCGCCGTTCCCGCCGGACCCGTCTCCGCGATCGCGTCCCGGTCGGCGGCGCCGCGGACCCAGCGGCTGGAACTCGCGGGACCGCCGTCCGCCGGGCCGGTGCTGCACGAGCTGGCCGCCGGCGGCCAGGAACCGCCGGAGCAGGAGCCGCGGGCCCGCGAGCCGCGCTCGGCCCGCTCGCGCGGCGCGCTCGTGGTCGCGGCGGCCGTGGCCGGCACGGCGCTCGTCGCGGCCCCGTTCCTCATCACCAGTGGCGACAGCAGCTCCCACTCCAGGGACACCGCCGACTTCTCGCACGTCCCGCAGATGCCGTTGACCACCTCGCACATTCCCGGGCAGCAGCCCCTGAGGCCTTTGGAGCACTCCTCCGCCTCGCCGTCGACGAAGCCCTCGGCCGAGAAGAAGTCCTCGGCCGAGAAGAAGCCGTCGGCCGTGGAGAAGCCCTCGGCGGTGGAGAAGCACACGGCCCCCCGCACCGCCCCGGTGACAGCGGCGACCCACCCGGCCGAGCCGCACAACACGCTGCCCGCCCCCGTCGGGTCGTGGCCGCTGGACACCGCCTGGAGCGCGGGGGACAGCACTGGTGCGCGAAGCGGACGAGCCTCGAACGTCAGCTTCGACGCGAGCCAGGGCGCCTCCTTCGACGGCGCCAACAGCTCCGTTACCACCTCCGGCCCTGTCATCGCCACCGGACCCGGTGCCAGCTTCACCATCTCCGCCTGGGTCTACCTGACCAGTACCCGCACCTTCGCCACCGCCGTCAGCCAGGACGGGTCCGTCAACAGCGGCTTCTACCTGCAGTACTCGTCCCCCGAACACCGCTGGGCCTTCGCCCGGGTGACCGGCGACACCACCGGCGCCCCCGGCCACCGGGCGCTGTCCACCGCCGCCCCCACCCTCAACCAGTGGACCCACCTGGTCGGTGTCTACGACGGCGGCAGCGGCGAGTTGCGGCTGTACGTCAACGGCCGACCGCAGGGCACGACGAAGGACACCACGCCGTTCGCCGCCTCGGGGGACTTCGTCATCGGCCGCGGGCAGTTCGCCTCCCGGCCGGCGGACTGGTTCCCCGGGCGGATCAAGAACGTCAAGGCGTTCGGGCAGGCGCTCAGCGCGGCGCAGGTCGCGAGGCTGTGAGCTGATGCGCCCGCGTTTTTGCCCCGCGCGGACGGCGGTGGTCGGCGGGGGCCGCGGGCTCGCGGCGTGCCCGGTCGGGCCGCCCGGTGTCCGGGGACACCACCGCCGGGGCGCCGGCGCCGTACTCGGAGACTGAACTCGGACAGCTGACGGTCCGACTGCCACGACCCGGTCCGCGCACCGCGGAACGCCACGGAAGGAGCCACCGATGTCGCGCTGGGGGACCCTGTTTTCCCGCTGGTCGCCCCGCGGCAGGCGTTCCGCGGACGACGCCGGGCCCGCCACCGGCACCGGAGCGCTGCAGGCGTCCGTCCTGATGGACGACTATGCCACGGTGACGCTCCTGCGGTCCTCCGAGCGCGCCGTGCCCGGACCCGAGGACGCGGCGGAGCTCGCCCGGGCACTGGAGGCCGCCGCTGACCCGGTCGCCACCCTGGTCGTCGGCATGGACGGCCAGGTGCCGCCCGCGCTCTGGTCCGAACTGGGCGACCTGCTGGACCGGTTGCGGGACAGCGGCTCGCTGACCGTGCGGCTGGTGGTCTCCGGCGCCGGCGGCAACAGCCGGGGTGGGCCCGCGCTGGCCCAGCGGATATCCGACGCCTGGGGCATCCGGGTGATCGCCCCCGAGGCCACCGCGCTGCTGATACCCGGCGGCTCCCTCTTCGTGCCGGACGCCCCCGAACCGCACGGCGGCTGGCGGCTGTTCGAGCCCGGCACGCCCCCGACCCCCCTGGGGCCGCGGCAGCCCGCCCCCGGCTGGCAGTCGGCCCTCGCGGAGCTGCCCGCCCACCCGGTCCGCGACTGCGTCGTCCAGCACATCCCGGCCGGCCTGCTCATTCGGCCCCCGGGCAGCCGGACGCAGCGCCCCGGAGCCCTGTGCTATGCGGTCCCCGTCGACGCCGCCCGCCCGCTGGTGCTGGTCGGCCTGCCCGAGCCCGGCGGCGACGCGGCGGTCCCCGTGGACGACTTGGCCGCCGTGCTCGCCGCCCTGCCGCCGAAGACCCGGTCCGCGGTGCGCCTCGCCCCCGGCGCCGGCGCCGACCTGCTGCCCACCGCCCAGCAGGTCGCCGACGCGCTGGGCATCGAGGTGGAGGTGCTGACCGGGCTCCCGCTGGCCGACCCCGCCGGCGGCGCCGGCCCGGTCCTGGTGGACGGCGGCGGGCGGCCGACCTGGCGGCCCTACGCGGAGTCGGTGGCGTGCCGCCCGTCGCCCGATGCCGGCCGGCAGGAGCGCCCCGCGCCGCGCCTGGTGCGCTGGCGCCCGCCGCTGTCGGCCACCGGCCCGGCAGAGGCCGGCACCGTCCCGCTGACCGAGGGCTGGCACGCGGTTGTCACCCGCGCCGGCCTGGCGCTCGCGCCCACCGGGACCCCGGTCCGGCTGGCCGGACTTCCGGTACGGGCCGACCAGTTCGCCGTCGAACTCGTCGCCGCGCGACGGCCGCTGGACGGCCAGCATCAGGCGGCCCTGACCCGCCTGCTGACCCAACTGGAGCCCGGCGTACGGCCGTACGCGGTCCTGCACGCGCCGGGACGCACCGCCGAGGAGAGCCGCCTGCTGCGCCGGCTCGCCGTGCACTACGGCGTACGCCTGCTGTGGCCGTGGACCGCGGGGGCCGACCCCGACGCGCTGCCCGTGGTGGCCGCTGAGGCCATCGAGACCATCGAGGCCACCGAATCGGTCGAGGCCATCGAGCCCGCCGAGGCCGATCCGGTGGGCCGCCTGCCGCACGGGTTCGAGGCATACCGCGACCTCATCGGCGCGATCGTCCGGGCCGCCGACGCGGGACGGCACGACGATGCCGTCGCCCTCGCGGCCTCCCTGGAGAAGCAGGCGTTCGAGCACCACGGGCCGGACGACGCGACGGCCCTGCAGGTCCGGCAGATCCGGGCGCACGTCCTGCGGCTGGCGGGCCGGCACGCCCTGGCGGCCGCCCTCTACCGGCAGGTCGCGTTGAGCCTGCTGACCGCGCACCGCGACCTGGCGCACGAGGCCGAGAAGGCGGCGGCCAACGCCGACGCCTGCTGGCGGGCCATCCCGGAGACCGCCCTGGCCCGGCGGGTCGCGCCGGCCATCGTCACGATACGGCGCAGGATCCCCGGCCCCGAAGGGCGCCCGCTGCGGGCCGCCGAGCGCTACCGGGCCCAACTCGACGCCGCGCACGGCCAGATCCCGCCCGCGGCTGAGACCCGGGCCCTGGCCCCCGTGCCGGCCGGCACGGTCCCGCCCGACGCCGCGGATACCGCGGGCGCCACCGATACCGCGGGCGCCGCGGAGACCGGGGACGCCGCCGACGCCGCCAGTGCGGCGGACGCGGCCGAGCCCGGGGGCCGTCCCGGCCCGCCGCCGGGTACCGCGCACCCGCCGACGGGCGCCGCGCGGCAACCGGGCCCCACCGCGGATCAATCGGCCGCGATCGCGCACCAACCCGCTCCCGCGGCGCGGCAGGCCGCCGCCTCCGGGCCGGAACCGGCGGCGGCACCGCGGCCGTCCAGGGCCGGCGGCGGCCTGCTCGTGCCGGAGGAGCCGGGCGGCGGATCCGGTACATCCGCCCCCACCTCGCCCTCCGCGGCGGCGGGCCGCCCACGTTGACCGGTAAGCCACCGCCCACGCCGACCGGTCAACCCACCGCAGGAACGGAAGAGATTGAGGATGGTCCAGGCGACCTCCCCCACCGCCGACGGGCACGGCGGCGCGGTACGCGTCGAGCGCCACAACGGCCTCGTCCTGCTGCGCTCGGCCGGCGACGCATCCTTCGCGCCCGAGGACGTCGCGGACCTCGCGCGCGGGCTGCGGACGGCGGGCGACCGCGCCCTGACCGTGCTGTGCGACCCCGGCGCGGCGGCCTCGGTCGACCTGTGGCCGCGGCTGCGCGACGTGCTCGACGCGCACCGCGGACCGCAGGCCGGTCCGGTCCGCCTCGCGCTGTCCGGGGCGGGTGCCGCACGCGGCGGGCAGTCGTCGGCCGCGCGGACGATCGCCGACGCCTGGCAGATCATCGTCGAGGCCCCCGTCGGCGCGGTCCTGGTCGGGCTCGGCGGAGCCCTGTCCGCGCCGCCCGGCCCCGACCGGCGTGGCGGCTGGCTGGGCCATGCCCCGGGCACCGCGCCGGTGCTCGTCGGGACCCGCTGCCCTGCATCCGGATGGCAGGCCGCGCTGGCGGCCGTCCCGCCGGCCGCCCCGAGCGGATGCGTGGCCGAGGAGATCCCGGCGGGCCTGCTCCTGCGGCCCGCCCGGGCCGCCGCGGCCGTACCGGGCGACCTGTTCCACGACGTCCCGGTGGACCAGGGCCGGGCCGTCGTCGCCGTGCTGCCCGGGGTGCCCGCGGACGACGTCCTCGCGGTGCTGGCGGCCCTGAGGACCTGCTGCCGGCCGCCCAGGCCGCCGCCGACCGGCTGGGCCACGCCCTCGAATGAGCGCCGTCGCGGCGGACGCGGGGGGCGGGGGGCTGGCCGCGCGGTCCCCGCTACGCGATCTGGTCGGTCACGGCGCGGCGCACCCGGCCGCTTCTGGACGTCCGCGGCGGCCAGGGCGGGAGCGCCCAGGACGCCCCGGAGGAGGTCGTCCTCGCGCCCGGGACGCCGTTCCGGGTGCTGGACGTGCGGCGCGGCGGGGCTTCGCCGGTCGTGCTGCTGCGCGAGCTGCCCGCCTCCGCGGCGGCCGGTCCGCGCCGGACGCCGTCCGGCGAGCCAGACCAGGCGGACCGCGCCGCGCCGGCCGCCCTGGAGGAGGCGCTGCGCGGCCGCGGCACCGCCGACCGCGGCGGCTGGCCGGACCGGTGCGCCGGGCCGGTCGGCGAGGGACCCTGACCCCCGGGCGGGGACACCCGAAGAGGGGACTGTGCGGCGGTGTGTGCCGCTGCAAGGATGACGAGGCTGGCACCCGGCCCCACCGGAGGAGGAGACACCCGTGGACTACAAGGTCACACCGGAGCAGATCCAGGTGGCGGCGCAGTCGTGTGACGGCACCGCGAAGGACGTCGCCGACGCCCTCAACAACCTGAAGTCCTACGTGGTGGGTACCGAGCAGTGGTGGCAGGGCATCCCGCAGAACACGTTCCAGGAGCTGATGCAGGAGTACGACACCTACGCCACCATGCTCCACGACGCGCTGACAGACATCGCCAGCGGTCTGCGTGGCAACTTCGTGAACTACACCGAAGCCGGGCAGAGCGACATCAACAGCATCACCAACCTGCAGAACTCGTTGGGCGGGACGGGCTTCGAGATCCCCAACTCCTTCACCGCGCAGGCCGAGCAGGGACTGCACACCGCGCAGGCCAACATGCCGACCGCCAACCTGAACTGAGAGCGCAATCCCCCCAACCTGACGTCACGTCAGTCGAGTGGATCCGGGAGCCACCGTGGCAGGCAGTGCCGAGAACGCGAACCTCATGGTCAAGGAGGAGCTCGCGGGCGTGGGAACGAAGATCAACAGCATCGCCCAGGGCATCGCCGACGAGCTCAACCGGCTGATCAACCAGCTCCAGCCGGTGCTGGACGGCTCCAACTGGAGCGGTGCGGCCGCGTTGTACTTCGAGGGCCTCCAGGCGGAGTGGAACTACGGGGCCAACGGCCTGCTCGGCCCGGACGGCGTGCTGGGCGAGATCGCCCGCGCGATGGACATCAACTGGGGTAACTACACCGAGGCCGAGTGGGCTGACGCACGCACCTGGCGGCACTGAACAACCGAGGAACAGCCGTCGTGGACGAGTACTGCCGCATCACCGTCGTCGGTAAGCCCCGGAAGGTGGACCTGGCGGTCCCCGCCGCCGCGCCCATCGTGAGTTATGTGGACAATCTGGCCAGCCTGTGCGACCAGGAGACGGCCGATATCATGCCGGCCGCCTGGACGCTGCGGGCGGCCGTCGGCAGCCCCATTGCCCAGCAGCGGTCGCTGTCCGAACTGGGCATCACCGACGGCCAGGTGCTGTACCTGCGCGACGCCGTCGCCGATGAGCTCGTCGAACCGGTCGGCCACGACATCGGCGAGCGGGTCACTGAGGCCGCTTGGTGTGCAGGTGTACGGCACGCGTCTGGATGATGGTTCGTTCTTGTCCGAGGACGGGACGCTGATGCAGAAGCCGGACGGCACGGCGGAGCACGGTCGGACGACCTCCGACGGCTACTTCCAGACCGAGCGGACCGTCGACGGGCAGACGATGTGGGGCAGCGACATCAAGGACGGCTGGATCTCCCAGGACAGCACGGTCTACATCCCGACCGGCGGCGCCCCCGAACACGGCATCAGCACCCCGGACGGCCGCTTCGCCCAGAACGGCGTCACCAAGACCCTCGGCAACGGCCAGGTGCTGTACGGCCACCAGATGGGCGGCGACTTCCTGTCCGCCGACGGGAAGACCGCCGTCCTCGCCAACGGCACGGTCCTGCAGGGCAGCTACGACGACAAGACCGGTGTCTTCACCTCCTCCACCGGCGCCACCTACGTCGTCACCGACAATGGGATCACGCCCGCCGCGATGCAGAGCGACGGCTCGTACCTGCTGGGGAACGGCCAGACGGTGATGACCCCGCGCTCGTGGGCCGTGGACGTCCCCGCGTTCCACGACGCCATGGTGTACGTGAAGCAGCAGGCCTATGCCGTCAGGGACGAGATCGACTCCCTCAGCGAGGAGTACTCAAACATCGAGTTCGTCTGGACCGGCCCCGCCGGCACCACGTTCGCCGACCTCGCCACGCGGGTCGACGACGCCGCGATGAAGCTCCAGCACCTGCCCGACGACATCATCCGGCGCATGGAGCAGAGTTACGATAAGTACGTGCAGGCGGAGAAGGACATCATCCAGAACCTTCAGGGTTACTAGGAGGCAGCGCCCAAGGTGTCTTCGCTCCCCGCGAACTACGACTCCGTCACCCTCTCGGTGGACGCCGGCAGCCCGATGGCCTCGGCCAACCGGCTCACCACGACCGCTGAGAACATCGCGACGGCGCTCAGCAACATCATGACCAGCCTGAGCGGCCTGAAGTCGGCGACGACGACGGTGCCGCGGCCCGGGCCGCGGACTTCAACGACCGTTGGAGCAAGGCCACGCGGCTGCTCTACGGGTCGAAGGCGGACGACATGGTCGACCTCATCACCAACGGCGCGTTCTACCAGCGCGATCCCGGCGCGGAGGGCGTCCTGCGGCTGCTCATCCAGGGGATCTCGGGAGCGGCGAAGAACTACTCGGCCTGCGAGGGCAACATCGCGGCCATGTTCAACAAGATGTCGGACCCCTCGGGCAGCAGCGGCTCCACCACGGACGCGCCCTGGGGCTGGTCCATGTCCGACCCGTCCAAGACGCTGCCGAACTACCACACGACCGCGATCAACGAATCCACGGCCTGAGGAATTTCTGCGCAGATGTCCGACTCGCATGGCAGCGTCCAGTTCAACCCCGATGACGTCTACACCCTGGGCCATGCCGTCATCACCTTCGGCGACCAACTGGACGAGCAGTTGGCGGCGACGGACGGTGCGCAGTTCGACCTGCTCAACGGGTCCTGGATGGGCGACGCGTCCATGGCGATGACCTTCGCCTGGGAGGACCAGGACAAAGGCACCGACGCGGGTGTCGAGGCCGAGATCATACAGGTCGTCGAGCAACTGTGGGACCTCGGTGAGGCGATCAACTACTACGCGATGCTCCGCACCGAGCAGGAGAAGACCCTCGCGAAGGAGCTGTTGGCCGGGAGTGCAGATCCCGGTGTACGTGAGTTCGTGATCTTCTCTGCGGAGGTTGGTGGCCGGCTGGCCCTGTTGTTGACTTGGGCCTTCCGGCTGTTCG
>NZ_JBFAWW010000062.1:0-22714 GCF_040680495.1 Streptomyces sp. NPDC052036 | reverse complement strand
CAACGGAGCTCCTGCTGAACAGTGATCTTGGTCGACACGGTTCTCACAGGAGCTCCGTCTGTTCTCAGACCGCTTGACACATCAGCCACACGCCTAACTACACGGCATTGGGGATAGTAGGTGGGATCACCGGGCCGAGCTCGTCGGCGCAGACCACCGTCGCGCCGTCGGGCGGGCTGGTGTAGAGCTCGATGATCCGCGTCCTTTTCCCTCGAAGTCCGGACCCTTCGAACGGACCCAGGAGCGGGTGCGGCGTCGGCGCATGCCCTCGGCCAGCAAGATCCTGTGCACTTGGGAGCGGCCGACCTGGATGGCCAGTTCCTGAGCGGCTGCGGCCAGTGCGTCCAGGGTCCACTCCGCCGGGCCGGCCTCGTCCGGCGCCCACATCTCATTGGACGGCCGGACCTCGAGCCGTCCGGGCGGGGTCTGCTTGACCAGGCTGATGATCCGGGAGCGTTCGGCCTCGGTGATCCTTCGCTTGCGGCCCTGCCCGCCAAGATCTTCCAGGCCTTCCAGTCCCGAGCGGTTGAAGCGGTGCAGCCAGCGGCGCACCGTCTTCTGACTGCATCTGAGTTCATCAGCAATCTGCGGGACCAGCCACCCGTTCCAGCTCAGTTCCACCATCCGGCATCGCTCCACCAAATCCTTCGGCGCTTTTCTGGCCGACGACAGGCGGTGGACCACCGCTTGCTCACCCTCGTCATGACCCGGCCGTGCCCTCAGCACCATGACCCAGCACCCGCTCCCGAGCACCCGCAACCGCCCCGCTACCAGGACCTATACCCACCAAAAGCGGAATTCAGCACTAGGGATTTCGGACGTGGAAATCAACGACATCGACTACCTGGACGTGGATTTCTGAGGAGGGCCCCCGTGACACGCTTCGGATTAGCGGTGATGTGCCGGAGCGCGATAGTTGTCATCAAGGCAGGCGTGTTGTCACCAGGACCACCGAATGGGGGCGTACGGGACCGACCCTGGTCCTTCCACCCATGTCACCGGTCTGCGACAGCGATGTCCTGGAACGAAGACGCCGGGATCTTCTCGGTTCACAGCCCCCCTATAGTGATTAAGCAAGCACCAAGAGGCCGAACGGATTCGGCCTCGGCCAGTGGTTACCAAGGGGATTTCATGTCCGACAACCGTCGTAAGGCCATTCTCGTCTCCGCAGCCATCGTGGGCGGCGCCATGTTGATGACGGCGTGCCAGGACTCGAACGCGGCCACGGGCACCGGCGCCGCGCAGGGTTCTTCGTCCGCCACTCCGGCTGGCGATGCGGTCACCCCGTCCGGCTCATCGGCCGCGGGCAGCAACGAGGGCACCGGCAAGGGCTCCGACGCGACTGGCAAGGGAACCGAGGACGCGGCCGGCTCCGGCTCCGGCTCCGGCGCCGACACCGGCAACGGCAAGCGGGAGCCGGTCGGGCAGAGCTGCGGCGCCAACGACATCTCCTGGAGCACCAGGTCCGAGACCCAGGCCGGCGGATACATCCTGATCGCCGCGAAGGCGAAGCCGGGGATCACCTGCTACCTGCCCGCCGCGCTTCCGACCGTGGCGTTCGGATCCGACGGCACCGAGGCGGGTCCCGCGGAGCAGACCGCCGGCAAGCAGATCAAGCTGAGCGGGAGCACCATCGCCTACGCCGGGGTGAACCCGAAGACCACCAACGGAAACGGTGGCAAGGAACTGGGCAGCATCATCGTCGCCGTCGGTGACGCCGACCCCAACCCGGTTTCCCTGCCGGTCGGCACCATCACTGTTGACCACCCGATCGTCACCAACTGGCACACCGACCCGAAGGACGCCGTTCCCTTCAGCTGAACGAACCCGTGATCCAGGCTGGTGACGCGTAGCGTGCCAACCTAGCTGTGGTACGGCGTCCGGTGCAGGCGGAACAGGCAACCGTCAGTCCAGTCATGCGGTTGCAACGCCGTGCTGCGTTGCCTCGTAGCGGTCCTGCAGCTGGGCGAACCGGTCATGGATCGGGCCCCCGACCTAGCACGGCCGGTCCTCCGAACATCGGTGACGCGGTGCCCCGCCTCCCAGGCCGCAGCGGCAGTCACAGCGGCGGCTGCAATGCAGGCGGGTCAGGCGATGGTCAGTGCCGAGGGTGCGGGCGGGCCGTGCCGCGCGATGGTGCGCGGCACGGCCCGCCTGTATGAGTGACGGATTGAGCGGTGCTGGCACTCCGGAGTGTCGGACCAGCAGCCGCACACGGAGCACTGCCATAAGTGCCGCACGGATGGCGGCCAGCCGAGCACGCATCAGGTCGCCGCCTTCCCCGCCCGGAGTCGGCGGCGGGCGGCGCGGCGCTTCATCGCGCGGCGTTCGTCCTCGGACAGGCAACCCCAGACGCCGGAGTCCTGACCGGACTCCAGCACCCACTGGAGGCACTGCTCGATGACCGGGCAGCGACGACAGACAGATTTGCCATTGCGCGCCGTGACGCTTCAACAGCTCGCGCGTCCCCTTGGGGTCGCGGATGAGCGCGATCACCTCGAATGCGCCGTCCGCGTTCTGATGGATGGCGCCCGGCTGCCGCGGACCGATCTGATCGTCGATGACCCGGCGCAGCGCCTCGCTCATCATCGGGTCGATGTCCGGAACGGCGGACCGCTGCGGGTGCGGCCAGCCGTCGGCGGGCATGGGCTGTCGCCCGTCCCGCTCGTGCGGCGTCGGCCGAACCGGCAGCGGGGGCCGCTGTGTGGTGGCAACGGCAGATGTCATGCCGGGTATGCAGGTCGTCCTTTCGCGGAAGGTGACCTGCGACAAGAACCCCCAAGGGCCCAATCCTTGGGGGTTCGTCGCGTACGGGTCCCGCACAGCCGCGGGGCAGTGCACCCTGCGCACTCCCACACGACCGCCGGGCGTTGAAACGCGGCGGCCGCATGAGGCAGCGTAGGTTCTCCTTGATCCGCTTCTCTCGATCGGCCTCTCTGCCTTGCCTGTTGCCGCTGCCCGTCCGATCATCTTGCGTGCTGCCGAGCGCGAGCGGCTGAAACTGATGGCCTACGGCAACAAGACCGAGTACCGGCTGTGGATGCGCGCGCAGATCGTCCTGCAGGCCGCACGTGGACGCTCCAACGCGCGCATCGCCCGGGAGACCGGCCTGCATCTGGACACGGTCCGGTGCTGGTGCGGCCGGTTCGCCGACCAGGGCCTGGGCGGCCTGGGCGACCGCGATCGCTCGGGTCGCCCCGTCGGCGTTCACCGCGCTCCAGACTGCCGAGGTCAAGGCGCTGGCCTGCCGGTTACCCGCTGAGACCGGCGCGCCGCTGTCACGCTGGTCAGCGCCCGAGCTGGCCCGCGAGGCCGCGGCCCGGGGCATCGCCACCTTCGTGTCGGCCTCCACCGTCCGCCGCTGGCTCGCTCAGGACGCGCTCAAGCCCTGGCAGCACCGCTCCTGGATCTTCATCACCGATCCCGACTTCCTCGCCAAGGCCCAGCGCGTGCTGGACCTGTACGCCCGCACCTGGCAGAGCCAGCCGCTCGGCGAGGACGAGCACGTGATCAGCGCGGACGAGAAGACCTTCATTCAGGCCCGCTGCCGCGGCCACCCCACCCTCGCCCCCGGCCGGGCTCGAGCCATGCGCGTCAACCACACCTACAGCCGCGGCGGTGCCCTGGCCTACCTGGCCGCCTACGACGTCCACGCCGCGAAGGTGTTCGGCCGCACCGAGCCACGTACCGGCATCGACCCGTTCATGAATCTGGTCACCCAGGTCATGACCCAAGAGTCCTACGCCAGCGCGAAGCGCGTGTTCTGGATCGTCGACAACGGCTCTTCCCACCGCGGCAAGAAGGCCGCCGACCGGCTGACCGCCGTGTTCCCGAACGCTGTGCTCGTACACACCCCGGCCCACGCCTCCTGACTGAACCAGGTGGAGATCCACTTCTCCGTCGTCCAGCGCAAGGTCGTCTCGCCCGACGACTTCGCCGACCTCACCGAGGTCGCAGACCGGCTCCGCGCCTTCGAAGACCGCTACAACGCCACGGCACAGCCGCTCCAGTGGAAGTTCACCACCTCCGACCTGGACGATCTGCTGGCCGGACTCGACCGGCACGCCACCGATCACCAGGAACCTTCCGTCGCGCTGGCAGCCTGATCAACCCCCGAAGGACTTCTGGAACCGACCACTTAGTCGTCCGACTTTCGATCACGCTGGCGTACCACAATATTCGATCGATCTCTGAGCAATCTCAAATATGGCCACGCGCCAATGCAGAGAACCATAATCAAGGAAAACGTCACACCACAGGCTCCACGACAGGGCCAGTCTCCCGGGGCATATGCTGCAGTTGCAAGACCCGGCCCGGTGAGTGCGCACCGACAGCGCCGCTCACCGCCGATTCCGCACCCACCCCTACCCGCCCGGCCCAGCCCTCCTTGTTTTCGTCTGGCACTACACAACTAAGAATTACGCGATGATCACGGAAAGAGTCATCATGAAAAAGTTCGTAGTCGGTGCACTTCTCGGGGTCTCTATAATCGTGACCACTGCGACGTCCGCTTCAGCTGCTGGTTGGTACTACACGGGATATTGGTACCCTACTGCCATCGCCTGCGAGGCGGGCTATCAGAAGCTTGTTGGGGGCCCTACGGGTCCTAACGTGGATCTGCCGCACCAATGTAGGTACAACCGTGGGGGAAACGTCTACGAGCTGTGGCGGGAACAGTGAAGACTCGAGGTAAATAAACGATTCGGCGAGGCCTCCGCAAACAGAAACGAGGCCTCGCCGGCCCTTTAGAGCAGAACGATCTACCGGGAACCCGGGGGCCGTTCCTTGTTCCGGGGGGTGACTTTCATCGGGCTTCAAAGGCTCATGACAACGTGACTGATCAAAATCACCGCCTTGGGGAGCCGTGCTACTAACCTCGATCTTTCGTGAGGGTCCGTCGACGGAGTCGGCGGACCTTTTCGGTTTTCGGGGTGGGCGGTGAGCAGGCCGGTGGTCCGGCTGTCGCGTCGGGTGGTGCTGTCGTGGGGTGGGAAGGTTGCTGGTCAGTCCGGGTTGGGCAGGAGTGTGAGTCGTTCGAGGGCGCCCGTGATCTCGTGGGGCCAGGGCCAGGTTCCCAGAGCCGGGCTTGGCCGGTCAGGGCGAGCATGGGCATCCGGGCCGGCAGGTCGAGCGTGATCTGGACGATCTCCAGCCAGACCTTGTTCTGCGCGGTGTGGTGCGGGGGCAGGTTGCGCAGTCCGGTGGACCGGGTGGCGCGGATCCGGTCCTTGGTACGGGCCCGCAGCCGGTGACGGAACTCGAGCTCGGGCGATCGGCCGATCAGGGGTGTTGGTCGCGAAACACGTGATCCGCATACCGTCCGCGTCGGTGATCCTCAACTGGCCTCCGGGATGCGGACGTTCCTTGCGGACGATCAGCCGCATGCCCTCGGGCCAGCCGTCCGGCAACTTGCCCGTGAGCTCGGCAGCCCAGGCCCCGCCACGGACCTTGCCGTCGGTCTCGACGGCGGGTGTCCAGGCCGAGGCCGGGATCTTCAGCACGTGCTGGTGAATGGTGTCGGTGATCACCATGCCGACCGAATAGGACAGCCACCGGCCTCGCTTCGTGAGCCAGGACACGAAGTCGTGGGTGCCGCCGACGGAGTCCGCGCGGATGAGCGTCTGCCGCCCCCGCCGGTACTTCTTCGGCACCTGTGACAGGGCCAGTTGGGCGGTGGTGATGTGGTCGGTGGCCGTGTTCGAGCCCGCGTTCCCCGGTCTGAGGAAGGCGGCGACCGGTTCTCCGGTTCCGCCCGGGCCATGGTCGACGAAGGCGGTCAGGGGGTGGTGGCTGTAGGTCTTCCTTAAGAATGTGGGTGGTCCAGAAGGGCCGGGTGTGGCTGGTAGGTCTTTGCCGCTTGTGGCTCTGGAAGAATGGCCGCCCAGTCCTCCGGGACGCTCCGACTGCTGATTGAGAGCTGCGAGCATCGCTGATTGGGGAAGCGTCGGCGGAGTGTTCCTCTGGCCACGAAAGCGCTGGTCACGATGGAACGGAGCGACGTTGAGTGCGTCTCATGCGCGGATATGGGTCGGCATCGATGCTGGCAAGGGGCACCACTGGGCGGTCGCGGTCGCGGTCGACACCGACGGCGAGACGGTGTTCTCGACGAAGGTGATCAACATGAGACCCAGATTCTCGCCCTCATCGACACCGCCTGCGAACGGGCCGACGAGGTGCGGTGGGCAGTGGACATCTCCGGCCGGGCCTCCACGCTGCTGCTTTCTCTGCTGGCCGCGCGCGGCCAGCAGGTGGTCTACGTGCCCGGCCGGACGGTCAACCGCATGTCCGGCGCCTACCGGGGCGAGAGCAAGACCGACGCCCGCGACGCCCGGGTCATCGCCGACCAGGCCCGCATGAGGCCGAAGGACTTCGCACTGCTGGACACACCGCCCGAGTTGGTCACCACGCTCCGCGTGCTGACCAACTACCGGGCCGATCTGATCGCCGACCGCGTCCGGCTGATCAACCGGCTCCGCGACCCTCTAATCGGCATCTGCCCTGCCCTGGAGCGGGCCTTCGACCTCTCCGCGGCCAAAGGCCCGGTCGTCATGCTGACCGAGTACCAGACCCCGGCCGCCCTTCGTCGGATCGGCGTGAAGCGGCTGACGGCCTGGCTGGAACGGCGCAAAGTCTGCAGCGCTGCCACCGTCGCGGTCAAGGCCGAGGAGGCCGCCCAGTCTCAGCAGATCGCGCTACCCGGCGAGAACCGGGCCGCCAAGCTGGTCTGCGACCTCGCCCACCAGCTTCTGGCCCTGGACGAGCGAATCAGGGACAACGACCGGGAGATCCGCGAGACCTTCCGCGCCGACGACCGCGCCGAGATCATCGAATCCATGCACGGCATGGGCCCCATCCTCGGAGCGGAGGTCGTTGCCATCGTCGGCGATATGTCCGGCTACCGCGGCGCCGGCCGCCTGGCCTCGCACGCGGGCCTGGCCCCGGTCGCCCGGGACTCCGGCCGCCGCACTGGCAACTGCCGTCGGCTCAAACGCTACAACCGGCGCCTGCGGCACATCTTCTACATGGCTGCGCAAACCGCGATGTTGCGGCCAGGCCCCTCCTGCGACCACTACCTCAAGAAGCGGGCCGAGGGGCTGCTGCACACACAGGCTCTGCTGTCGCTCGCCCGGCGCCGGGTTGACGTGCTCTGGGCGATGCTGCGTGACAAGAGGCTCTTCACCTCCTGCCCCGCCGGTCACTCAGACGGCTTGACACAGTCATTGAGATTCTTCCAGGTCGCGGCCGCGTCCTCCTTGTCGGAGTGCGCGATCACGAGGACGCCGTCGAGGTCGACTGTGACCTGCCCGTTGGCGTCCGGGGCGTGCTTGTCCGCCAGCAACCAGACGCGGCTGCGGACTTCGGCCCGTGCGGACCGGATGGCCTGCAGGGCTTTCTCGTCAGAGGCGGCGAGGGCGTCGATCAGGCGGGAGACCGTCGGGTCGGAAGCGACCGGACCGAAGACGGCCGGCTCACACCGCAACATCGCGACGTCCGCGAGGCAGTCCCCGCCCGGCGTGACCGCCAGAGCAAGGTCCAGGAGGATCTTGCCGGGATCGTGGACGGCCCGCGGTTTGCGCCAGGACGCCAGTTGCGCGGATACCGCCCGGTCAAGGCCGATCTTGCGGACCGTCTCCAGCAGTAGGACCGCACCGGCCTGCGAGACCACCTGTCGACCGTCTCCCTGGACACGGACACGCGGGTACGACGAGATAGGCTCTCTCACCTGGGAAGTGCTCTTTTTCTTGCAGCCAACAAGACCCTCAGCAAGTCCTATCGTTGCAGGTCAAGGTAGGTCAGAGGCACTTTCTGCTTTCCTGACCGCTTGTCGGACAACCCGCTTCATGAAAGCCCGAGGCTAGGAGAGGTCGACTCTCAGGTCGAGGAAAGCTTGAGACTCCCGGAAGACCCCGCGAGAAGGCGCGCTGCCTGGTTGGTGCCTTCGGCGACCTGCTTCTGGTAGGCGGTCAGGGCGGCGGAGTTGGCGGAAATCAGTTGCCGCTGGTACCCGGTGAGTACGGCGAAGTAGTCCGCGGCCAGACGCGAGGAGCCGGTGCAGGATTCGGCGGCCGTGGCCGCGGCGATCTCATTGACAGTCGGCCGGTCTGTGTCCCAGGGCCCTGCGGCCAGTTCCTCGGGATCCTGGGCGGGATGTCCCGCTGCGGTCATGCATGCGGACCAGCGTTTGCGGGCGGTGACCACTCGCTGGTCCGTACCCGTCTGCTGGAATGACTGATCGAAAAGGGTCCGGACGAGCTTCCAGCCGTCGGTGTTTGCCAGACCCGGTAGTTTCTTGTCCGCCTCGGCAGAGCAAGCTTTGAAGTCCTTCTGCGAATACCCGGTTCCACCTCCCGCGCCGCCCGGAGGTGCAACCGCTATGTGAAAGCCCCTGCTCTTGGCTGTTGCGTGGCCGATGTAACCCCAGGCGCCGGCCGGGCGGACCGCTTCCTTCTCCTCGCTGCTCTTCGCGGCGACGCGGATCATGTTCTCAACTCGTCAACGCCCGCTCCGCTGATGATGTCGTCGCCAAGAGCCTGCAGCGGGCGCATGTCGTTGACCCGTACGTCGGCTACCTGCACCGACGCTGGAACGAAGGCATAAGAAATGCCGCACAGCTCCACCGGGAGATCCAGAAACTCGGCTATCCAGGAGGAGAGTTGGCCGTCCAGCGTCACCTGCGGCGCTATCGCGCCGGGCGCGGACACGCACCCGTCGTCGGCCCCAAGCCTCCCTCGGTTCGCGAGGTCACCTCATGGATCATGACCCATCCCGAACACCTTCGCGACGGCGATGCCGACAAGTTGCACCGCCTGCGTGAGCGCCACCCCGAGCTGGACCGGCTCACCGGCCACGTCAGGAAGTTCGCCGTCATGATGACTACACGCCACGGCGACCGACTCGAGGAGTGGATCGCCGGCGTCGAGCACGACACCCTGGCTCCACTTGCGGGCTTCGCCCGCAACCTCCGCCGAGACTTCGACGCCGTGCACAACGGTCTGACCTTGCCACACAGTTCAGGCGCCGTTGAAGGCAACATCAACCGGCTGAAGATGCTGAAACGCCAGATGTTCGGCCGGGCCGGCCTCGATCTCCTTCGCAAACGCGTTCTGCTCGCACGGTGACACCTCCCGCGCTGGATCACAAGATCGTCGACAGAACCAAGATCAGGGACGGTCATGTCGCCAACCGGCCCGTCTACGTGGTCATCGCGGTCACCGCTGATGGATACCGCGAGATCCTCGGCCTGTGGGCCGGGGACGGCGGAGAAGGTGCCAAGTACTGGCAGACCGGCCTGGCCGAGATCAAGAACAGAGGTGTCCGCGATGTGCTCATGCTGGTCTGCGACGGGCTGAGTGCCCTGCCCGATGCGGTGAACACCGTCTGGCCCAGGACTGTGGTGCAGACCTGCGTGGTCCACCTCATCCGCGCAAGTCTGCGCTATGCCTCGCGTCGCGACTGGGCCGAGGTCGCCCGCGATCTCAAGCCCGTCTACACCGCCGTCAACGAGAAAGAGACCCGGCAACGGCTCGCCGAGTTCGACACCACGTGGGGCAAGCGCTACCCGTCGATCGCCGGAACCTGGGAGCGGGCATGGAGCGAGTTCGTGCCCTTCCTGGGCCTGCCCGACACGATCCGGCAGGTCGTCTGCACCACCAACGCAATCGAGTCCCTCAACGCGTCGTGGTGGCCACGACCGCTTCGTGGATGCCGAGACTGACCGCGGCCAGCTTGGGTCGGCCGTGCAGGATGCCGCTGCTCTGGGCCACGCTCAGCCCTTGGCCGATGTCTCGCGGGGGTCGTGTACGCGGTGGATCGTCGGCGAACCGTTTCGTGGACGGGGCAGGGAGCGCCTGGTGGCCATCTCTGTGCCGCAGCGGCCGCAGGCGCTGCACTGCTGACGGTCACGGCGTGAACACCGGTGTGGCTGCGCCCGGTTGTCTTGTTACCGAATGCGGACAGATCCGGGTGAACGACGCCCGTCCCGGCGTCATCTCATGGGGTGCAGCGAAACAGTCGATGCGGCCGGTCGTCCTGCGGGGGCAGGGAGGTGCCGCGTCCTGACCGACCATGGGGGAGCTTTCATCATGACCACGCACCGTGCCCGCCGTACCGCCCGTTTTGCCGGCCTGGCCGTCGTCACCGCCGCGCTGGCGCTGGGCCTGACCGCCTGCGGCGGCGCCGACGACGACTCGAAGGCTGCTGGCGGCGACCACGCCACTGGTACCGCGCAGAGCCGGCCCACGTCCAACGGGGACGGCAAGGGCAATGAGCAGCAGACCAACAGCGCTGGTGCCACCAAGAAGGGGACGCGCTCGGCGACCGCCTCGGGCGGGACGGACGAGGTCGCGAGCAAGGGCGCAACGGTCGGCGACCAGCAGTGCCGCGGAGACGAGATGCTGGTCACCGCGGTGCACCGGTTCGCAGGCCAGCAGGGCGACCACCTGCTGATCACCGCGTCGAACGAGGGAACCAAGCCGTGCTGGGTCACCTCGTACCCGGCCGTCAAGCTCGGCGGGGACGTGGACGGCGCCGCACTGCCGCACTCGAAGAAGGACAACCCGGGCGGCGACCAGCACATCACGCTCCGGCCCGGAGACAAGGCATACAGCGCGGTGAACCTCTTCGACTACGGCTCGAAGAACCACACGGCGCAATCGTTCGCCATCGCGCTGCGCGGCGCGGACGGTCACAACGGCCCCTTCTACTCCGTCGACGCCAAGGGCCAGAAGCCGCAGTTCAGCTGGAACGAGGCCGACGTGCTGAACTGGAACACCAAGAAGCCGTACGACTTCTGACGCCCCGCCGGCCAGTGGCGAGTCACCGCCGTCCAGCACGTTCGTCGACCTGGAAGAGATCCAGAGCAGGCGCCGGTGACCGGACAGCAGCCCTACTCGGTCCGCAGGTGTGGACTGCTCACGCTGCATTGCATCCGGGGCCGGCCCCAGCGCCGCTGACGTTCGCCGCAGATGCAGGCGCGTTCGCGGCGCTGGACGGCCAGGATGTCACGCTCCTCGGCAGCCGGGCCCTGCAGGAGGCGCAGTAACACATGCGGGCCAGGCGCCGCGACCTCCGGGATGCCACCGGGTGCCGTCGGCATCGCCCACCGGCCGGCCGGCGAGAGCGACTGGGCCGGAAGCGGGCAGGACGCGGTCGTCGCGAGCCGGGCGGGCACCGTGGTTCGCAGATCGTTGCCGCGCAGGCAGTTGCCCCGTCCCCGCGTAGCGGTGGGGAACATCCAGCCGACGTCGACGCCGTTGCCGGTGAACGTGTTGTCCACGATCTGGTTGCCGACCGGAGGCAGGTCGGCGGTTGCGGTGATCACCAGCCCGGCGTTGCTGTTGCCGGCGACGCGGTTGCGGACGAACTGGTTGTCGCTGCCGCCGCCGACGCCGATGCCGGTGCCCCACCCGCCGTCAGCGTGCTCCGGGGTGGCCCTCTGCCGGCTGGCAGCGATCAGACTGCCGGCGATGACGGCACCCTGCTGCGGAAGCAGCTTCTCCTGGTGGTCGGAGTCGGTGGTCAGGCCCACCCGGTTGCCGACCAGGCGGTTGCCGACCACGTACATGTCCCCGCTGGCGTTGATGCCTTCGTAACCGACCGCGTTGAGTTCGGCGACGTTGTCCCGCACCACGAGGTTCTACGTCGTCAAAGCGGCCTTCCGCTACCGCCTTGGCCAGCTCGATCAGCGTTGCGTGAGCAGCATGTACGCCGGCCGGACCAAGCTTGTTCATCGTAGAGTGGACCATGTTCGCGTGGGTATCTCGGCTGAGTCCGCAGGTCCGGAAACACTCAGATCACCGATCAAGGGCCGGTCAAGTCGGCGGGTAGAACCACAATCTTACCTTCAATATGCGGGGCCACCTTGAAGTTCGACGGTCGCCCAACATGCCGGAGCAGGAGACTGCCGGCCACAACCACGTACTGACCATGCTCACGAGTGCCATCCAGAGCCCATTCACCGCGTCGCATCACCCAAATCCTTACCTGATCATCTACCTCGGATACGGCTCCGGACGTTTGGATGGAGGACGCACTGCGAACATCAGTAATCGCCGCGTCGTGAACCCTGGTAGCGCGCGTTTTGACGCGGAAATTCCCTTTCATGGTCGCGCTGAAAGTCGGTAGCCGAAATCCGTCGCCGATCCGCGCCTCCCACCCTTGCTTAAACGTGTCGAATACTTCAGGTGAGGCGTCCGACATCATGGAATTCAGGGAGAACCCTCCACGAATCTCACTGGTCTGAGAATTGATGACACTCATAGTCAGTCGATCCATTCCACCCCCTCACCCTAAGCGTCGTTTAGTAATTCACGACGGCCCGATAGCGCCTGGTTCGCCGTGATCTGACACCCATTGACTCCTGGGTGCGAATCAGGACGGAACGGGATTAAAAAACGGCCTCGTCCGCTTACAGGAGTTATGAGAGGGCGTTTAGGGGCTGTGCTGCTAAGTCGCTCCTGTGGTCAACGATCTTCGGGCTGATTCACTCCTTCGAGATACGTCGGCCCTCCCGGAAGGGGAGGCCCGGGAGGGCCGACGCGGCCCCACCGCGTGTCGGCGCCCAGCAGGTGGGGCGGGGAGGGGACCTTCACCAAAAGGGGGCACCGGGGAAGGCCGCCAACGCCCTTACAGTTGAGACTGGAACATTTCGAGCCGCCCCTCTGACCTCTGCGCCGGACAAGTCTCAGCGCCGCGGGACCACCACAATCTGACACCGACTCACCCGTGTACGACCTGATCCGGTCGCGGGAAAGCCACATCGAAATCAAGTGCAGTGCACACCCAAACCCTCTTTCAGCCAGGAGTATGGATACAGATCCAGCCACTCGTCAAGAACTGCGGCAACACCGGCACCAGAGCAGGTGACAAGCACCCCCTGTTTCCTGTATCACTCCGCCCTCGATCGGGGACACCTCTCAACGGCCGTCGCCGCCACGCCGGTCGGGTGGGGCGGGATACCGGGAGAGCCTGCCATCCGGGCGGCGGGCCGAGTCGTGGGAGACCTCGAAAGGGACATCAAAACTGGGTACTCGTCGGCACATCAAATTGGCTGCAGAATGGCTTACGCCTCACTGTGTACTTCAAGGGACGCATTCTTCGTGGATGAGCACTGCCGAATTACCGTTGTGGGCGCGCGCCGTCGGGTCGACCTGGCAGTGCCGTCCCACGCGCCAATCGTCAGCTACGTCAACGCCCGTGCCGGGCTCTGCCATGAACAGGACGCCGAAGTTATGCCGTCCGCCTGTCCCCTGGCCGACACCGTTGGCGTTGCGTTCGCCCTGGAACACTCATTGGCCGAGTTGGGAGTTGTCGACTGGGCAGGTGCTCCACCTGCGGGACGTGGCCGCCGACGAGTTCGACGAGCCGGTGGTGTACGACGTGGCGGAGCGGGTCCCAGAGCCGGCCGAGGGAACCCTCGACCGGCTCTGGGACGTGCGCACCCGAGTGGCGACGGCGCCCCCCTCGGGCTGTGCTGGCTGGTCGCCGCGCTCACGGAGATCGAGGCGAGCGGCCGCTTCGGCGCAGGTGTGCTGACCGACCTGGCGGTCAGCACCGGGCTGTTGCTGCCCGGACTGGCCTGGGCGGCTGGCGAAGGGCGGTGGCCGGTGTCGTGGTGGCTGCGTCAGGCGATCGCCCTGACGTCGGTCTCATTGCTGGCGCTCGCCGGGCGCACGTTGGGCGCGGCCGGAAGGCCGGGCGGAGCGGTCGGGCTCCTGACCCAGGGCGGGCTCACCGTGGACGCACTGCTGGTGGGTGCCCTGGTCGGTGCAGTGCTGGCGTATGTCGCGGCGTTCGGTGTGATCGCCTGCGTAGTGCTGCTGGCAACCACCCTGATGGCAGCGGTTCTGGGCACCGTGCTCGCGCTGCTCGGCGCGAACGGCACCCAGTCGGCCTCGGCCGTTGCGGCGGTCGTGTTCGTCCTGGTGACCTGTACCGCGCCCGCGTCGAGCGGCCTGGTCGCCTACGTCTACCGACGGAATGAGGCACGTCGCATCTCAGTTAAGGAGGATTACGACGAGGACCGGGTAGCCGAAGCGATGCACGTCGCCGGTACCGTGCTCATGGGATGGACGTGTGTACTGGCCGCAGTACTGACGACGGTGTTGGTGGCGGCGGCCGCGTCCGATTCCTCCTACGGAGCAGGGCTGGTGGCCTGTCTCGGGATGGCTCTGTTGCTGTGCGCCGGGGAGGCGAATGGGGTCGTCGAGGTAGTCCTGATCGCTGGGGCGAGGGCCGCCGGGCTGTGCATGTTGCTGGTCATTGGTTCCGGGAACTTCGGGTGGTCGGGGTGGCAAGCACCGGCAGTGTCCTGTCTGGCCGCGGTCGGTATGATCGGCTACGGCCTGCGGCACCTGACGCCCCGGCCGGAGCGTCCGCTGAGGAGCCGTCCTGGGTGGCTGACCGGCGTGACCTCGGTGATGGGTGGGACCGCGGTCGCCATGGCAGTGGGCGCGTTCGGTGCGTCCGACTGGTTCCTCGACTTGGGCCGAAGTCTGTGAGGCGTCAGGTCCCGCCCCGCCCGAGAGGCTGGCGGCCGATCCTCACTGGGGCCGGAAGGCCTCCACCCGGCCGCCTCCAGGTCGTCCGTCCGGCAAGACGTGGGAGTCCCCGGGCCCGAGGCCGAGTTCGATGGCCTTCCTGGTCAGGTCGGCCTTGTTCCCCACGGCGAGCTTGTTGCGGATCCGCTTCACATACGTGCTCACGGTAGCCTCTGTCAGCCCCATGCGATGCGCTATCTGGCGGTGCGTCAATCCGGCTGCCAGCCACCGCAACGTCTCGACTTCGCGGTGGGCGAGCAACGCGGGTGCTGACATCGATGGCGTCCGCAGCTCGGCGTGCAACCGAGGGGTGAGCGCCGGAGAGATGTGCACACCGCCGCGTGCCACGGTAGTGAGCGCGTGGATCAGTTCGTCGTCCCCGCCATCCCGGGTGACGCAGCCGAAGGCGCCAGCTCGCAGAGCGGTGGCGACCAGTGGCCGGGTGAAGTCGGCGACCACCAGCACCCTGCCGAACCCTGCGAGATGGTTGACCACCACCTCGAGGGAGCGCTCGCTGTCGGGCGACGGCCCGAGCACCACGACATCCGGACGCGGGAGCGCCGGGTCGAGGTCCGTGGGCTCGGCGACCACCGCGATCAGTTCGACTAGCGGGAGCCCAGAGAGCAGGCTCGCCATCCCCCGGCGAACTAGACTGTGGTGCTCGACAACCGCGATCGTGAGTGTGTGGGACATCAGGCCTCTGCAATTCTTGATCCGCAAACGCAGGCCTCACAAGAAGGCCTGCCTCGAGTCCGATCGATTGATGTCGCTCGGATGATGGCTCCTCGTCAAGCGTCGGCGACTTCCGATTGTCTGCCGTGTGGCAAACGCGTAATCGATGCCCGTTGACAAAGAGATTCGATAGGCGCCTACCACGTCATTTCTGCCTGGCGGGCACCTCCCCAGACGCTTCCATGCAAAATCACGAATCAATGAAGGCCGACTCCCCACCGCGTGAAAGCGCCGAACCGCGCACGCTGTGCAATCAACGTCGCACGCAGACCCACCGGTTCAGTACCAGGGAGAGGCTGCGGCGCTCCGACGGGCACGTTCCCTGCCGTTGGCCTATGGCTACCAGTGGCTAATCAGCTCGCCATCCTGCATCGCTGTCGCAGAATCAGGCCGACGACAACTGTGGGGTGGGCAAGGACGGACGATGGGCCTACTATCCCAAACGCCGGATACAGCACACCACCCGGCGAACTGGCAACAATTTTACGACGGCTGAGTCACAGCGCCCAGTAATGGGCAGGGAATACGTGGCTTGGCGAGTTTGACAACTCGATAAAGCCGAAGGGGTCCACTCGCGCTCGTACACGAACCGCCCGTCGGCAACCAGCTCGACGATCCGCTCACGTAAGGCGGCGTGGTCGGTACGAAATACCCTGGCGCCACCGCCTCCTTGCGGGTCACCGAGGGTGCCACATCCCACCCGTGCTGCGTCGATCCTGGACCACGCCGGCCGCGCGCCCGCCTGGATCTGGGCTGAGAAGGCGGCGCCCGGGACAGGTCGTGAGTGCGCCCGCTCGATGTAGCTGTATGTCACACCTGGAGGGTAGGACTCACAACTGTGCGGAGCCATGCTTGAGATTGCCCAAGCAGCGCATAGATCTTGCGGTGAACCGAGTGCCGGTCAACTACGTGATAGGGGAACACCAATTGCGGCGGCGCGGCGATAGGTGATCCACAGTCGCCGGCTCGGCGTGACGCCTGAAAGCGTTACACATCGCTATCACCCTAGCACCAATACCGGTAGCTTAGGGGCAATCCGGTCGTTGTCGCTGATGTGCCAAGAGCGGGTCAAATGAAGTCATCTGGTGAGCGGTTGTCGGACCGGGTCGCGGTCGGGGTGCTGCCCCAGACGTTTCCTCAGTCGCTGGTGGATGAGGTGCTGGCGGAGACGGGCCGGGTGCAGCAGGCGGAACCGGCTGCTGCCGGCCCGGCTGGTGGTCTCCTTCGTGTTGGCGATGTGTCTGTTCTCGGGGCAGAGCTATGAGGAGGTCGCCCGACTGCTGACCGCGGGTTTGCAGGGTGCGCGGCATTGGCGTGCGTCGTGGGTGGTGCCGAGTACGGCGGTGATCTGGAAAGCCAGGTCTCGGCTGGGTGTAACGCCGCTGCGGCAGCTGTTCGCGCGGGTGTGCCGTCCAGTTGCCACAGGGGACACTCAGGGTGCCTTCTACCGCGACTGGCCGCTGGCCGCGATCGACGGCACCACATTCGACGTGCCCGACACGAAGGCGAACGTGGAGGCGTTCGGTCGCCCTCCCCGCGCAGGGCGGGGTGAACAGGACGTCGGCTACCCGCAGTTGCGCATGGTCGGCCCGGTGGAGTGCGGCACCCATGTCATCTTCGAAGCCGCGCTCGCAGCCCTTCGCACCGGAGAGCAGACTCCGGCCCGGGCGGTCCTGGGTTCCCTGCGGCCGGGGATGCTGCTGCTGGCCGACCGCGGCGGGTGGCGTGGGTGATGTGGCTGGGGTCGGCGAAGGAGCGGGCGGCCAGGGCGGTTTTGCGGAAGATGCGCCACCAGCCTTCCTGGAGGTTGAGCCAGCAGGCGCCGACCGGGATGAAGACGTGCTTGATGCGTGGGTGGTCTTCGAGCCAGGTGCGGGTGGACACGCTGTTGTGCGAGGACAGGTTGTCCGTGATCACGTAGATGTCCCCGGCGGGGTCGGCGTCCTCGACCAGTTGGAGGAACTGCTGATAGAAGACGCTGTTGCGGGACGTGGCGGTCATCGTGACCGCTTGACCGTCACGGGGGCGCAGGGCGCCGTAGACCCAGGTCTTCTCCGGTCCGCGGGAGTAGTCGATCTCGTTCTTGATGCGGTGTCCGTCCGGCGACCAGCCCGGCGCCGGCGGGATAGTACGTGGGATCACCGGGCCGAGCTCGTCGGCGCAGACCACCGTCGCGCCGTCGGGCGGGCTGGTGTAGAGCTCGATGATCCGCGTCCTTTTCCCTCGAAGTCCGGATCCTTCGAACGGACCCAGGAGCGGGTGCGGCGTCGGCGCATGCCCTCGGCCAGCAAGATCCTGTGCACTTGGGAACGGCCGACCTGGATGCCCAGTTCCTGAGCGGCTGCGGCCAGTGCGTCCAGGGTCCACTCCGCCGGGCCGGCCTCGTCCGGCGCCCACATCTCATTGGACGGCCGGACCTCGAGCCGTCCGGGCGGGGTCTGCTTGACCAGGCCGATGATCCGGGAGCGTTCGGCCTCGGTGATCCTTCGCTTGCGGCCCTGCCCGCCAAGATCTTCCAGGCCTTCCAGTCCCGAGCGGTTGAAGCGGTGCAGCCAGCGGCGCACCGTCTTCTGACTGCACCTGAGTTCATCAGCAATCTGCGGGACCAGCCACCCGTTCCAGCTCAGTTCCACCATCCGGCATCGCTCCACCAAACCCTTCGGCGCTTTTCTGGCCGACGACAGGCGGTGGACCACCGCTTGCTCACCCTCGTCATGACCCGGCCGTGCCCTCAGCACCATGACCCAGCACCCGCCCCCGAGCACCCGCAACCGCCCCGCTACCAGGACCTATAGCCACCAAAAGTGGAATTCAGCACTAGGGCGTGTTTCGAAAGTCCCGTCTGGCCCGCGACTCCCCAGCCTGGCGGCTGGGAGGTGCCCCCAGGCACGGCACCTCGCCGCGTTGTCGGGGTCGTCCGCATACGCCCAGTACACGGACGGCCCTCCGCCTTGCGATGCACCGCACCAGACGCCGCGGGCCCCGCCCTTCGGGCGGGCGACGCTACTTTCGAAACACGCCCTAGCCGGAACCGGCGAAGTCCAGCGCATACGCCTTGCCGACGCTGCCTTCGACGAGGACCACATCCAGTGGTCCGAACGCCTTGCCGCCGAAGCCGCCTGGGCGCGACCCGGCCCCACCGCGGCATGAACCCCAGTGCGCGGCACCCTGTGAATCCAGTCCGCCGCGCACGGGTCCGTGCCGCCGGCCCCCGATGCCTGCGGGGAACTGCGGCGCCCAGTCCGATGACTGTCCACCCAGCCCAGAAAGAGACACCCGTGACCCCGCCCATGACGACCAGCGCACCGATCACACCCCTGACGCCGACCCTGCAGCGCGTCGCCCAGCACCTCGCGAGCGGCCTCACCCCCAAGAGATCGCCATGCAGACCGGGCTGTTGGCCGTTACCGTCCGTCAGTACGTCCGCGACATCTGCGAGAGCCCTACTGCCCGCCCCGCCGCAAGCCCCCGGTGATCGTGCACCACCTGTTCGTTGCCCAGCAGGTGGCCTCTCCGACGGCGGACAGGCCAACGCCGGAGCTCGGCCCGGAGCAGCTGCTGGTGCTCCGGGCTGTCGCTGAGCACGGCCACGTCGGCGACATCGCCGTCGCCGCCAAGATCGCCCCGGCCGATCTACGCGCTGCGCTCGACCAGCTCCTCGCCGACACGGGGGCTCGGGATACCACCCAATTGGTGGTTCTGGCTCACGGCTGGAAGCGGCTGAAGGCCGAGCAACGACAACGCTTGAGTGCTGTCCAGATCGGGCGGAGCCATCATGCCGGATATGCTGCAGATCTGGCGACCGCCGAGTGAACCGATTCTGGACAACGGATGACGCTTCCTCGCGTCGTTGATTTTGTCGAGAACCGTCTCCGGCAAACCAGTTATCCCCCTGTCGTTCGGTACTGGTGTACGAACGGCTGTACCTTTCTCCTCGCGCTGGCGAGCAGGTTTGTAGAGAAATTTCTTGGAGAGCATCAAGTGAGTGGCTGACAGCATCGCCGAAGCCCGGAGCCATAGATAGCAGCCAGCAATCTCCGGGAACTTGGAGAGCAGGCTGGCGATCTCGCCATCGCTCATCGCATCAAGATCCAACTTCTTGATGCCGACCCTATCGAGAAGAATAAAGGGCAGCGGAGAATGCTGCATCGCTCTGTTCAGCTGCTCTCGCTCGCTGGAGAGCAAGCCAGGGTAGATCTTTCTGATCTGGGCTTGATGCTTCGATGGCTGGGTGCCACTCATCAAGTCGCGGATGATGAACTCGATATCCTGGGTACCGCTCGGAGGTACGTCGTCGACCTCCCAGTGAATGGCGAATTGTCGGAAGACGTCCATGAAGCGGCCAGCAGACATGGAGCCACGCTCGTCTCCATGTTGGACGTCGAGCATCAACCTGCGAGCTGCCATCAACATGTGGTTGGCTTGGTTGAAGCGGTCGCGGATCTCGTCTGGCTTCATGCCAGAACACCCTTGCTCCCAGATAGGCCAAAGCGCTCTATTGGCTGCCATCTCCAGGGTCTCGCAGCGATCGAACAACTCAATGCATAGAACTTCGCCTATGTCGCCCGTATAGGTTCGGGTGATGCCATCCTCATATACGCTAGGGATTCGCGCGACACACTCCCCGCTCCAGTACGCCCTCATATCCGGTGAGTTCCACTTAATCAGAGAAGCGTAGGCATCTCGATTCGGATGTCCAGTACCTGAGGCTGTAGCCAGTTGCGCGAAGTACACCAAGAACGGCACCCGCTGGTATCCGACTGCCAGTTGGTCCAGACCAGTCGACGGATGGGTTTTCGCCCTGTCGAGATCACGTTTCTGGAAGTGCATCCCCACTGAGGAACCCCACATGCCGAGCTCTACAAGCAATTTGCAGGCCTCGTCGTGCGAGAAAGTATCGGTCTGCGGCAGGGTGAAAAGCAGTCTATTCATCTCCCTGACCATGATCTCTGGCTCGACCTCACCAGCCAGTATCAGGTTGTTGAACCGAGGGAGCTCGGCAAGGGTCCATCTGCCTACAGGGGTGTCGGTTCTCTCTGTGCATTCCATATTTCATCGACCTCAAAGATCGGCGTTGTCACGTTGTTGGGTGTGTGGGCTTCTGACGGCGTGTCGGGGCGGTGGGGCCGGTTCGGGGCCTGTGCTCAGGCTGGAGCCGAGATGACCGTCCGCTTCGCCATCTGGGAGCAGATCATCGGCGCCGCCGGCCGGCCCACCACAGCCGCTAGTCGTGGACTGTCATCAGATGGCGGCGGGGTCGGAAGTGAAGCGTCCCAGGGTCGGTAGAGATCTCAGATTGTGGTTTTGACCTGGGGTTTTGTGGATTCCATGTAGTGATTGGCTGCGTATTCGACGGGTGGAACGTGAACCATCTCACCATGGAGCCTGCGATGGTTCTACCACGGCCGCTGTAGTTCCGGTAGCTGTGCTGATCAGCTGCTTGGGGGCAGGGCCGTTCCAAAGTCCGGACGATCGGGTGAGTGTGCTGGTCACAGCGTTGTGACGATGCTCGGCCGGGTCGTGTCATGAGCAATGGGGCTCCGGTTGAAGCAGGTGTCCCTTCAAGTCGCCCTGCTGAACCGGAGCCCCGATGTGCCGCCAGTCTGCCGCCGTTTGTCTCGTCAAGTCGCCTGCGATGGTGGGGTGTTCGAGGCTCGCTGGTGGAGTGGCTGGTCAGGCTGCCGGATCCCCGCCATCGTCGCGGCGTACGTCACCCGTTCATGGGGGTGCTGCCGGTCTCGGCCTGTGCGGTCGTGGCCGGCGCACTGTCCTACATGGCCATCGCCCAGTGGGCACGCAATGTCCCGCAGGAGACTCTGGCCCGGTGTGGTGCCTGCCCGCTGGCCTCGCTGAACGTACGCATCGCACCGCGCAGGTTGACGATGCGCCGGGTCATCATCGCGGTCTGCCCTGGTGGCCTGGCCGACCTGACCGGGGATGATCCGTCCGGGGCGGAGGCGCCGGCCCTGGACGGCAAGAGCGCTCGTGGTCCCCGCCGCTGGTAGGTGTCGGCCGCTCGTTTGCTTGCCGCCATGACCGGCGACGGCCGGACCGTCACCCAGCTGGGGGTACCGGATGGCGAGTTGGCGCGCGATAGCGGTGGGCATGCTCTCGTGGTGAGGGACATGGTCGACCGGGCGGTGTTGGCGCATCCGTTCTTCACGGGCATATCGACGGTGCATCTGGCTTCGCTGGTTGAGGAGTTGGCCCGTCCGATGGCCTGCGGCCGGGACGGATGCACGATGCGACCGCGGTTCGCGCCGCGGGTATCACCGGCTGCTTCCACCACTTCGACCTCGTCGAAGTGCTACTCGACGACGGCTACCTGGGCCTGAGCCGTGACCATCCCGGCCAGGCACTCACCCCGCCCAGAAAGCCCCGGCCCGGAGCACTGCCCGGCAGAGTCGAACAGTGGGAACGCGATCGGCACAGCCACTCATCCGACCCCATCACCGTCGAGCACGCCCTGGCCGATCACAAACGCTGGAAGCAACTGATGCGCTGGACCCACGGACGCGATCGTCTGCCCGACACCTACCGAGCCATCGCCAGCCGCGTTTCGGACCGCACCGTCATGACCTGAAATCGACCGTGAGCAGGCCAAACACGCCTCACCCGCTATCACGCACCAACTCGTAAGTGGTCATCTCATTTGGCTCATTGACCTGGTGCTGGCCGAGGAACTCGCGGTCCGGGATGACCGCCGTTTCCGCAACGGGCTGCGACTGTCGAAGCTGCCGCACCATAAGACGCTGGAGGACTACGACTTCTCCTTCCAGCCCGACCTCGACCCGCGCAAAGTCAAAGACCCGGCCACTCTTTCCTTCGTCGAGGACAAGGCCAACGTCGCTCTGCTCGGGCCGCCCGGGGTCGGCAAGACGCACCTCGCTGTCGCCCTCGCGGTCGCGGCCTGCCGGGCCGGCTACTCGATCTACTTCACCAGCCTCCACGACATGGTCCGCCACCTGAAGGCCGCTGAGGATCAAGGGCGGTTGATGGGCCAGGTCTTCGGAGACGAGGTCCTGGCCACCGCGATCCTCGACCGCCTCCTGCACCACTGCGAAGTCGTCTCGATCAACGGCAACAGCTACCAGCTCAAGAACCGCCTCCAGGCCATCGAACGGGAGACCGATGTGGCCTGAGCAGTGGCGCACACAACTTCGTACGCGGTGGTGCACTCAGACAAGTACGCGGACAGCGACGATGCTGCCGGATTCACCCAGCTCACGGATCTGCTACTGACTTTGAAGGCGGGTTGTCGTAGGGGCTGACGATCGGTGATCGTCGCGGTATGCCGGGTGTATGAGGTATCCGCAGGGTGGGGGTCTGACCGCGGAGAGGCAAGCGTTGCGCGAGCGGGTCCGGATGGAAGCAGCGGTGATGTTCGCCGAGGGGCGGGGCAGCACGGACATCGCGAAGGAGTTACGGGTCAGCGTCCGGTCGGT
>NZ_JBFAWW010000061.1:21847-24365 GCF_040680495.1 Streptomyces sp. NPDC052036 | reverse complement strand
ACCGCACCCACGGCGTCACCTACTTCCACGGCTGCTACTCCGTCGGCGACGACCGGCTGTGGGGCGTCAACCACCGCCGCAAAGGCACCGCCAACACGCTGGCCGCGCTGAAATCGATCCGCGCTGCCCGGCCCGACGGCGCCCCGATCTACATCATTTTGGACAACCTCTCCGCGCACACCGGCGCGGACATCCGCCACTGGGCGAAGAAGAGCAAGGTCGAGTTGTGCTTCACCCCGACCTATGCGTCCTGGGCCAACCCGATCGAGGCGCACTTCGGCCCCCTGCGGCAGTTCACCCTCGCGAATTCGAACCACCGCAGCCACCCCGCGCAGACCCGGGCCCTGCACCGCTACCTGCGCTGGCGCAACGCCAACGCCCGCCACCCCGACGTCCTCGCCGCACAACGCAAGGAACGCGCCCGCATCCGCAGCGAGAAGGGCATCCGCTGGGGCGGACGCCCCCTCGCCGCCGCAGCCTGAGCACGTGGGGGATCCGCCGTGCCCGGATGTGGAGATCAGACAGCGGCCAGGCTCTTCGCCATGACCTGCTCTCTGCCCACGCCATCGGGCAGAAGATCGCCGGGCTCACCCGTGTCCGTGAAACCGTGCCGCTCGTAGAGCGCGGTTGCCTTGCGGTTGTCCGGCATGACGGACAACCGCAGCGTCGTGGCACCGCGCTCCGCCGCCCACCGCTCGATTGCCTGGATCAGGTTGTCACCCACGCCCTTGCCTCGAGCCGCGGGGTTGACCCACATCGAGATCAACTCCACGTTTTCTGCTCCCTCGCCCGGCACTCCGCTGGCTATGCCCACCGGGAGGCCGTCGAGGAGCGCGACGAGATCGTGCGCGCCAGGAATCGACAGACGGGCACGCCAGCGTTCCTCTCGGTCGCCGGAGCCCTGCCACTGGGCCAGCGTCGATCCGAACGCGTAGGGCGCCTCAGCAAGCGCGGCCAGTCGCAACTCCCGCCAAAGGGGCCAGTCGTCTGATTCCAAGGTGCGTAGTTCAAGCATGATCCAGACCCTGCCAGCCCGCCGGGGTGGTCAGCAAGTTGATTACAAGCATGCAAACGAGGTCGTTCCGCCCTGCAACCAGCCAAAACCGGGGAGCAGCGGTCACTCGCGCACCCGCAGACAACGAGACCTCGGTGAACCTGTCCGGTCACGGCACTAGCCAACGACCTGTACCGCGGCCGCTCGGGCGCCGTCCCGCCGGGTTTCCTCGCCGGCTCCCTGTTCGACGCCATCGTGCGCGCCGCCGTCCGCGACGCCCTCGCCTTCTACGAACACGCCGTGGATCTCGGACTGCGTGTCCTTGCGGTGATGCCACCGCAGCGGATCCCCGGCCAGTCCGATCCGGCAGTGTTCATGGCCGCGCAGGAAACCATCCGGCTGGCCGTGACAGAGCTCGGCGTCGAGGTCGTGGACCTACGCCGCCGGACCACCGGTCCGGACGGACTGCAACGGCTCGAGCTGTGCGAGGCCGACGACGAGATCCACGGCAACCTCGCCTTCGGCCGCATCATCCTCGCCGAACTGCTCGACCGAGGCTTGTAACCCCACCCCCCTTTGGAGGACGTCATGGAGCCATACGAACGCCAAGCACTGGAAGCGGTGACCACGCGTCCCGTACACGCCTACCGCACGCTCACGGTCGAGCGGATCACCCCCGTTCTGGGCGCGGAGGTCTCGGGCGTCGACCTGTCGAAGGAGATCCCAGCGGAGCAACTGGACGAGATACGCACCGCGTTCCGCGATCACCACGTCCTGGTCTTTCGCGACCAGACCATCACCGCCGAGGACCACAAGCGTTTCGCCGCGGCCTTCGGCGAGTTGCGTCCCGTCAACCCGCCGCCGCCCGAGGGCGACCCCTACATCCGGGAGATCAGCACGACGTCGGCCGCAGCGAACGTGGCGGGCAACGGCTGGCACGCCGACGGCACCGCCGACGCCGAACCCTCGCTGGGATCCATGCTGTACATCACCGAGGTCCCCGAGCCGGGCTGCGGCGGCGACACCCTCTTCGCCAACATGCACCTGGCCTACGAAATGCTCTCGCCGGCCATGCGCTCCCTGCTGGACCCGCTCACCGCCATCCACGACGGCGCCCAGGCCCTGGCGGGCTACACCCCGCCCGCGGACTACGTCATCCCCAAGAGCGAGCACCTGCTCGTCGCCCGGCACCCCGAGACCGACCGCAAGCTGCTGTACGTCAACAAGGCCAACACCAGCCGCATCCCGCAGCTCTCGGCCCAGGAGAGCCAGGCCCTGCTCGACATGCTCTTCGACACCATCGCCTGCCGGCCGATCCTGCACCTCCGCGTCCGCTGGACCCCGGGCACCCTCGTCTTCTGGGACAACCGCTGCGTCCAGCACCATGCGACGTACGACTACTATCCCTACACCCGCTACGGCCAGCGCATCGCCATCAACGGCGGCCCCGTCAAGGGCTGACGGACGACCACAGGAGGCGGGGGGGCCGGGGCGGGGTGGGGGCGCCCCACCCCCCCCCCGAAA
>NZ_JBFAWW010000061.1:0-21837 GCF_040680495.1 Streptomyces sp. NPDC052036 | reverse complement strand
CGCCCAGCGCATCCCCATCACCGGCGGCCCCTTAACGGGCTGACTGACCACCACAGTTGGGTTGGTGAACGCACCGTGGAGTCCGCGCACGACGCCTCACTGGTCACCTGCTCACGGCGTGGCGCGCCTCACCGCGTCGGCGAGGCCGTCCCGCCGGCGCACACGGGCCTCCTGTGTAGCCGGCCCGTTGGTGCCGTCCGGTCCCGCGTACGCGGCGATCCAGGCCTGCACCACGGCGAAAGGCCAGGCGCGGGCGTAGTCCTCCGCATCCCCGGCAGCAAAAGCGCCGGCGTACGTGGCAGCGTTCGCGATCGCATTGGCCTCAGCGTGCACGCGCTCGCTCACCTCGGTGTTCATACGCGCATACGAATCGCCGTAGCGTTCGGCCTCGTCCTCGGACCAACCGCGCGAGCGCGCGAAGGAGGCCGCGGCCGACGACGCCCGGGCGTGTACCTGCTCGCGGGGATAGGCCATCCGGTACACATCGCGCAACGCCGGTTCCAGCACCGCCGACCAGACGCCCTCGCCGATCGGCTCACCAGCTGCCGCGCGTGCATGTACTGCGCGCAAGGCGTCATGCGGGGCGGCGTCCACACCGTGCTGGGCGACCGCCTCACCGACCAGATCCGCCACCGCACCGGCATGCCAGTGGTGGACCGCGGCGAAGGGCACCTCGGCAGTGCAGTGCCCCAACCCGTCGTACACACCTCCCGGAACGGCGAGTACCTCGCGGACTTGATGCAGCCAGCTCGGTACCGACACGGGCTGAACGGCTTCGGGCGGGATAGGCGGTTCGGTCGTCAATGCAGCCTCCGGAACTCATGGCCCCGGTTCCGGAGCCAGAGGAATCACTAGAGTTTGTAGCGAATCGCGATCTTGGTGTGGGTTGTTCTATGCCGCGGCTGCTTACCAGGCGCGGACGACCGCCGCGATTTCCTCGGGGCCGGGCTGACCTGCAGGGTTGCGAATATGGCGGGCTACGATGATCGTCCGGCGGAGCTTGGCGACCATGTCGCTGAACGCCGGGGTCGCCTTCGTGGTGTACCAGGGCTGCCGTGTCCGTCGGTCGGCGATGTCGGCGGGGTGGTGGCTGTGAGCGGCGTACCAGAGCACGACGATGGTGTAGACGGCGAGGCCGAAGGGGACGGTGCGTTCGACCGCGCGGCGGGTGCGGTTGCGGGCCTGGCCGACACCGAGGTGGCCGCGCATGTGTTCGAAGGTCGACTCGATCGGCCAGCGCGTGCCGTACCGTTCGACCAGGTCGTCGGCGGTGCTGATGTGGTCGGTGCTGACCAGCGCGAGGTCGTACGGGTTGGTCGAGTCCAGGTCGTGGACCAGGACGAGGCGGACCGGGAGGTCCTTGAAGGCTCCGTACCACAGGCACTCCAGTTCGGTGATCCACACGAACTCCGTGCGGCCGTAGCGCTCCACGACACTCAGACGCCAGGTCGCTGCCTCGGCGATGGCGATCAGTGAGCCGAGTGCGGCGCCCTTCTTGCGGGGTCGGCCGCGCTTGTCCGTCCGGGGCGGGGTGGGCTCGAACAGGGCGGCGTTGCGCGGCAGCCGGGTGGTGAAGGTGACTGTTCCGGGCAGGTCGGCGACCTTGATGGAGTGGTAGGCGGCGTCGCCGGTGACGTGGACGGTCCGGTCGGGGAAGAGCGCGGCCAGGTCATGGACCATCTGAAGGGCCAGGTCGGTGCGGGAGGCGGTGCCCTTGCCGCGCCACAGCCGGGCGGCGACCGGCAGCGCGATCGGCCTGGTCAGGAAGGGCAGGCGGACCACGATCGCGCAGATGACCCAGGTGTTGCCGAACCCGAGCTTGTCCTTGCCCCGCCCGGAGCCGTCGTGCGCCCACAGCACCCCGAAGATCTTCTTGCCGGCCCGGTGGAGCAGGGTGTCGTCCACGACGACCGCGATCGGCGCGTCCGCCGGCAGCAGGGCCTCCACCACCGCGCGGGCGAGCCGCAGTCCGAGCCGGTCCGGATCCCAGGACGCCTCAGAGAAGAAGGCATGCGCCCTGCGGTGCGGCCACAACCGCGACAGTCCCGCCCCGGTCAGCATCCCGGTGACCGTCCGACGACCGGTCTGGGCGACCATCCCGGTGACCGTCCGACGACCGGTCTGGGCGACCATCCCGGCCACGAGATGGCAGAAAGTCTCGAACGAGTGCTTCGTGAAGCACGGGCGGGTGACATGCAGGACAAGCAGCAACGACGCCGGTAGCGTCATCCCCGGAACCATCAGCGGCCGTTCCTCACATCGAGGCTATTGATCATCACCGCTGATGGTTCTTCACATCCAGCCCGACCGGCCGCGCATCAGGCCCGACTCACCCAGGCTGCAGGCCAGTCAAGATCGCGATTCGCTACAAACTCGAGAGAATCATCAGACTGCGCATTCTCCCGTCCCCCTGAGCCTGAGCCGCTCACTACCGGCTGCGCCATCGCGATCTACGATCCGGTTGCTTTGACCTGCACCATCGCCCGCGCTGGCCTCCCGGAGCCGGTCGCCGTCTTCCCCGACAGCACCGTGGTCAGCTGCCTGTCCCTCCGGGCCCTCTCCTCGCCGCACCCGGCAAAGCGCCATTCCCCGCGACCACCGTCAATCTCCCTTGCGCCGCTCCGAGGAGGAGCAGCGCATGGCCACCCGGTTCTATCGGGCCGTACGGGACGCCGCGCGCCGGGAGGTGCTGGTGGCCGCCGGCCACACACCACGTCGCTGCAGGCCGTGAAGGCCTCGCGGACCGGCTCGCCGCCGAGCACCAACTCACGTACGCCATCTACAGCAACGGTGCGCGGATGCCGATGCAGGCGTGGGCGGAGGCCGCCGCGACCCTCGCCAAAAGCGCGGTCGCCTACAACGCGGGCACACTCAACCGGGCCTGCGAGGCGGGCGTGCAGTTCATGGAGGTGTTCGACGGCTCCGACTGCGGCTCGACCAGCCACAAGGACCCCGACAAGGCGAACGGCACGCTGCGGACGGTGGAGGAGGCGGCGTCGTGGCCGATCTCCCATCCCCGCTGCCGTCGCATCTTCGGGGCGGGGCCGGACGTCACGAGCGTGCCGTGAGGGGTGTTCAGTCGCGGGTGGCGCCTTCTGGCCATACGATCTGCACGGGCACTCCGAGACGGCGCGCGTAGGACACGACGTCGGCCGTACCGCCGAAGCCGCGAGCCGGTTGCCCGTCCCATACGGCGATCAGCCTGTCGGCGAGGCCCACCAGGATCTCGCTGCCCGCTTGGTGTGCCTGCGATGTCGACACGCGTAGCCCCGTGCGGTGGACGTCGGCGGCACGATCTATCAGCTCGTCGTACACCGGGTGGTGCCAGTCGGGAAGGCTGGCCCGGTACTGGACGGCGGGCACGACCACCTCAAGCCGGCCGCCGTGCGCTAGGACGGCCTCGGCGAACCAGGCGTCGGGCCCGTCGGCGATACAGCTGATGCCCACCAGGTCCTTGGGGTCACTGTCGGCAACAACCTTGGCGAGCTGCTCGCGGACTTGGGATTCCACCTTGGGTGACAGTCCCCGGTGGCCTGTGATGCCCAGGCGCATGGATGGCTCCCTATCTTACAGATAGGCGTCGTGCAGCAGAGTGCGAAATCGCGGACGATACCGGCCGGTGTCGGCGAGGTGTAGGTGCGGCGGAAGGCGCGGGCGCGTTCGACGACGCGCCCGGACCGTAGCCGCATCCCGTCGTGGACGGCGCGGGTTGCCAGGGCGAAGGCGAAGGCGGAGTCGAGGCGGCCGGTTGCAAGGTGGCTGCTGGCTACGTCGAGGGTGAGCAGGGCCTGCTGCTTCTCGTGGCCGGAGGACAGGGCGGTGGTGATGTCCTTCGTGGACGCCATCCAGCGCGGCCGGCCGAGGCGGGCGCCGCATACCACCCTGCAGGACGCCACATTCCGCTCGTCGAAGGAGAACACCCACGGCCACGGGGGCGGGTCTTCGCGGGATACGCGTGCGGTGTTCTGCTCGCAGGCACGCAACGCCCGCTCGGTGGCGCGGTCGTCACCGGCGGTGGCGTGCGCGACCGCTTCGATGGAGGCGAGCCACGCCGCGGCGATGGCGGACAGGTCGGCGCCGAGCTGGCGGCGTGCGCGGGCGATGAGGCGCAGCCCTTCAGCGGTGTTGCCTGCCTCCACCTCGAACTGGGCGAGGCTGCCCGTCTGGTAGGCGGACAGCAGCGGGTCCCCGGCGGTACGGGCGGCTTTGATCGCTGAGCCGTACCAGGTGCGGGCGGAGCCGTGGTCTGCCATGTCCCAGGCGAGCCAGCCGACCAGGGATGCCGCTTCGGAGCCGACGGCGGCCATGCGGGCCTTGTGGGAGGTGTCAGGTGCCTGCGAGGCGACACGCTGGATGAGCCGCACGTGGGATTGCACGGTGTCCGTGAGGTCGCGTGAGGCGACGGTGGCGTCCAGGCGGCGGAAAGCGGTGGTGGCCACGCGCAGTGCGGCTGCCTGGCCGCTGCCCCACTCGGGGCGTGCCTGTGGTTGGGGGGTATGGCTTGCGTCGCGGCGATAGCGGCGACGCCGGCGAGGAATTCGCGGCGTTCCACCGTGCTGTTTCCGTTCCGGTCGTAGTCGGCGAGGCCGACCAGGTTCGGAGGGATACCGAGGTGGCTGGCTGCGCTCGCCAGGAGAGTCATGTCGTACGGGCCGACGCCACGGTCTTCGAGGCGGGACATGGCGGACTGGGATAGGCCGCAGGCTTCTCCGAGCTGCCGCTGTGTCAGGCCGACGGCCTTGCGGGCCTGTTTGATGACACGCCCGTAGTCGCCATCGCGTGCAGCGTCTCGTAAAGCTCTGTTTTGGGACCAATCCATCCGCTTCCCCTCCCACGCTACGTACCGCGTCCCAGGATGTACCCGCTTCGTATGCGCTGTGTGCATAAACGTATGCGTGGGCCGCATCGAAGATGGCCAGCTCCTCCGAGTTGCCGGTTTCCTACAGACAGTGCCCGACACGGTGTCAGGTCGGCGCTGACCTCTTGGAATTCCCGATCGGGGCGTCGAGGTCCCATGGAGGGGAGCTGCGCGATGAACCACAACTCCAGCCGTGGCCCAGAGAGCAGCACGGCGGCCGCCGGCGGGCGCCAGGCCCGACCGGACTCGCTGCAAGGCGAGGACCGGGAGCGAAGAGCCGCCGTCGAGGCGTGGCTGTACCGGGCGGCGACGTCCCGCCAGACGGCGGCCGTGGAGTGGACGCGGCAGCGCATCGCGCTGCTGACCGCGGGCATCGTGTGGGACGCCGTGCGCGTGCCCTACCCGCAGTTGGGCGCCGACCTGGAACGCGACGCCGGACCGGAGCAGCTGCGTCGGCGGCTGTACGAGCTGCAGGTGGCCGGGCCGGTGTTCTGCGACCCCTACCGCCCGTTCCTGTACGTCCTGATGCCTCCCGGCACGGACCGGGAGTGGCCGCGCACTCTCACTCATATGGGCGTGGCGTGCCTGGGCGGTACCCGACCGTACGTCCACCACCTGGGAGTGCCGCGCTTGGACCTGATCTCCCCGCCTGGCCCGTACTGGCTGAGCGCCCCCGACGGCACCGGCCGTCTCACGGACCCCCAGCACCTCTACCAGGTACTGCAGGCGCAGGCGGTCGTGACGGCGATACCGGGTGCACCGCAGGTCATCGCATAGACCGCGCTGGCCGTGCGTGACTGTCCCCTGACGCGCACGGCCAGCGCACTCCACCTTCCGACTCGTCACCGTGAAGAGAGCCATGTCCGCAGTCCTGACCTACAAGGGTCACCCTCTCCCGCACATCACCGTCTGGAGCAGCGAGCACCTCAAGCAGCCGCCCGTCATCCGCAGTGCCGACGGTGTCGTCTTCGCCGACATCACCTTCGCCGGATTCCCGCACCGGGACTCTGCGGGCGTGCTGTGGCAGCCGTGGGCACTGCGCCAGGGCGACGGGATGCCTGAGTTCGGCAGGGTTCACGGGCCCCGGCGGCGGCGGGCCATGCGGCGCCGCCGCGCGTGAAGTGGATGGTTGGCGCGCAGCTGGCCGCCACCCTCTACAACGTAACGGTCATCGACTGTCCCGATCCGGTCACTGAAGAGCCGGTGGCCGGGGCGGGGGCGCGCCGATGACGCCGCTCGCGGCACCGGCTGTCGACGCCCGTCTGATCCGCCGCACGTACGGCACGGCACTGTGGGATTCGCGACCGGTCGGTGAGGAGAGCCGCGCACACATGGCGGGCCTCCTTCGCGGGCACATGCGGCTGCTGCTGCCCGAGGACGAGAAGCGGGTGGCCGCGATGCCCGGCACCTTCAACCGGAGTGCTGGCCAGCACGTCATCGCCCGGGCGCACGACGTCCTGGACGTTCCCGTCACGGGGGCGTCGTCAGCCGAGTACGTCTACGACCTTGCGACCCTCACCCGGGTGCTCCTGGCCCCGCATGAGCGCCCCCAGAGGGTTGGCGTCCGGGGAGTTGGGGGCGGGGGCCGGCGAGGGTGAGCATGACCAGGGCGATGACGGCGTCGGCGGAGTGGAAGCCGAAGCCTCTGCGGATGATCAGGCGGGTCTTGGTGTTGGTGGACTGTGCGCCCAGGAGGCTGGAGGTTGGTCATGTAGTTGATTGATCGCTAACCGTAAGCTCGTCGTTGCTTGCCGGTGGAAGTCCGGTCCGGGTAGTTGCCAGGAAGCCCGGTAGCAGACTGGCGGCGTCGGGGCATCGAGAAGGTGGCCTTGGGCCACGGTGCTGGGTCCGTCGTTATCTGAGGGGAAGCCCACCACCGCACCTACCGAGAGGAGCGACGGTCATGACCACTGAGCGCGTACTCGTCCGTCTCTTGCTGTTGTTCGGAGACCAGATCTAGACCGTCGCCGTTGCGTCGCCAGGAGTGCGCGCCAAGCTGGAGCGTTACCCGGCTTCTGAGATCGCCGACGCCCTCGGTGTCCGGGTGCATGATCTGCCGGGTGCGCGGCTGACCGCCGAGGTCGGCGAGGACAGCCGGCTGTCCGGCTGGCGGTTCGCCTGACCAGCTGACAAGCACATCACCCGAAACGGGGTCGGCGTAGCCGCAGCTCCCTTGCGAGGCACGCCTTGCGTGTCACAGTGAGCGTCGTTGCTTCCACCCGGCATGCGTCGGATCTCTCAGGTGGCCCGCCTCGCCCGCACCCTCATCGGGCGAGGCGAGCCACGTGCCGAAGACGGGGCCCTCTCCGTATGCGCGCCAGCGCGGGACAAGTGACGCTGATGGCATGGCCGAACGTCGCCTGCTCGTGTCCCCACCCGACGAGACTGGCGGTCGGCGTGTCCGGGTGGATGGCGAGACGCTCGGGAAGGCGTACAGCCGGCACAACCTGAGCGTGTTCTTGGAACGGGCTGGCATGGAGGGCCTGGATGAGGTCGATGTAGCCAACTCGCCTCTGATCGAGTGGCACGGCGGAGGACCCCAAGTCTGGTCGGCGATGCCATGAGAACCGCCCGTCGCGGCGCGAGCCACCGATGACGCCGCCTGTACGCCGGGTGCGCGAGTCTGAGTGAGCACAGGCGCGTGCGGAGTCGAAAGGGGCGTGGAGACGCGGGATGCGGGAGGCGTATCACGAAGGGCTTGCCTCCCTCGATCGGGGATGGCCTGCTGGAGATGGCACGGCTGGCCGGCTCGGCGATGGGCCGGGCCACCAGTGCCCTACTCGATGCCGACGTGCAACTGGCGGAGAACGTGATCTCGGCGGACGAGCGGGTTGATGACCTGCAGCGAGATCTGGAGGACAAGGCGGTCGCTCTGCTGGCGCGACTCAGCCGGTCGCCACCGATCGTCGTCACCTCGCTGCGGATGAGCGCGGATCTGGAGCGGGCCGGCGACCTGGCGCAGCACGTGGCCAAGCTGGCCCGGCTGCGCGTCCCCGATTGCGCGATACCTGGCGACCTGCACAGCACGATTCTCGAAATGGGTCAGCTGGCGCAACGGCTGATGGCCAAGGTGGCCGATGTCATCGACTCCAAGGATGTTGAGAAAGCCCTGCAGTTGGAGCAGGACGACGACCGCATGGATGAGCTGCATCGCACGCTTTTCCAGCACCTGCTGGACCAGCGCTGGTCGCACGGCGTCGAGACGGCAGTCGACGTGACCCTGGTGGGCCGCTACTACGAACGTTTCGCCGACCACGCGGTATCAGTGGCCAGGCGTGTGGCCTACCTGGTCACCGGCGAACACGTCCGCGAGCGTACGACGGATGTGAGGGAGTTTCAGGCGGAGGGTCAGCTCGATCGCCTCGGCGAGAGGGTCGCCGGTGGAGCCCTGGACCGGTCCGTTCGGCCGGCGGGCGTCGGCGCGCGGCCCGCTGCACAGCTCGTCGTAGAGGGCGCGCTGCTTCGGCGTGAGCTGGGTGGGGGCCGGCAGCGGGCCACGGGTCGATTCAGCCAACGACGACGTTCCTCAGCTCGCCGACCCGCTACACGCGGCTCACCACCCTCTGCCCCGGGGTGAGGAACACCTTCGGGTTGCGGGCGTTGCCGACGCCGCTCGGCGTGCCCGTGAGGATCACGTCGCCGGACTCGGCGGTTCCGTACTGGCTCGTCCATGCTGGCCTGTGCTGACGTGGCGCCCGTTGCCGCGCCGGTTGGGGTCGGTCACGGCAATAGGCGCCGCTTGGGGCGTCTTGAGGGCTTCACGTGCAGGGACGTCAGCCGCCTGAGTTGTACAGCGCGGTGACGTCGGCGCCGGAAAGGGCGCGGTTCCATGCGCGGACCTGGTCGATGCTGCCCGGCCAGTAGTCGCTGTTGCGGCCGCCGGAGAAGGCGCGTCCGACGGCGAAGGCGCCCGGGGCGCTGTCTCCTGTCGGCTGGTGCCATACGGTGGTCTGTGCCTGGCCGTCGACGTAGAGGGTGTAGGTGCCGGCGTCGGCGTTGTGCACCCCGACCAGGTGGTACCACCGGCCAGGTGCCGGGGGTTGGTCAGCCAGGGCCCGTCCCTCGCCGGTGGAGAAGGCGAGGCGGTTGTCGGCGGCCGAGTACTGCAGGAAGAAGCCACTGGTGGTGGGTCCGTCCTGGCTGACCGCGGTGGCGAAGGATCCGGTGTGGTCCAGGCGTACCCACGCGCTGACGGTGAAGTTGCCGGTGGTGTCGAGGACGGGTGCGGTGGTCTGCCCATACTGGGAGCTGCCGTTGAATTGCAGGGCGGTTCCCGTCGTGCCGGGAACCCATGCCGGGTCGCCGACGAGCTGGAGATCGTGGGTTGCGGAGGTGTCGTGGGCCACTGTGCCGGTGCCCTCGTTGAGGGCCCAGGTCCCGATCGGATCGTTTTGGCCGGGCGGGAAGGCCATGATTAGGTTCTGCAGGTGGTGCGTGGCCTGCGTGAGGTTGTGGGCGTCGCGGTAATACGCGGTCGCCATCAGGGCTGCTGGACTGCCTGGCGCGGTGCCGGGTGCGGGGACGATGACGAACCGCCATCTTGCCGACTGGTGCGGGCCGATCGAGGTCGGTGCGTCCCTTGACGGTCGCGCTGTCCAGCCGTTCGGTAGCCCGAGGGCAACGTGAGCGGCATCGATTTCGTGGTCGGTGGTGTTGTGGACGGTGACATCGACGAGGGTGGCGCAGCCGACCGTGATTACGCCGTTCGGGTTGAGAGGGCCGACCATGACACTCGCGTCGTGGCTGGACGGGGCCCAGGACTCGAACTCGGTCACGCCGACGTAGGCACCTGGCGGGTTGGTGAACAGGAGCCGGACCTGGGTCGTCGTGATTGGCGGGAAGGTGATCTCGTTCAGGCCGTTGCCGACCGGGGTCGCGGAGTTGCGTGTCTGATCGGGAACGTCCTGCCAGGCGGTGCCGTCCCAATACTGCACGCGGTAGTCGGCTGCGGGGCGCACGCCGCCGCCGTCCTCGTAGCCGTACCAGCGGATGTTGCTGACAACGGTGGGGGCGCCGAAGTCGACGCCGTAGTAGTCGTTCTTGTTGGGTGAGCTGTAGTTGGTCCACCGGGTGTCTTCGGGGACCTCGTTGAACCACACCTTGCCGTCCAGGGCGTTCCACGCGTTGTCGAAGCGCCAGGTGTATGACGTGATCGGCTTCGGGTAGCCTTGGCGCAGCGGGTTGGCTGCATCGTTGACCAGTGGGCTGGCAGCTTTGGTGAGGGTCTGGCCGATGCCGATGGTCATGTCCCGCAAGGTAGGCGAGGTGCGGCTGAGCCGGCCGTCGATGTAGATCTTCATGCCGGGGCCTTGCCCGTAGTGGGTGCCGTCGCGGTCCCATAGCAAGGTGATGTTGTGCCCGTGGTAGGGCACGTTCTCGGCGGCGAAGTGATCCCAGTCGGCGGGGACGAGCGGCTGCATGCGAAGGTTGCCACCGGCCTGCGGTCGCAGGCCCAGGAGTCCGGACAGGACGAGGTCGTCGAAGGTGGAGTGGTTGTAGTCCTCGCTGTGGTCGTAGCCGTCGTAGATCCACTGGTTCACGTCGGGGGCGTGTGCCTCGGCGACGTAGGGCTGGCCGCCGCGCATCTGGGTCTTGGCGTAGGTCTGCAGCGCGGTGACGTAGTCGTCTTTGGTGATCGTGTCCTGTGTCGGGTAGGTGTCGAGCAGGTCGGCCAGGCCGGTCAGTGTCTGGCTGGTCGCAAATGGCCAGCTCGGGCCGTCCCATCGGCAGCAACCCGTCGCCTGGTACATGAACCACTGGCTGCGGTGCTCGGCGGTAGTGGGACCGTAGGTGCTGGCGAAGCCCTGGGGGTCGAGCAGCTGGGACCACGCGGTGGTGTCCCCAGGCTCCGCAGCACCGAACATCCACGGGATGTAGCCGATTTCCTCGCGGGTGCCGGAGAGCTTGTGATCCGGGTTGTTGTCGCGTGCCATCGTGTAGTAGAAGTCTCGGCTGGGGTCCCAGAGCCACTTCTGCAGGGCTGCCTTCAGCGCCGAGGCACGGCCGGCGTACTCGGTGGCCAGGGCGCGATCGCCGACCATGTCGGCGATCGCGCTGATGGCGGTGGCGTCCCCGTATTGGTAGGAGTTCAGCGTCGGCCGGTAGCCCGCTCCGCCGTGGTAGGGGTCGCTGGAGGCGTAGGAGGAGGCGGAGAACTCCATGGCATCCCATACCGGTACGGACCAGTACAGGCCCAGCTGCGTGTTGAACTGTTTGTCCCAGCCCCTGTACTGGCGCACGAGGTCGGGCAGGAGGGCGCGCAGCTGCGTGAAATCGCCGTTCACCTTGGCCTGGCCGTATGCGGCCGAGGCGAGCCAGAAGCTGTACTCGTGCGCCCAGTCGGTGGTGTCAGCGTTGACACTGTCCGCGGCGGGCTTGGCCGCCGCGCCGGGGCCGGTGAGCCAGAAACGGATGTAGTCGTCGACGTAGCTGGGGTCGCGCACCCAGCGTCCTTCGGTGATCTGGTGCGCGGCGGCGGCGTCGATCGCCTGATAGGGGGCCGCGTAACCGCAGCAGTCGAGGAACTCCGTCGAGATCCACCCGTCGGCGGGGCCGGTGTAGCGCAGATGCTCCTTCCACACCCGCCAGCGGTAGTAGTAGACGCTTTGGATCGTGGCGTTCGGAAGGTCCACGAACGGGATGTTCGCCTCGTACCAGGCGGGGTCGTTTAAGCCGGACAGGTATGAGGCGTCATTGAGGAAGTGGGTTCCGGCGCCGACGGCCGGTTGGGCGTCGGCGCCGGACTGCGTTGTCGCGGTCCCGGCCGCCCGAGCGGCGGTGCCGGACAGGGTCGTTGCGAAGGCCACGATGGCGGCGGCGCAGACGAGCAGGCTGCGCAAGCGGGTGGGCCGTGCATTCGGCTTCGCCATGCCACGAGCCACAGAGTCAGGCATGGGGCATCCTCCATGGATTTGGGGTGGGCCGGGAGTGTTCGGGCGGTCAGCGGCCCCGTGTCAGGACGGCCGGGTGCCACCGGGTGAGCGGGTGTGAACGATCACCGACGATGTGCGCGCGGCGGTGGGAGGGGTTTTGGTGTGAGCGGTGGGGGTAGGGCCGTCGGCGGGCTGTGCGGGCGTGGACAGTGCAGCCCGCCGACGGCCGGTGTATCACTTGCGCAGGCTGAGCAGGGCGAAGATTCCGCCGACGACCGGACGTGCCTGGAAGCCGTTCTGGCGGTTGGTCACCGTGTCGTACCAGTCGGTGAACGGCGCCCGGGAGGGCGAGGTGTTCGCGAAGTCGTAGAGCGCGCCGACCAGGTAGTCGCTGACGGGGTGGTCCTTGAGCCAGGCCGCGGTCCACATCTCCCAGTCGCCCTTGGTGTAGGAGTGCCGGACGTCCATGGGGATGCCGTACTGGTTGACCTGGGTGAGGTACCAGTCACCCTCCTCCTGGGCGACTGCGCCCGGCACCAGGCCCAGCCCGAGCAGGGAGTCGGGGTAGCCGTTGTACTTCAGACTCCAGGTGCCGGGCCGGTCGTAGGCGAGCTTGAGGTGGTCGCCGCTGGTGTCCTGGGCCTTGGAGACCCACTTGCTGGCGTAGTCCTTCGCGGTGGCCAGGTAGGCCGTGGCATCGGTCGTGTGGCCAGCGGCGGTGGCGATCTGGCTCATCGCGCCGATGGCCAAGATTCCCTTGAGGGCCAGGTTGGCGCTGTGAGCGATCCAGCCGGTGAAGTCGTCGGTCTGGTTCTGGTTGCCAGGGTCCAGCGTGTTCGCGGTGAGGTAGTCGGCCCACTGCTTGAGAATGGCGTAGTGGCCGGTCGCGAAGGCCTTGGCGGTCGCGGCGTCGGTGCGGGCCAGGTAGGCCGCGCTCATGATGAGCATGTTGGCGGACTCCTCGACCGGCATGTCCTCCTCGTTGCCGTCGTTGTGCCCGCTCGCGTTGGGATAGCTGGATCCCAGGTCATGCTCGGCGAAGGTCTTGGGCCAGCCGCCCCGCTCGGCGTAGTCGAGCAGAGGGGCCAGCAGCAGGCCCAGGTATTGTGGGTCCGCGTAGATGAAGACCGGCATGGCCGGGTAGGTCACGTCCACGGTGGAGACGTTGCCGTCGCTGGAGATCTCCTTGAGGAATGCCCACGGCTTGCCATTGCGGGTGACCAGCTCGGTACCGGCGAAGGCCTGGCGCAGCGAGAGCACGCACAGCGCGGCGTACTTGGTGCCGCCGACGGCCCTGGCCTCCTGCTCGATCCTGCGATCCAAGGCGGCGGTGCGGGTCTGCGCGACGTCGGCGTCGCTGTGGAAGAACGACACCATGTCCTGCCAGGTCGACCAGTAGGAGCGCCACAGCGGCGGCAGCTGGGTCCCCAGGTAGCTGACGGCCGGTTCACGCACATGGCCGACCGACAGCACCGCGGACTGCGTGCGCTTGTTGACGCTGCCGAGGTCGAAGTGGAATGCGAACACGGGCCAGTTGTCGCTGATGGCACGCGGCTGGTTGGTGTCGGCGGAATTGTCGAGCTTCCCCTTGGCGATCAGGGTCGGCCGCACGGCCGTGTCCGCGCCGATCTGCCAGGTCAGCCCGGGCCGGTTGGTTGCGCTCCACACGACGGTGCCCCAGCTGGCCATGTCACCGTTCTCGGCGAGCACACCGGGCGCATCGGGGGTGAAGGAGAGCGCCGTCAGGGCAGCCCCGGAGCCGCTGACCTGCTCTTGGGACCAGCGAATCCTCGTGGCGGAGTTGCCGTGCGCCCACTCGCCGGAGATGTCGAAGTACAGGCCAACCTCGTGCGTGCTGCCATCGGCGCTGCGCACCTCGGCGGTGAGGTAGGACAGCGGCATCGACTGCCGGCGCAGGTCGCCCGGCTCGACCGGGGACAGGAAGGTCAGGGTCAGCTCCACGCCGCCGCCGGCGAAGACGTACTGGGAGCGGGTGGCGGTCACCGTCAGGCTGCGCTGGGTCATCCCGCGCAGCACCGTGCCGACGATGTTGGGGGCGCCCAGGAACAGGAAAGGTACCCCGTCGATCCGGGCGATTCCCGTCATCGCGGTGATGCGCCCGCTCCAGAAGGACGGCCAGGTCCCGGCCAGGTTGTCGGCAGGCATCCAGGTGCTCAGGTACGGGGAGCGGACGGCGAGTGGGACCGCGGGTGGGCGGATCGGGTCGAACGAGCCCGGCATTACCGAGGGGGTCTGGCTGGGTGCGGCGATCGCCGGGGCGGGGGTGGCTGCGGCCGCGCTGTGGACCATGCCGGGCAGCAGGGCCGTGCTTGCCGCGCCCAGTCCTGCGACACCGGACCAGCGCATGAGCTTGCGGCGGCTCAGTCCCGCTTCCCCGGCGGCTTGCTGCGCGGCTGGTGGCTGCTCGGTGGGGTGGTCGTGGTGGGGCATTGGTTCCTCCAAGTGCCGCTCGTCCAAGCGGTAATGACGGGGTGTGCGGAACCCGCGGCGGCCCGACGGCACAGGCCCGCCGGGGGACTGAAGTCGCCGAGCACTTGGTGGCTGGGCAAGCGAGGACTGGCGACTTTGCGCGCAAGAGATGGTGAGTGCGGCCTACAGGCCCGGCGCGGGCGTGGACCTCAAGGCCACGGCACACCAACGGGCGCCGGCCTCGCCTGAGCGGGCATGGCCGGGCCGCGTCCCGCGCGGGGGAGCGCAGTGGGTGGCGACGCCACTGCGTCCAAACACCGAGCCTGAAAACAACGTTGGAAATCGAAGCAGGGGAATGACAGCACGGCGTCGCTGTGCTGTCCACCCCCAAGGAGGAACCAGTCGTACTCGCGTGCCGGTCGCGCATGGGACAAGACAGTTTCCTGTTCTTCGTGTGCTCCACTTCACCTGGGGCGACTGTCTGTTGGTGCGGATCAGTACAGGAAGTGAGGTGTGTTGGCCGACTCGGTGGCCTCGGCTGCGGAACTGTGCAGGAGTCCTTGACAGCCTCGCACCGCTCCTGCAAGGTCCCGTTCCAACGTTGGAAATCAGGGGGCCGGCGACCCCACTCGCACCCACCTCACCCCACCCCACCCCATCCTCCTTCCCCGCATCCAAGGGAGTGATCGGCGCATGAACGCCACCCTTCGCGCCAAGGCCGCCACTGCTGCGATGCTCGCCGCGGGCCTGTGTCTGACTGCGACCGCGTGCACCAACTCCGGTTCCACCACGGCGGCTTCGGGTAGTCGGGCCCCCTCGGCCGCCAACAGCGCCGGTGCCCAGCAGGTCGAGTCGCCGTCCGCTGCGCCCACCGGCTCGGGCTGCACCTACCGGTCCTACGCGGGCGGCGTCCCGCGGCTAAGTCTGGCAGGTGGGGCGACGGTCGTCGGGTTCTCCCAGTCCGAGTCGACGAGCAACCCCTTCCGCGCGACCGAGACCAAGAGCATCGAGGACGAGGCCAAGCGGCTCGGCATCAAGCTGATCGAGCGCAACGCGAACGCCGATGTCAACGCCCAGAACCTACAGATCGAGGACATGATCGCGCAGGGCGCGAAGGCCTTGATCGTCGCTCCGGAGAACTCCGACGGTCTCGGTCCTGCCCTGGCACAGGCGAAGGCGAAGAAGATCCCGGTGCTGACCATCGACCGCACCGTGACCGGCACGGCCTGCCAAGACTTCATCGCATTCATCGGCTCCAACTTCTACGGTCAGGCACAGATCGCGGCCGACGACCTCGCCGGCGCCACCCACGCACAGGCCCACATCGCGATCCTCCAGGGCACCCCGGGCAACAACGTCTCGGCCGACCGCACCAAGGGCTTCACCGACCAACTCGTCGCCAAGTACACGAACATGAAGGTCGTCGCCTCGCAGACCGGTAACTTCGACCAGACCGACGGCCAGAAGGTCATGGAGCAGCTGCTCCAGGCCCACCCCGACGTCAACGCCGTCTACGCGGAGAACGACGCCATGGCCCTCGGTGCGATCCAGGCCATCCGCTCGGCCGGGAAGACGCCCGGCAAGGACATCAAGATCGTGTCGATCGACGGCATCCAGCAGGCCGTCCAGGGCGTCGCCAACGGACAGCTCGCCGCCGACATCGAGACCAACCCGCGGTTCGGCCCGCTGGCCTTCCAGTCCCTCCAGGACTTCTTCGGCGCGACCGGGGTCCAGCCCAAGGTGATCATCAAGGACGGCCACTTCACCGGCGCCAACGCCCAGCAGGCGCTGGCCCAGGGCCTCGTGTACTGACCGGCTGCCCGAACCGCGCAGGGCCGGGGGCGCGCCCCCGCGGTCCCGGCCCCGCGCCCCGGTCGCCGCCGACAGCCACCTACGAGGAGGAAATGTTGGTCGAGAAGGACCAGACCACCCACCCCGACTTCGTCCTGGAGGTTGCGGGGGTCGACAAGAGCTTCGCCGGCGTGCGCGCCCTGCGTGGCGTGGACTTCGCCCTGCGCCCCGGCGAGGTGCACGCGCTGATCGGTGAGAACGGTGCTGGGAAGTCCACCCTGATCAAGGTGATGACCGGGGTGTATCGGCCGGATGCAGGACGGGTGCGCTTCGCTGGTGCGGAGCGGGATTTCCGCACTCCCCTGGAGGCGCAGGCGGCCGGTATCTCCACCATCTATCAGGAGGTCAACCTCGTCCCGCTGATGTCGGTGGCGCGCAATCTCTTCCTGGGCCGTGAACCGCGGCGCTTCGGCTTGGTCGACACGTCCCGGATGAACCGCGAGGCCTCGCACGTGCTGGCTCGGTACGGCGTGGACGTGGATGTCACCCGGCCACTGCACACGCTTGGCCTGGGCGCTCAGCAGATGGTCGCGCTTGCCAGGGCGGTGCAGGTCGACGCCCGCATCGTGATCATGGATGAGCCGACCTCCTCTCTGGAGCCGCGTGAGGTGGACACGCTGTTCTCCGTCATCCGCGACCTCAAAGCGCAGGGCATCGCGGTCGTCTACGTCAGCCACCGCCTGGACGAGCTGTACGCGATCTGCGACCGGGTCACCGTCATGCGCGACGGCGCAATCGTGCACACCGGCGACATGATCGGCCTTGAGCGGCTGCGGCTGATCTCGCTGATGCTCGGCCGGGAGATCGCGGCCGTCCGCGACACAGGCAGCACCGCCTTCGACGCCGACCGCCACAGCCGCCCGGAGGGGCCGCCCGCCCTGCGGGCACGTGACCTGACGGTCCGGCACCGAGTGTACGGCGTCTCGCTGGACATCCACCCAGGTGAGGTCGTCGGCCTGGGCGGTCTGCTCGGCGCCGGGCGCAGCGAGACCGCCAAAGCGGTAATCGGCGCGCTGGCGACCGATGCGGGAGAGGTCGAAGTGGGCGGCAGGCCACTCACGCGGCGCAGTCCGGCTTCGGCGATCCGGGCCGGCGTGGTGCTGCTGCCCGAGGACCGCAAAGTGGAGGGGATCATCCCCAACCTGTCCGTCCGCGAGAACATCTCGCTGGCCGCACTGCCGCGCCTGTCCCGGGCCGGGCTGGTATCGCAGACCAAGCAGGACGAGATCGTGCGTCTGTTCATGGACCGGCTGCGGATCAAGGCCTCAAGCCCTGACCAGAAGGTGAGCGACCTGTCCGGCGGCAACCAGCAGAAAGTGCTGCTGGCCCGGTGGCTGGCCCTGAACCCGCAGGTGCTGTTGCTGGACGAGCCCACGCGCGGCATCGACGTCGGCGCCAAGGCCGAAGTGCAGGCGCTCATCGACGAACTGGCCAGGGCCGGTCTGGGTGTCCTGCTGATCTCCTCCGACCTGGAGGAACTGATCGAGGGTGCAGACCGGGTCGTCGTGCTCAAGGACGGCAGAGTGGTCGGCCATCTGGCCGACGGCGACGTCACCGAGGAGGGCCTGCTGGGCGCGCTTGCCACGGGCGACGACCCCGCGAACCGCCACACCGACCCCGACGAACCCTCGTCCGTCCACGCGGCGGCCACAGGCGTCCATAACCCGAAGGACGAGAAGGGAGAGCAGCAATGAGTGCCCTCAGCTGGGCGGACGCCGGCCGCGATCGCGATCGGCTGCGACACCTGCTCCAGGAGTACGGCGTCTACGCCGCACTGGCGGCGCTGTTCGTGGTCGCCGTGGGCCTGGACACCAGCTTCCTGTCCCTCTCCAATGTCCGCATCCAGCTGTTCCAGGTGGCGCCGACACTCCTGGTTGCGCTCGGGATGGCACTGGTGATCGGCACCGAGGGGATCGACCTTTCGGTAGGCGCCGTGATCGCGCTGTCGGCCGCGATCGTCCCCCTCTACGTGGGCTGGGGGCTGCCGGTCGCGTTGCTGATGGCCCTGGCGCTCGGCGCGGCGGCCGGGGCGATCGGCGGCACGATGGTGGCCTTCACCCGCATCCAGCCGATCGTGGCCACGCTGTCGCTGATGATCGGCGTCCGCGGCCTTGCCGAGACCATCAACGGCGACTCCGCCAAGCCGGTCACCGACCCCGGGCTGCTCGCGCTCGGCGCGGACAGTGTCGCCGGCGTGCCGGTGGTGGCGTGGATAGTGGCGGCATGTGCGTTGCTGACCGGGCTGATGGTGCGCCGCACGACTCTGGGCCGGCGGCTGGTCGCCATCGGCGACAACCGGGCGGCCAGTCGGCTGTCCGGACTTCCTGTGCGACGGGTACTGATGACCGTCTACATCCTGTCCGGCATCCTCGCCGCACTGGCCGGAGTGATGATCGTAGGTCACAGCGCCGAGGCAGACCCCGCCAACCAGGGCCTGAGCATGGAACTCAACGCGATCACCGCGGTCGTGGTCGGCGGCACGCCGCTGACCGGCGGCAAGGTGCGTGTGCTCGGCACCGTGGCCGGCGCGCTATTCATGCAGCTGATCACGGCCGTTCTCACCCAGCACAACGTGCACACGTCTTATACCCAGATCGTCGAGGCGGCCATCATCTGCTTCGCCGTGTACGCGTCCCAGGAGCGTGGTGCCCGATGAGCCCCACCGTCTCGTCCCCCACCACGCTGTCCCCGGAGACCACCCCCGCCACCGGGCCCAAACGGGCACCGCTGGGGGAGCGACTCGCGGCGCAGGTGCAGCGCCGCGGCGCGCTGGCCGTCCTGGTCCTGGTGATCGCAGTGGCCTCGGCCAGCTCCGAGACCTTCTCGACCTGGTCCAACGTGAGCAGCATCCTGGGCAACAACGCCTTCGTCTGGCTGCTGGCGCTGGGCATGACCTTCGTGATCATGACCGGCGGCATTGACCTCTCCGTCGGCTCGATGTACGCGCTCGGTGGCGTGCTCGCCGCCTACGGGGCCCAGACGCAGGGCACCTGGCTGGCGGTCATGCTGCCTGCGGCGGTCGGCGCCACCTGGGGCACGATCCAGGGACTGCTAATAGCGCGCGCCCGCATGGCACCCTTCATCGTCACACTGGCGGGCCTGCTCGGGGCGCGCGGGCTGCTTCAGGCCGTCACCCACGAGGGCACCACGACCTACCTGGTCCCTCCCGGTTCGGCGTTTCGCGTGCTGGGCGCCGGCATCTGGACGCCAGTGCTGATCGTCGCCGCCCTGTTCGCACTGGGCTCGCTGCTGCTGACCCGAACCCGCTTCGGCGCCAACCTGACCGCGCTCGGCGGCAACGAGAACGCGGCGCTGCTCATGGGACTGCCGGTGGCACGCACCAAGATGCTGGTCTACTTGCTGTCGGGGACGCTGGCCGCCACAGCGGGCGCTTTGGGCAGCGCCCGACTGGGCTCCGGCGTCACCACCATAGGAGGCGGCTACGAACTCACCGCAATCGCTTCGGTGGTTATCGGCGGAACGCTGCTGACCGGAGGAGCCGGCTCGGTCGGCGGCACCGCCTGCGGAGTGCTCCTGCTCGCAGTGATCCACAACCTGATCGACCATTATGTCTCCCAGTACGGATCTGCGTTCACCGACACCGTCAACGGCGCGTTCCTGGCCCTCGTCGTGCTGCTCCAAGCCCTGCTCAGCCGAACCCAGCGACTGGAATAGCCACACGCCGCCTGGGCGGACCAGGGGACCGCACTGGAATAAGGCCAGGCCGGGGGATACCCGACCCGACCGTGACGAGGGAGCATAGTGCCGTGGGCGTCAGCCTCAAGGATGTCGCGCAGCGCGCGGGCGTGTCGATGAAAACCGTCTCAAATGTCGTGAACGACTACCCGTATGTCAGCCCGGCCACGCGCGAGCGCGTCCAGCAGGCCATCAAAGATCTCGGCTACCGTCCTAACCTGACCGCCCGCCACCTGCGCAAGGGCCGCACCGGCATCATCGCACTGGCCGTCCCCGAACTCGGCAACCCCTACTTCGCGGACCTGGCCAGCGCCGTCATCGACGCCGCCGCTCAGCACGACCACACCGTGCTGCTCGACCACACCGCAGGGCTACGAGAGAAGGAGGTCTTGGTCGCCCAAGGATTCCGCGCTCACATCATCGACGGGCTGATCCTCAGCCCCATCCAACTGGAGACCGAAGACCTGCTCGCCCGTCTCGACGGCCCACCACTGGTACTGCTGGGCGAACGCGAGTACGACGCACCTTACGACCACATCGCCATTGACAACGTGGCCGCCGCCCGTACCGCCGTGCAGCACCTGATCGCCCTGGGCCGACGCCGCATCGCCTTCCTCGGTGCCCGCCAGGAGAGCCTGCGCCAACCTGCGCACCTGCGCCTACGCGGCTGGCGCGAGGAGATCCGGGCATCCGGCGGCACACCCGACGGGTCACTCGTAGTCGCCACCGACGGCTACGACCACCGCGACGGTGCCGCCGCAATGGCCTACCTGCTGGACCGCGCGGAGCCACCGGACGCCGTCTTCGCCTACAACGACCTGATCGCCCTGGGAGCGATGCGGGTACTGTTCGAGCGCGGACTGCGCGTGCCCGAGGACATCGCAGTGGTCGGCTTCGACGACATCGAGGAAGGCCGCTACGCGGCGGTGTCCCTGACCACAGTCGCCCCCGACAAGGCCGCGATCGCGCGGCTCGCCGTGGACTGCCTGGTGGAACGGATCGACGCCGGCACACCGACCGCAGCCTTCCCCCGCCGCATCCTGCCCGGCTACACCCTGGTCGAACGCGAATCCACGATCGGGCGCGGCACACCGGCTGCCCACCCCTGAGCCGACGCCCAGCCCACCTCACCCGCCACCTCGCGCACGCCTGCAGGGACACGGGCTTCGTCTCGCCAAGCCTGCTCGATCCCCCCGCCCGCATCAGTCGCGCCGCGCGGCATCCCTTCCCGCACCGAGGACCCCCATGTCACACCCCTCCCTGTCCAGCGCGCCCTTCGGTACCGCCCCCGAGGGCAGCCCCGTTGAGTGCTGGACACTGGACCCCGGCACGGGTGTGCGCGCCCAGGTGCTGACTTTCGGAGGCATCCTGCAACTGGCTGGAGGTCCCACGCAGCCGGAACCGCCGAGTGCGTCGTACTGGACCTGCCCGAGTTGGCCCACTATGCGGCCGACAACCCGTACCTCGGCGCTCTCATCGGACGCTACGCCAACCGCATCCATCGTGGACTCTTCACCCTGGACGGCACGACGCACCAAGTGGCTGTGGGCGACCGAGGCCACGCCCTGCACGGCGGCCCCGGCGGCTTCCACCGCCGCGTGTGGCGCGCCGAGCCACAGCCACGCGAGGATGCCGCTGCCCTGCGACTGGACCTGCACAGCCCCGACGGTGACATGGGTTTCCCAGGCGCCCTCGACGTCACTGCGCTCTACACCCTCAACCGATCGGGCACCCTACGCCTGGACTTCACCGCGTGCACCGACCAAGCCACCCCGGTGAACCTCATCCACCATGCCTACTTCAACCTTACAGGGGCTGGCTCGGGAGACGTCCTTTCCCACTTCCTGGCCCTCGACGCGGACGCCTACCTCCCGGTCACCGCGCAAGCCATCCCGCTCGGTCCGGCCGCCCCCACCGCCGGTACCGCCTTCGACTTCGCCGAGCCGCGCAGGATCGGCGAGCGCATCGCAGACGCTGACGCCCAACTCCACGACGCCGGCGGCTACGACCACTGCTGGGTGCTCGAGGAGCCGACAGCTCAGGCCGGTCATAACCATTCGCCGATCGCGGCGATCAGGACGGTGGCTTCGAAGCGGACGGCGAGTTTGTCGAACCGGGTGGCGACCGCCC
>NZ_JBFAWW010000060.1:0-24551 GCF_040680495.1 Streptomyces sp. NPDC052036 | reverse complement strand
CACGGACGGAGCGGGCCGCAGGTGGAAGGCCCGCCAGATGATCAACAAGGTGCTGCCGCACCAGTGGATGCGCATGCAGACCGGACACGGAACGATTGGCACCCGCGAGTATGATGAGGCGCCGATGTGCTATATCGACCCGCCTCGGCTTATGAGCGGGGGCTGCGTTTCCTACTGTTCGCTGCCTTGGTCTGCTCACCTGGATCTTCGCCTGATTCGCAAGGGGGGTCCGTCGATCGCCGTGGAGATCGACCGCGCGGACGACAGCACTGCCGTCGACAAGCTCCGTGACGAGACCCTCCGTGGGCGCCCCGCGCTGTGGATCCGTTGGCACGGAGCGCTGCGTGCTGCGCTCCCGGCTGGCGTCGCCCGCCTGAATCTGCCGACACGGTCCAGCCGTTCTCCCGTCCGCTATTCGCTGACTGAAGTTACTGACACGGCGGCGATCACCCTCGGCGAGGCCGTCCCCCCCGAGGCCCGAGCGGACGCCCTCCACCGGGATCAGCAGCGGATTGCGGACGAGAAACGTGCTGCCGCCCCTCCCCGGGACCCAGGCCCCACCCGATGCTTCTGGCGATATCAGCACGCTGCTCGGAAGGACAAACTAGTCGAGAAGGCCAAGGGCGGTGTCCGGTCGGCAGTGGACGCAGGCCAGTACCTGCTGGCGCAATGCCTCCAGTGCCTGCAGACCTTCCCCTCGTAGCGTAGAGACCGTGACTGCAGGGGAATTTGAGGGGCATGGCAGGCAAGAGACGGAAGTTCGACGCGGAATTCCGTGAGGGGGCTGTGCGGATCGTTGCCGAGACCGGCAAGCCGATCGCGCAGGATCTCGGGATCAACGAGACCACGCTGGCGAACTGGGTGTCGCGGGCCCGCAGGGCCGGCGGGTCCGCGTCGGCGGGTGAGAGTGAGGAACTCGCGCGGCTGCGGCGGGAGAACACCCAGCTCAAGAAAGACAACAAGGAGCTGGCCATGGAGCGTGACGTCCTCAAACGCTGCATGGTCCTTTGGGTGAAGTAGCCGTGGCAGACCCGGCGTTGCTCGTCGGGGTGATCAGCGATCAGCGACCAGAAGACCGTGCACAACATTCCGCACCGCACCTCCTGCCGTGCCCTGGGCGTGTCGGAGGCGTGGTTCTACAAGTGGCGTCGCAGATCGTCCGAGCCGACGAAACGCGAGATCAGACGCGCAGAGCCGCGCCCGCAGCTGCCGGTTCTCCTTCTCCATCGCGGTGGCCTCCACCGCCCCGGGCCGTGCGGCTGTCTCGGCGTCCCGCACCCAGATCCGCAGTGTCTCTTGGTTGATGCCCACGTCCTTGGCCACCGAGGCGTACGTCCCACCCGGACTGGCGTGGTACAGCGCGACGGCATCGGCCCGAAACTCAGGCGAGTACTTCGACGTCCCCAACGGGAGCTCCTGTCCTATGGATCCTCACGATCCAATGATCAGGGTGTCCACGATCAAGGGGCAACGCCCGGTGTTGCGGCCGATGCCGGTGTGGATGCGGACATCGGTCCACCGCAAGATCTATGCGCTGCTTGGGCAATCTCAAGCATGGCTCCGCATAGTTGTGAGTCCTACTCTCCAGGTGTGACATACAGTTACATCGGGCAGGCGCACTCACGACCTGTCCCGGGCGCCGCCTTCTCAGCCCAGATCCAGGCGGACGCGCGGCCGGCGTGGTCCAGGATCGTCGCAGCGCGGGTGAGATGCGGCGACCTCGGTGATCCGCAAGGGGGCGGTGGCGCCGGGGTAGTTCGTACCGACCGCGCCGCCTTGCGTGAGCCGATCGTCGAGCTCGTTGCCGACAGGCGGTTCGTGTACGAGCGGGAGTGGACCCCTACGGCTCGACCGAGTTGTCAAACTCGCCAGGCCACGTGTTCCCTGCTCATTGCTGGGCGCTGTGACTCAGCCGTCGTAAAATTGTTCACAGTTCACCAGGTGGCGCACTGTAGCCAGCATTTAGGATAGCAGGCCCATTGCCCGTCCTTGCCCACCCCACAGTTGTCGTCGGCCTGATTCTGCGACAGCGATGCAGGACGGCAGGCAGGGAGCCATCCATACGATCAGCCATGGCGGTGATGACTTGATCAAGCAGATTCGCCGCGTGCACCAGGGGAGTGCGGGCCGCGCTGGACACGACAGGGGTGCCATCGGTCATCAGTGCGGCGATCGGTGGCCTGAGCCCGCGCGGCGCCCTCGGCACGGTCGGTGCCCAGACCGACAATCTCGTACTGGCTCCGATGGACCTGGCGGTAGGCCGCAAGGTCACCGGCATCCTGGAGGGTGACGCGGTCCCGCAACAGCTCATCCCACTGCTTATTCGCTTGTGGCAGCAAGGCCGGTTTCCCTTCGACAAATTGATCGAGGTCTATCCGCTCAGTGACATTGACGAGGCTGAGTGTGCCTCGCGGAGCGGCAACGTCCTAAAGCCCGTGATGTTGCCAGGCTGAAATACTGCAACGACACTCCGTGATGCCCTCTTCGTCTGTAGTGACTGATGCGAGCCCGGGCTTGGCATCTTCTTCGTCAGAGGGTCCAGTGGAGTGTATGTTGGATGCCGTGGCGGATGGGAGAAGTGATTCGATTGAAGAGCCGCCGAGCCTCGTTCATGGTCACGGGTATGGGGGATCGAGCGTCATCGGTGTCGGGATCTCCTTTTTTGCCTCCATTCGCAGGATGGCGAGGAAGGCGAGGGCGGCCTTGGAGAGGGTTATGTGCCGGTACCATGCGGTGTAGCCGCGGACCTGACAATGGTCAAGTCCGGTCTCGTTCTTCGCGGTCTGGAAACATTCCTCGACCATCCACCGGGACCCCGCGATTTGCACGAGTTCTTCCAGTGGGGTCCCGGCCGGACAGAAGCAGACGTAGTTGGCGATATCCGTAGGATCGGTGAGACTGTGTCGTGCCATTTAGCCAGTGGTCCCAGCCCTCGCGCCGCCAGGGTCGGATCGCTGCTGCGGCCCGGTCGTATTCTCGTGGGCCGTGAGCACCGTCGCCGCAGCTCATGCGTGTCCACGCATCGTCGGGAAGCTCGCCGATCAGCTTGTGTGTGCGAGCCTGGCCGAAAAACTCTATGGTCATGACCATCTGTGATTTCGGCACAGCAGGTATGTGTGGGATGTCATGTTCTTCCAGCCGGACACGAATCCTGCTTGTCTGCCCATAGACTTCATCGGCCGTGACTCACCCGAACGGGATGCCGGACTCCACGGCACGCTTCAGCATGCGCAAGCCTAGGTCGGGTTTCGCCTCCGCCGCCCCGAGGTCGGCATGATGAGAACTTACGGCTGCCGTGACTATGCCCGATTTCTTGCAGATCCGCCAGTGAAGCGGCAATGACGACCAACCTTGTTTTCGGTAACAGCTCTAATGTTGACGCCTCGGAACGGCGCGGCTATCTTCACGTCGCGAAGAGAGTTCGGGATCTACGACACTTTCGTGTCGAGCATGGTGGGCCGGGATGGCCATGTCGTTTACACCAATAATTCGTGCTAACTTCCCTGGCTGATGGGGTAGTCGCGGTGTACGGATTCGGTGGCAAGCCTCACGGTCTGCGGCGCTTTCGTGCATGAATTGCCGTTTCAGAGTCCGATAATCAAAGCCAGGGGAAATCTGCCGGTTCTTCCGTTGTCAGATAATTCCCGGCCGTCCAATACCCCATTTTGAGTTTCTAGTTCGGGAGGCGGTGTGGGTGGTCTTCTCAGACAAGCCCGGCGATTCACTGGAAGCCGGCCGAGCGCCTGTTCCTCTCCTCATTCGTGAACCTCTGCGCTGGCACCCGGGGGTGTGGCCGGCAGCCGTCACGCCTGATGAGATCGGAGCACTCCTCGCCGACCCTCGGCGCCGGCTGGAGGTCGTGGGCGACGGAGCGGTCAGGGCTGTTGGGTACGGGGGAGAGTTGCGGCCTGGCGGCGGCGGCTTCGAGGCCCTGGGGTCGCTTCCCGCGATGTATCCGGAGTGGCTCGGCGATCCCACCTTCGCTTCGACGCACAGGGTCCGCTTCCCTTACATCGCAGGCGAGATGGCGAACGGGATCTCGACCACCCGCATGGTCGTGGCCATGGCCAGGGCGGGCATGCTCAGCTTCTTCGGCGCCGGCGGGCTCGGTGCGGCACGAGTGGAAGCGGCCCTCCGGGAGTTGTCCGAGACGCTTCGTTCCTCGCCGAACTGGGGTGTGAACCTGCTCCACTCGCCCAACGAACCCGGCTACGAGGACCGCGTGGTCGACCTGGTTCACCACCACGGAGTGGTGAATGTGTCGGTCTCCGCCTTCATGGACCTGACTCCGGCGGTCGTGCGGTGCGCCGCAACCGGCCTGCACACAGATCCGGAAGGAAGGATCGTTCGGCGGACCCGCCTGTTTGCCAAGGTCTCGCGCCCCGAGGTGGCTGAGAAGTTCATGTCTCCGGCTCCCGACGAGCTGCTGCGGGCCTTGCTGGAGCAGGGGCGGCTGACCGCTGACGAGGTCTCACTCGCCCGGCGGATTCCGCTCGCGACGGACGTCACCGTCGAGGCCGACAGCGGTGGCCACACCGACAACCGTCCGCTGACGGTCATTCTGCCCGCGATGCTGGCCCTGCGGGACACCCTCTCCCGCCGTCACGGTTACGCCGAGCGCGTCCGGGTCGGTGCTGCCGGCGGACTGGGGGATCCGCTCGCTGTGGCGTCGGCGTTCGCCTGCGGGGCGGACTACGTCGTGACGGGGACCGTCAACCAGCGATCGGTCGAGGCCGGTACCTCCGACGAGGTGAAACGTTTGCTCGCCGAGGCGGACCTGGCCGATGTCACGATGGCTCCGGCGTCCGACATGTTCGAGTACGGCATCAAGGTGCAGGTGCTGCGCCGCGGCACCATGTACGCGAATCGCGCGGCCGGACTCTACGAGGCCTACTGCCGCTACGACTCGCTGGAGCGGATTCCCACGGGGGTTCGCGACCGGATGGAACGCGACCTGCTGCGGGCCGGCTTTGACGAGGCGTGGGCCGCCACTCGTCGGTACTGGGCCGACCGCGACCCGGATCAGATCGCAGTCGCCGAGCGTGACCCCAAGCACCGCATGGCCCTGGTCTTCCGCTCCTATCTGGGTCAGGCCAGCCGCTGGGCCATCACCGGCGAGCCGTCCAGGCGAGCGGACTACCAGGTCTGGTGCGGGCCCGCGATCGGCTCGTTCAACCGGTGGGTGGCCGGCAGCCCACTGGCCGAGCAACAGCACTGCACGGTCGTGCAGATCGCCCGCAACCTGATGGAGGGCGCAGCGGTGGTCACCCGTACCCATCAGTTGCGCAGTTACGGCGTCCGCGTTTCGTGCGCGGGCAATTACGTTCCCCGCCTCCTGTCCTGACTCTCACTTCAAGCAACCTGCCCCCTTTCCCGCCCCGTTGTCGAGAGGTGCCGTCCATGTCCGAGTCCCGCGCTCCTGACCGGGTTCCCGTTGCCGTCGTCGGACTGGCCGCGTTGCTACCGGGTGCTTCCAACGTCCAGTCGTACTGGCGCAACGTCGTCGCCGGCAAGGACCTCCTCACCGAGGTGCCGTCGACGCACTGGCTGGTCGACGACTACTACGACCCGGACCCGTCCGCTCCGGACAAGACATATTGCAGGCGTGGCGGCTTCCTGCCCGCTGTGGACTTCGACCCCCTCGTGTACGGCATCCCGCCTGCGACGCTGCCGGCCATTGACCCAACGCAGTTGCTCGGTTTGGTCGTGGCCGACCGGCTGCTGGCGGACACAGAAGCCAACCTGGCGGGCCCGCTGGACCGAGAACGGATCGGTGTGATCCTCGGCAGCGGCTCGATCCCCATGTTCGGCACCATGGCCGCTCGTATCCAGCGACCTGTCTGGCTGCGGGCAATGCGGCAGCAGGGCATACCGGAGGAAGAGGCGCAGGCGGCCTGCGACCGGATCGCCGACCAGTTCGTTCCCTGGCAGGAGTCCAGTTTCCCAGGGATGCTTTCCAACGTGATCGCGGGGCGGATCGCGAGCCGCTTCGACCTGCACGGCATCAACTGCACGGTCGACGCGGCCTGCGCCAGTTCGCTGGCCGCCCTCAGCGCCGCGGTGAATGAACTCGCCCTGGGCCACGCCGACGTGATGTTCACCGGCGGCGCGGACACGCTCAACAACCCCTTGATGTACGTCTCGATGAGCAAGACCCCCGCCCTGTCCTCCTCCGGCGAGGTGCGACCCTTCGACGCGGACGCCGATGGCACGCTGATCGGTGAGGGCCTCGGCATGGTCGCCCTCAAACGTCTGGCCGACGCCGAGCGCGACGGTGACCGCGTGTACGCGGTTCTGCGGGCGGTCGGAGCGTCTTCCGACGGGCGCGGCAGCGCGATCTACGCGCCTGAACCGCAGGGACAGGCGCGGGCACTGCGGCGCGCCTACGAGATTGCCGGCTACTCCCCGACCACGGTCGAGCTGGTCGAAGCGCACGGCACGGGGACACGAGCCGGGGACGCTGCCGAGTTCGCCGCGTTGCGGGAGGTCTTCGCCGCAGACAGTGCCGACACCGCCTGGTGCGCTCTGGGTACGGTGAAGTCGCAGATCGGACACACCAAAGCGGCGGCCGGCGCCGCTGGGCTGATCAAGGTCGTACTGGCGCTGCATCACAAGGTGCTTCCGCCGACGATCAAGGTCGCCCGCCCCAACCCGGCGCTGGAGATCGAAAAGAGTCCGTTCTACCTCAACACGCAGGCTCGGCCGTGGATCAGGGCAGACGATCATCCGCGCCGGGCCTCGCTGTCGGCCTTCGGTTTCGGTGGCAGCAACTACCACGCCACCCTTGAGGAGTACCGCCCCGATCACGGTTGGCCGCAACCAGCGCGCTACCACGCGCTGCCGCAGGAACTCCTGTTGTTCAGTGGCGCGTCGCTGGACACTCTCAGGGCCGGGGCCCGTCAACTGCTGGACGAACTGCCGTTCGCCGAGGCGGCTCGGGAGAGCAGGCGAACGTTCGACCGAACCGTCACGTGTCGGCTGGCCCTCGTCGCCGCCGACGCGACGGAGGCCGGCACCAAGCTCGACCGGTTCCTGGCGCTGCGTCCGGACAAGCCGATGACGGCGCCTGGCGGAGTCAGCTACACCACCGGGGAAGCCGAACCGGGCTCGCTCGCCTTTCTCTTCCCCGGCCAGGGGTCGCAGTATCCGGGCATGGGCTCTGGGGTGGCCATGGCCTTCCCCGCCGCCCGCGCGGTGTGGGACCGGGTGGCGCGGTTGGAACTCGGGCCGGTACCGCTGCACCAGGTGGTCTTCCCGCAGCCGGGCTTCAGCGAGGCCGAGCGTGCGGCACAGCACGAGTTGCTGACCCGCACGGAGTGGGCCCAGCCCGCGCTGGCCGCACACAGCCTCTCACTGCTGGCCGTACTCGACGTGCTCGGACTACGGGCCCAGCGTCTGGGCGGGCACAGCCTCGGCGAACTGGTGTCCCTGCACGCGGCGGGCGTGTATGACGCGGACACCTTGCTGCGCCTGACCCGGCGGCGCGGGGAGGTGATGGGCTCGGCCTCGGAGGTTCCGGGGGGAATGCTGGCCGTAAACCTCCCGCTGCAACAGGTCGAGGCGGAACTGGAGGGGACGGAAGGGGTCTGGCTCGCCAACCACAACCAACCCGACCAGGTCGTGGTGTCGGGGGAGGTCTCAGCGGTCGAGCAGTTCGAAGCGCGGCTCGCCGCGCAGGGCGTACGGGCGCGGCGGCTTGATGTGGTCATCGCCGCGCACACCCCCCTGGTCGCTTCCGCGAACGCGGCACTTCACGACTTTCTCGCCGCGGAGCCGCTGTCGCCGCCGGTGACCGAGGTGTGGAGCAACCTGACGGCCGAGCCCTACGGCCCGGATCTGACAAAGCTGCGCGAGATGGTGTCCGTGCACGGCGCCTCACCGGTTCAATTCGTCGACCAGATCGAGGCGATGTACGCCGCGGGCAGCCGGATCTTCGTCGAGGTCGGAGCCGGGTCCGCGATCACCGGGATGGTCGGCTCGATCCTCCGAGAGCGGCCACACCTTGCGATCAACCTCGACCGCAAAGGCGCGAACTCAGTGGAGTCGCTGCTCACCGCTCTGGGCCGACTGGCCGTCAACGGCGTGGAGTTGGACTTCGAGGCTCTGTGGCCGACACCGGACCCGGCGGTCCGGCCCCCTGGCCCAGCGGCCGTAAAGATCAATGGCGCCGAGTACGGCCGCCCCTACCCGCCGTCCGACGCGGAGCCGGTCGCACCGGTCCGCACGCCGGCCGCACCGTCCCCGGCCGTTCTCCCGACGGAGTCCCGGCCCGAGCCGGCCGCCGTTCCCGCATCTGTTCCGTTCCCGTACACGTCCACCGAGAAAGCGAGTACACCGATGCCGCAGTACCAGACCGCACCCGACCCGGACTGGCTGCAGGTCCTGGCCGAGACCCAGCGGCAGACCGCCCAGGCCCAGGCAGCTTTCCAGCAGGCCCTGCTGGCCGGCCACCAGTCGTACCTGCAGCTCGTCGACAACATCATGGGCCGAATGACAGGCGGCCTGGCGGACGCGGACGAGGCCGCCCCCGCGACGGGCGTCGTCGCGCCGCTCGTCGCCCCGGTCCGGGAAGCGTCCCCGCAGCTCGAAAGCCCTGTGCGGTCGGCATTCCAGGCCCCGGCGCCCGAGCTCATGGCTCCACCCGTGTTGCCCGCCCAGTCCGTAGCCCCCCCGACAGCCCCGCTACCCACGGTCTCTCCCGCCGTGGTGCCCGTGGCGGCTGCTCCCGCCGTGGTGCCCGTGGCGGCTGCTCCCGAGCCGTCCACCACCGTGCTGAGCTCTGAGCTGGTGCTGGGGGTCGTCGCGAAGATAACCGGGTATCCCGTCGAACTCCTGGGTTCCGACATGGATCTGGAGTCGGAGCTCGGTGTCGACTCGATCAAGAAGGTGCAGATCCTCTCCGCCCTTCGGCAGCGCGTCCCCGGGCTGCCCGGCTCCGACTCTCCTGGCACGGGCAGCCTGTTCAAACTGCGCACCGTCGACGCGATCGTCGAGCAGCTGGCCGCCGGCACGCCGGGGACGGGCCAGCACGGGAAGGAACCCGGTGGGGACTCGGCCGAGGAGGGTGAATGACGCGCTGGCTGATCAGAGGCAATCGGCGCTGCGGCGGCGCGTGGTGCGGGCCGTGGAACTGCCGTCCGCAGGTGTCGGGATGGGTGGCTTGACAGGAGCTGTGGTCCACGTTGTGGACGGCGGCAGCGGGCTGGCCCGGGACGTGGTGACCAGGCTGCACGCGTGCGGGATCGAGGCGGTCGAGGGCGGCTCGCTGAGCGGGGCGAGCGCCGTATTGCTGCTCGGTGGCATGGCGCCCGTTGGGGCGCCCCAGGACGCATTGACCGTGATGCGCGAGGTGTTCACGGCGGCCCAGGAGGTCGCTGCCGTGATGGCGACGCACGGTGGCCTGTTCGCCGTCGTCCAGGACACCGGCGGCGACTTCGGTCTGAGTGGTGGGCACGGGGATCGGGCATGGCTCGGCGGTATCGCCGCTCTGGCGCGGACCGCGGCGCTGGAGTGGCCCGCGGCCTGCGTCAAGGCCATCGACTGCGCTCGCGGCCCCCGCGACAGTGCCGCGGTCGCCGAGGCCATCGTCGCCGAGCTGGTGTCCGGGGGGCCGGCCCTCAATGTGGGCTTGCCCCTCGACGGCCGGCGCGTGATCCTCGACACGGTCGTCGCCCCCCACGGAGCCGAGCTCGCAGACGCCCCACTCGACGAGGACAGTGTTGTCGTCGTCACGGGCGGCGCCCGCGGGGTGACGCCGGCGGTGCTCACCGAACTGGCCGTCAGGTATCGGCCTCGGCTCGCCATTCTCGGCCGGACCGAGCTCGTTGAGGAGCCCCCCGGGCTGGAGGACGCTCTCGACCAGCCGGCTCTGGTGGCGCGACTGGCCTCCCGCGATCCGGGCTCCGGCCCGGTGGCGATCCTGGCTCGGGTACGCCGGATTCTTGCCGTCCGCGAGGTGCGCCAGACTCTGGCCGCTGCGCGGGCCAGTGGCAGCGAAGTGCGGTACTTCCCGGTGGATGTCACCGACGCTGCGTCGGTGCACCGCGCACTCGACGAAGTCCGGGAGGTGTTCGGGCCCCTAACCGGTCTGATCCACGCTGCGGGCGTGGTGCACGACAAGTACATCGCCGACAAGACGGCCGTCCAGTACGAGGCGGTCCTCGCCACCAAGCTGGACGGTCTGCGGCTGCTTCTCGACGCCACCCGGGATGACCCGCTGCGACTGCTGTGCTTGTTCTCCTCGGTCGCGGCATGGGCCGGAAACCCGGGCCAGAGTGACTACGCCATGGCGAATGAGGTTCTCGGCCAGATCGCCGCCGTCGAACGCGTTCGACGCCCGCATTGCCTGGTCCGTTCCATCGGCTGGGGCCCCTGGGACGGCGGCATGGTCACCCCGGAGATCGCTGCCCGGTTCGGGCAGCAGGGACTGGATCTGATCCCGCTGCGTGCCGGAGCCGGCGCCTTCGTGGCGGAGCTGCGGAACGGACAGGGTCCCGCACATGTCATCCTGACGGTCGAGGAGCTCCCCGACCCGCCAGCTCTGAGGGCCGAGACGCCGGTTGCCGACGAAACGGGACAACCGCATGGGCCCGGTGGGTTCAGCTTCCCGCTCGGCCTCCAACCAATGGCCATGGCAGTGGAGTTGTTCACCGCGGCCACGCGTGGCCGGATCCCGGACCAGTCGATTGTGACGCTGCGCGACATCGTTCTCGACGCGCCAGGCGCCGCGGCCACACCGGACGGCTGCGGCAGCGTGCGCGTCGAGGGCTTCTCCCGCAGCGATCAGCTGGAGCTGCGGCTGCTGGGTGCGCCCTCACGAGTCGAGGCAGTCGCCCAACTCGGCAGGACCCTGGGCGGCGGTGTCTGGCCCGACCATCCGTATCTGCCCCCGCTTGACGGCGGCGAGGACGGCGGGGACGTGGTGAGCCGCGGTGCCGTGCTGCGGATGCCGGCGGCGGGCGTGCGGGTTGGCGCCCCCGGCGCCGTCGCCCTGCTGGAACTCGGGGGCACCGGCGCGTCGGGGGACGTGCCGCACCTCGAAGCCATGACCGCCGACGCCGCCCTGCGACTCGCGGTCCTGTGGGGTGAGAACGTGCTCGGCTTCCCCGTCGCGCCTGTGGGCCTGGAGGAGTACCGCAGGCACCGGTTCGGTCCTGCGGGCCGGACCCTGCACTGCCTGTTGCGCAGTCGCGAACGGGCCGGGAAGCGAGCCCTCTGCGATATCGCCCTGCTGCGCGAGGACCAGACCCTCTACGCCGAATTCCTCGGGGTCGCACTCAACCCCCGCACGTGATCACCGATCAGCAGTACTGATGGAGGACGAGCAGCGTGTCATTCGAACCGATCGCGATCGTGGGACAGGGGTGCGTGCTTCCCGGAGCGCTCGACCCCGCCGCCTTCTGGACCAAAATCGAGAACGGGCGGGTGAGCCTGAGCGAGGTGACCCCGGACGAATGGGGCCTGCCGCAGAACTGGCCCGATCTCGGCGTGGTGGAGTGGCTGCCCAAGGGCTTTCGACCCGTCTCCGGACTCGTCCGAGGCTTTGAGCGGGCCTTCGACCCATCCGGGTTCGCCGTCGACGCCGAGTCTGTGGCCGATTGGGATCCGGCGCTCCAGTGGATCCTGCACGCCGGACGGCAGGCGCTGCGTGAGGCCCACTGGGACGGCCCGCCCGCGCGGGCAGGTCTGGTCATGGGCAACCTTGGCTTCGCCTGGCGCGGCCTGACCGCCTATGCCGAACAGGTGTGGCTGGACCGGCTCGGCCTCGACGGTCCGGACGACCGGTCCGCCTCCGCATCAGCGGGGCGGCGGCCGCATCCTTCGGACCGCTTCTGCTCGGGGCTGCCGATGGTGCGCGCCGCGCAGGCACTCGGCCTGGAGGCGGGCGCGTTCGGCCTGGAGGCGGCGTGCGCGTCCTCGCTGTACGCGATCAAGACGGCCTGCGACCGGTTGCACGACGGGTCCGCCGACCTGATGCTCGCCGGTGCGGTCAGCGGGGCCGCAGGCCCGCAGATCCATGTGGGATTCGCCTCACTCGGCGCGCTGAGTCTCAGCGGCCGGCCCCTCCCCTTCGACCGGCACGCCGACGGCATGATCCCGGGTGAAGGTGCCGGCCTTGTCGCTCTGATGCGCCACCAGGACGCCGTCCGGGCGGGGCGGACCGTGCTGGGCGTCATACGTGGCATCGGCCTGTCCAACGACGGGAACACCGGAGGCTTCCTGTCCCCTTCCCCGCGCGGCCAGGAGGAGGCGATGCGAGCGGCGTACGCGGAAGCTGGCCTCGACCCGTCCACGGTGACGCTGCTGGAATGCCACGCGACCGGGACGGCGGTGGGCGACGCCGTCGAGGTCCACAGCAGCGGCGCCGTGTTCAAGGATGCCACCGATCTGGTCATCGGCTCGGCCAAGGCCAATGTCGGCCATCTGCTGGCGACCGCGGGAATTGCTGGGCTGCTGAAAATCCTCGGCGCCTTCCGCTCCGGGCTGCGCCCTGGCACACCCGGGATCGACTCCCCCATCGAATCCCTGCGGGAGGCACCTTTCCGGCTGCTCCAGCATGCGGAACCGTGGAACGGCCGGCAGCGCGCCGCGCTGAGCGCGTTCGGCTTCGGCGGAAACAACGCCCACCTCGTCATCGACCCGCCGGACGCCGTCGCGGCCCCACCCGGCCGCAGGAGCAGGCCCCGGCAGACCACACCTGAGCAGCCGCCGCAGATCGCGGTTGTCGCCCTCGGGCTGCGCGCCGGGTCCGGGACCGGGGTCGGCGACTTCCGCACTGCTCTGTTCACCGGCCAGGCTCCGGAGATGGACCGCCAGGACGTCGAAATAGGCCTGACCGGGCTCCGGTTCCCCCCGAACGACCTGAAGGAAGCACTGCCCCAGCAACTGCTGGTTCTGGCAGCGGCCCGGGAGGCCGTGGCAGGCCTGCAACTTCCTCGCCGCACCTCGGTGCTGATCGGCACGGCCTGCGACCCGGAGGGCGCGCGCTTGACCGCCCGCTGGCGGCTGGATGCCTGGTCTGCCCACCACGGCAGGCCCACCGGTCTCGACGAGCCGATCGGCCCCCGCTTGAGCGGGGCAGGCCTGACGGGCATGATGGCCAACGGCACGGCCAATCGCATCAGCATCCAGTTCGACCTGCTCGGCCCCGCTTACGCGGTGCTCGCCGAGGAGGAGTCCGGCCTGGTCGCTCTCGACCTCGCCACCCGGTCGCTGCGCTGCGGCGAGGTCGACGCAGCCGTCGTCGGGGCTGTCGACCTGTCCTCCGAGCCGGTCCACGCGGCAGCCGTAGACGCGTTGGGGTGTCCTGACCGGCCTGCTGACGCAGCGGTCGTGCTGGTCCTGAAGCGCCTGGACGACGCCCGCAGGGACGATGACCCGGTGCTCGCTCTGTTGCCCGAGTCGGCAGGCGAGGCGGCCGACTTCCTCCTCGGCGAGGGCGCGGACTTCGACCCCGCGACGCTCTTCGGCCACAGCCACGCGGCACGCGGCCTGCTCGCCGTGGCCGCAGGCGCCCTTGCCCTGCACCACCAGCAGGTACCCACCGGCTCACCTCCCCCGCGCATGCTGCGCAGCGTGGAGATCGCGACGGCCCGATGCGACGGCGGCCTGCGACGCACGCAGTTGCAGAGGGCGGACGTCCAAGGCCTGATGCCGGCGCTCGCGCAGGTGACGGTTTTCTCCGGGGGCGACCGGGCTGCCGCGCTGTCAGCTCTGGAGGCCGGCCGCAGCGGCGACGGCGGCCCCGCTCGGCTCGCCGTCGTCGCCGATTCGGCTGACGCGGCGACCCGACGGGCACCGGCGATCCGGGAGTCGCTGCACAGCGGCGCGCTCCTTCCGCGAGGCGTCGCGTACCGCGACACACCGCTGGACGGACAGATCGCCTTCGTCTACACCAACGGCTCGGCCGCGTACCCGGGCATGGGCAGTGAGCTGCTGCGCGCTTTCCCCGAGCTCATCGACGCGGTGCGCGGACGGCTTGGCCCCCTCGAACCGCTGGTGGGCTGGGCCTACGGCCAGGACGGCCGCCCCGGGGACGCGATGGACCAGATCAGCGGTGCGGCGTTCCTGTCTGCGCTGCACACTCAGATCACTCGTGAGGTCCTCGGCATTCAGCCGGCCGCGGCGATCGGCTACTCCTCCGGGGAAGCCGCCGCACTGGCAGCACTTGGTGCCTGGCAGGACGCCACCGGCCTGTATGCCGCCGCCCGCGCATCCGGCCTGTTCACCGCCGAACTCGGCGGCCCGATGGACACCGTCCGCGCCGCCTGGGCGGACGCCGGCGTGCACGGCACTCAGTGGACCGCATACCAGATCGACGCCGACGCCGACCAGGTCCGAACGGCGTTGGCAGATCTGCCCGCCGTTCACCTGATGGCGATCAACGCGCCCGGGCGGTGCGTGATCGGCGGCGAGAAGGACGCGTGCGCCTCCGCCCTGGCCCGGCTGGACGGGGCGAACGCGCTCCTCCTCGACTACGACGTGGCCGCCCACGTCCCCGAGGCAGCCGCCGTGCGCGACCGCCTCTACGAGCTGCACCTGCTGCCCACACAGCCCGTTCCAGGGGTCCGGTTCTACAGCGGGGCCACCGGCCGGCCCTACGACGTCACGGCCGAACGGGCCGCGCAGGCCACCGCTGACCAGTGTGTCGGCACGATCGACTTCACCGCCTCCATCGAGCACGCGTACCACAACGGCGTCCGGATCTTCGTCGAACACGGCCCCGGGAGCCTGTGCACCGGCTGGATCCGACGCGTTCTGGGGACGCGCCCTCATCTCGCCGTCGCCCTTGACCCGTTGCGCGACGGCGGCCTCGACGGCCTGCTCGGCTCACTCGCCGAACTGGCTGCCACCGGTGTGCCCGCGACCCGGCCCGAACGGGCACGCCGAGCCGAGGAATCCGGCCCCGTCCTACGCGTTCCCGCCCACCTTCCGACGCCCCGGCGAGCCGCTCCGGTAGCGTCGGCGACTCCTTCGGAGCACATGGCCGCCCCCCCGGCCACCGTGCCGGCCGTCGTCCCGTCCCGGACGCCCCTGCCGCAGGTGGCGTCCCCGAGCCCCGCCGCGCCCACTGCGGCACCAGCGCCGGCCCGGTTCGTACAGGAGCTGCTGGCCGAGCAACTCGCGCAGGTCTCCTCCGTCCACCTCGGCCATGTGGCGACCAGTCAGGAAGCACAGTTGCGGTTCCTGGCGCAGCAGGCCCGGATCGCTGCCGCACTGCCCCGTGCGTCGCGCGCCCTCGATCCGTCCCGGCCGCGCCGCCGGATCGTCCCCTCGCCGGCTCCGGTGGCGCCGCCCACCGCATCACACGAGCGGCCGGGGCCAAAGTTCAGCCGGCAGGACCTCGAATACCTCGCCCAGGGGAACGTCTCCCGGCTGTTCGGGCCGATGTTCGCGGTCCAGGACCACGATGAGCGGCAGACTCGCATGCCGCGGCCACCGCTGCTGCTGGCAGACCGGGTCACCGGGATCGATGCTGTCCCCGGCTCCCTGGCAACGGGGACGATATGGACCGAGACGGACCTCACCCCGGGGGCCTGGTATCTCGATCACACCGGACGCATGCCGCCCGGCCTGGTCATCGAGGCCGGACAGGCCGACCTGCTGCTGATCAGCTGGCTCGGCGCGGACCTGGACAACCGCGGCCGCCGTGTGTACCGCCTGCTGGGCGCCGAAGCGGTGTACCACGCGCCGCCGCCGCCGACCGGCGCATTGCTCGACTACGAGATCCGGATTGTCGACCATGTGATCAACGACAGCCAGCGGTTGTTCACCTTCGAGTTCGACTGTCGCGTCGATGGCCGACCGATGCTGACCGTCCGCAACGGACAGGCGGGCTACTTCACCGACGAGGAACTGGCGGACACCGGCGGAGTCCTGTGGGATCCCCAGACCGCGCCGGCCGGCCCCGGGCAGGTCGACAAGTCCCCCGTCCGCGGCACCCGACAGCGGTTCTCCGAGCGTGAGGTCGAAGCATTCAGTCAGGGCCATCCTGCCGCCTGCTTCGGCGAGCAGTGGCGGGCAGCCGAAGCGCACGTCCAGACCCCGCGTATCCCACCGGGCCGCATGCGGCTCCTGGACGAGGTCGTCTGCTTCGACAGTGCGGCGGGCCCCTGGCAACGCGGCTATCTGCAGGCACGTACGGCGCTCAGCCCCGATGACTGGTTCTTCGACGGCCACTTCCACAACGACCCGTGCATGCCGGGCACCCTCATGCTGGACGGCTGCCTTCAGGCGATGTCGTTCTACCTCGCCGCCGCCGGCTGCACCCTGACCCGCGACGCGTGGCGCTTCGAACCCGTCCCCGAGCAGACCTACCGGATCGAGTGCCGCGGGCAGGTGACTCCGCAGAGCAAGGAGCTCATCTACGAGGTGTTCGTGCGGGAGTTCAGCGCGGGCCCCCACCCCACCCTCACGGCCGACGTCCTGCTCACCGCCGACGGTGTCAAGGCCGTCCACGTCGCGGGGCTGGCAGTCCGACTCGTCCCGGACTGGCCGCCGAAGAGCGAGCCCGTGACCGACATGCGGCCCGCCGCGCAGATCGACGGGATCCGCCTCGACCACAACGCGCTGCTCGCCCATGCTCAAGGTCCGCAGACCCAAGCGCTCGGACGCATCGGCGAGGGCTTCGACGGGACCCGGCGCGCACCTCGGCTCCCGAGCCCGCCGTACCACTTCGTGACCCGGATCCGTGACGTCTCCGGCGCTTACGGCGGCCTGGAAACCGGAAGCGTCGTCCACGCCGAGTACGACGTTCCCGCAGACGCCTGGTACTTCAACCAGAACCCCGGCGGCGTCATGCCGGTCTCGGTGCTGCTGGAAACCGCACTCCAACCGTGCGGTTGGCTCAGCTCCTACGGAGGCGTCATGCTCCGCAGCGACGACGAGATGCTTTTCCGTAATCTCGACGGCGACCTGGCCCTGCACACCACGGTGACCTCGGCAGACCGAAGGATCACCACTCGCGCCGAGCTCACCGAGCTCTCGGAGCTCAACGGGATGATCATCCAGTCGTTCGCGGTGACCGCTCAGGTCGATGACCGCCCCCTCCTGGACGGCACGGCCGTCTTCGGCTCCTTCACTACGGCCGCGCTCGCCAACCAGGTCGGCTTCCCCTCGACCGAGACCGACCGCCGGCGACTGGCCGAGCTGTACGACACCCCGGTCCGCCTGACGCCCGGTGGCGGGCTGCCCGGCCCGATGCTGCTGATGCTGGACGAGATTGCCGGCCACCGGACCGTCCGTGACAACGAGTTGGCACACATCAGCGCCCTCAAGCGGGTGCAGCCGGGCGAGTGGTTCTTCAAAGCTCACTTCTTCCAGGACCCGGTGATGCCCGGCTCCATCGGCATCGAGGCCATCGTCCAGGCCCTGCAGTGGTATCTCGGGTCGCCCGGCTACGAACTTGTCTCCCCGCTGAGCTGGAAGTTCCGCGGCCAGGTCCTCCCCACCGACAAGGAAGTCACTGTCGAGGCCCGGATCCTGGAACGCCCCGACGAGCGGACCGTCTTCGCCGAGTGCTGGCTGTGGGTGGACGGCCGCCGCATTTATCACATCCCCCGGCTGGGCCTGCGAGCCCGCGCCTAGTGCCGTGACCGGCAAGGTTTGCCCGGAAGGAGCGTTGTCGGGTGCCCCCCACAGCCTCGGGCGTGGGGGAACCCCAGGTCGCAGGACGGCCGAAAGTCCCTGTAGCGGAACTACCAGGGCTTTCGGCCAACGCAGCGAGCGTACGTGCCGGGCGGCGCAACGGGGCACCCCTTGTGGGAGGGGCACCAGGAGGCTGCCGGAGAACTTGATCCGGCCGCCGGTCTCTCACCGAATCAGCCGCCGGTACCTGGCACAACCGGCACACCGTCACCCGCTCACTGATCGCTCTCGATGACTGAGCACATCGAACACACCCGTCTCTGGGAGAAGCAGTGGAACACCACCTCGTCACTGGCGCCACCGGCCTCATCGGCGGCGCCATCGTCCTGGAGCTGCTGGAGTGCACCGACGCGAAGGTCACCTGCCTGGTCCGTCCACGGCCCGGCCTCGACGCCGACACCCGGCTCAAATCGGAACTCCAGCGTGCCGCGAGGGCCTACGGTCGCCCTGACCTCGCACCCGAGATCGAAGGGCGCTGCCACGGCATCCCCGGCGACATCACCGAGCCGGGCTTCGGCGCGGCGCCCACCGGCGACGCGGTCCACTTCTGGCACGTCGCCGCCTCCATGGCCTACGAGTACGAGCGCAAAGAGGACGTCGTCTCCCGCAACATCGACGGCACCAGGAACGCGCTGGGCCTCGCCAGGGCCGCACGCTGTGCGACGTTCAACTTCATCAGCAGCGCACTGGTCGCGGGACGGCGCAACGGCTGGATCGCCGCCGACCCGGCCGACCCATCAATGGCCGTCAACAACTGGTACGAGTACAGCAAGGTCGTCAGTGAGTGCGAGGTTCGCACAGAGCCCTTCGACAGCATGCGGATCTTCCGCCCGAGCCTGGTCATCGGACACAGCCGCACCCTCGCCGCGACGACCACCAGCGGCCTGTACAACCTCGCGCTGGGCCTTGCCCTCGGCGTAGGGGAACTGCGCGGCGCCGGCGGTGAACCTCCATCGCCACTGCGGATCAACGGCCTGCCCGACGGCAGCACCAACTACATCCCCGTCGACGCGGCTGCTCGGGCCGCCGTCCAGATCACGCTCACCGACACGGGAACCGGCGTCTACCATCTGACGAACGCCCACTCCACGCCATTGCGGGACACCTTCAGGGCGCTCACCCAAATCCTGGAGATCCCTGAGGCGGTCATCCAGGACGGCGTGGAAGGGTTCACCGACGCGGACCACTTCCTGAATCACAAGATCGGTGTCTACCGCCCCTATCTGCGCTGTGCCAAGGAGTTCGACCAGACAAATGTGGCGCGACTGATCGGGCCCGTCGATCTGCCCGTCGACGCCACCGTGCTGGCAGCGCACCTCGCCTGGTACGTGCACGGCCCGGGTGGCGAGATCCTTGCCTCGCTCGGAGCCCTACCGGCTTGATGTTTCCTCACCCACCACCTCGTTGTGTGGTGGCCCGGCTGTCCCTCCCCTCGTAGCGTGAAGACCCTGACCGCAGGCGAAGTTGGGAGTTCGCGTCGGCCTGAGTGCCGCGGTGCGGTACGTGTGCGCTGAGCGCGGCAGCTCCCTGCCTACACTCGCCGCGGAACGCGCCGAAACCGAAGGGCGCGCGCTCGCGACGGCGCGCGGTCTGACGATCACGGAGCTGATCAATGACCCGTACGGGGAGCCGGACCCCTTGCGCCGCGAAGGCTGGCTCCGCGTGCGGAATCTGGCTCAGACGGGCGCGGTCGGCACGGTGATCGTGCGCTGGGCCGCCGTCATCGAGCCGGACACCGCACACGACCTGCGCTACCGCGAGATCCGGTGGCTGCTGGACCACGGCGTACAACTGCGGTACTCATGGCAGCTCCTCGCGGCGGGAGACGGCGAGACCAAGTGAGCGCATCAAGGCAGTCCTGCTCGTCGCCTGTCGGGCAGGACTTCGGGTCCCGACCGTCCAGGGGAGATCGGGACCTTCATATGCCTTGGAAGAAGTTGACGTGGCTCCGGCGCCGGGGAGGTACCGGAGCCGCGGACCGCACCGGCGCGGCGTGAGGGGTCCAAACCGGTGCATGTGTCACCAACTATTCCACGCGCACATGGACACGCTCTGCGGCAACGCACGACACCTCCCGGCCCGCGCCCCTGCAAGGATGCTCCTCATGGAGCCGCCGCCGATCCCCTGCCCCGCTGTCCCGGTTTCCGGACGCAACCGGCATGGACGCCTTCAACGCCGCGTAGTACAGGCAGGCCAAGCAGCAGCGTGCCGTGTTCATCGCCGTCGAGCTCCAAGGCGGGCGGTGGACGGTGAAGGCCGACGCGCTCACCGCACCGCAGCACAGCATCGGCGCCGCGGTGTGTACGACGCAGTCCGCGAGGCCGTCATCTGTCTGATCCGCACCCGGCAGATCCGCCGGGATTCCTCGGCCGACCCGTTCTACTTCGTGCTGTACGACGTGGACAGAAGGGGCATTCGAAATTGCCCGCCGGGGCAGTTTTGCTGGGGTGATCTTGCGGGTGGGTGCTGGTGTTGAAAGAGTCGGATGTGTCCGGCCGCGGCGGGGTTGTTCGGCCCTGGGGAGCTAGCGCTCTGCTGTGGGTGGGGCGGATGAAGCGGCCTCCTCTCCTCCTCGGGCCGGCGTTTGTGGTGCTCCGGGCCAAGTGCTCCCCGGCTAAGGTCCGGAGCCCACCACGCGGTCACCGGCGGCCCGTTTGCGCCCGTTTGTTGCGCGTAGAACGCGGTGTGTGTGGAGCGGGCGTGTGGTGTGGTCCCCCTGCCGTCGTGTGCGGGGCGGTAGGGGTTTGTGGGCGGCCGCCTTTCAGCTCCCCTGCCGGGGGCGGCCGCTTGCATGCTTCCGCGCGCCTTTGCCGTGGGGGTGAGGGTTGCGCGCGGGAGGAGGGGCTGGCACCTCTTGGTGCCTCGGGTGCCAGCCCCTCGTTTACCAGAGCATCGACCTGGGCTATGCCGACGCCTGCGCGGCCCACTCCAGGCCGAGGCCGGCCAGCCGTTCCAGTTGCTGCCTGCTGAGCGTCTGTGTCACATCCTCTTTCCGCAGGTCACGGTGTCCTGGAGCTGGGTGGTGATCGGGTTGGCCGTTCGGCTGAGCGTCGGTGGACGCCGAACCGAACGACTGCCGGAGGGATCGTCAGGCGGCTGCGGCGAGGGGAGTTGGGACCGCCTCGGTCCGGCGGTTCCGTCGGGTGAGGCGGCGGGTCATGAGGGTGATGAAGGCCCACTTGATGTGGTCTTTGGCGTGGGACATGAGGCGTTCGTAGTCCCCGCGTTGCGGCGGGCCCGCATCGTCCATGGAGTCGACCGCTCAACCACCCAGCGCTTGGGCAACAAGACGAAGCCCTTGGCGTCCTTGGGCCGGGAGACGACCTTGACGGTGATGCCGAGGGCGGTCTGTGCCCAGGTGCTGAACTCGTCTCCGCAGTAGCCGTTGTCCGCCCAGACTCGAGGATGTGCCGCAGGACGCCAGCCTTTGCCCAGCGGGCGAAATACCCGAACACCGTGCGCCAGGGGATGCCGAAGTCGGCGGGTAGCGCCCGCCACTTCGCCCCGTTGTCCGTGATGTAGCGGATGGCGTCGACCACGCGGCGGCGGGGCCACTTCTCCGGGGCCCCGCCCTTCGGGGTCTGGCAGGCGGGGGCGGGCAGGAGCCGTTCCAGGAGGGCCCATTCGGAGTCGCTGGTGTCGGAGGGGTAGCGGTAGCGGGGCAGCGGCATGACAGGGTGCCGGGCCGCGACCTGAAGGGGGACCAACTGCGGAGTGGTCGCGACCCGGTGCCTTTCCGGGGGTTCACTCCAGGTTGGAGAGGAGGTGCAGGGTGGACTCGATCGCGCCCATCTGCGCCATGACCGTGCGGATATAGAGGTCGTCCGGCTTCTTCTTCTGGTGCGGCAGGAGAATCCCGGCGATGAAGTTGGCGACCCGGTGGCGGACGTACTCGAAAAACGGCCGCTCGTAACCGATCCAGACCTCCGGCGCATCGTCCAGCATCCGGTAGCCCCGCGTCTTGTCCCAGGTCACCGGCGGAAGCCCCTTCGCCGCGGCGACTTGGCGCAGGTGCGCGACCCCGGTGTGGACCTGCGCGCGGGTGCGCTCGGTGGCCGCCATCAGCTGGACGATCGTCAGGCCGGCGGGACGGGCCTCCAGCAGCGCGGACAGGACGGCTTCGGCGTGGACGTGAGCGGGAACGCCCCGCCCCATCGCTACTCGCCCGAGCCCTTTTGTCGTCGTCCGTGACCACAACCAGCCTCAGCCGGGGAACACCGTCCCTGCCCATGAATGCCACGGTACGAGTCAACGTGTGATCGCGTCCCGGACGACCGATGCTCTGCCGCACCGGCGGATCGCCTCGGGCAGTGACACCCAGCTCTGATGCACGCACGCTGAACTCGGGGGCGCTTCAGTGCTGTGCCGACTCCGCCCGTAGCGGTCGATCCACTGGTCGTTGAGCCCGTTGGCCTGACGCTTGTGCCGGGGCACGACCCCGCGTCCGTCAGGCAATTCGATCCCGAAGAAGTTGAGGATGCCTTCGGTGACACCGGCCATGTCGGCATCGAGTTCCTGGTAGCGCACCCGGAGCGGATCAATGCCGCACGAGGTGAACCACGCCTCCCACGCCGCGTTGTGCTCCACGATCGTCTGCATCAGCTCGCCGATGCGGTCTGCATCGAAGCTGCGCGCTGCCGCCGTTGCCGTCGATCTCTCCATTGCCGCCGACATACCAGGTATCGCGCATTGTCAGTAGGACGCCGCGATCACGACAGCAACCCGATTAGCGATGATCCGTGATTGTCGTGCACGGATCAGAAAGGCACCTGGCCGACACTACCGGCGCAGTGCCCGGTGGCCCGTGGCGGCCGGCGAGTCCGCTGGTTCACCAGAGGGCGGGAATGATCACCCACCTTGCCGTCCCGGTCACGTCCGCCACCGTCGGCCGCACGCCGGCGGTGCGGCACAGGAGTTCGAGTCCGTCGTCGAACGCGGTTTCCAACGGATCGTCCGAGCCCATGGCCGCCATGGCCGCTCGGACCTCCGGCGTACTCGGCTCCGCACTACCCTCCTCGGAGTGGTCGGCCACCACCTCGCCGTCGCGGTACACCACGAAGTTCGTGTCCGCGTTAATACTTCTGTAGCAGGACACGGCGAAGGTGCCCCGGGACAGCGCCGGGCTGTTGATCCCCAAGAGGCCGTTGTCCTCCACGAGCAGTGTGTGCGGGCCGAGGGCGAAGGCGGCCACACGTACGTCGTCCAGGCCGGTGTCCTCGATCTCGCTCTGTGTCAGCAGGTCGTCCCAGGTGCCCGTTCGGACGCGGTCCGGCTCGGCGCCCGGCCGCAGCAGGGCCTCGTGTCGTGCACGACGGTCGTGCAGTATGCAACGTGGCCGGTCAGCTCCTCCATCCACGCCTCGAAGTCCTCGGCCGGTTCCACCAGGGCGGCGCCGGGTTCGGTCACCTCTTCGCCGTTGCGCCAGACGACCGTGCCGTCCGCGCGGCACAGGCGGATTTCTCCCGTCTCCACGCGAAGCTCGTCGGCCGGACCGCCCAGCGCCGGCCGCTCGTCGTCGAGGGTCCGTAGCATGCCGTTCTCGTCCAGCAGCAGTCCCGGCCGCTCCGCGTCCCCCAGGTGCGCGTACCACAGCGACGTCCCGTCCGCCCCGTACAGCACCAGTCGCCGGTCGTCCCGGTGCCCGAGCACCGTGCTGCCGTCGGCGGAGGTGAGGGTGTGCCGACGGAGCGTCTGCCCCCGGCGCAGCACTGCGCCGCGCGGGGTGTCCATGGCGGGGGCGTCGCAGGAGGCGTGTGCGTCCACCGACCACACCGATGTGCCGTCCTCGTCGAGCAGTTCCACCCGGCCATCGTCCCGGACGACGAGCCGTCGGGCGCCCGAACCGGCCGTGCCGGAGCTCCACACCGGCGCGCCGTGCGGATTATGCACCACCAGGTCGCCGTCGGCCGTCAGCTCGGTCCATCCGCCGTCGACCCACTCGGTGCCGGTCGACCACACGGCGCGGTGCTCGGCGTTGCACTGCAGCACCAGATCCCCGACCTCTTGGTGGACCTGGGTGTGTGAGCCGGAGTGTGAGGTCAGCGACTGGTGGCGCAAGCGTCCGCCGGCCCCGAGCTCCGGTCCGCCGTAGGGGTACGACGCTCCCGCGGACACCGGCGCGGCCGGGCTCGGACTGCCTTCGTTCCACAGGACGGTGCCGACGGAGTCCGTCAGGCACAGCGTCCAAGCCTTCGACTTCGCGCCGTTGACGGGCAGCAGGATCCAGGTGAGCACGGTTCCCTCCTGCTCCAGCCAGTCGACCAGCGGCCCGGTGAGCGCGTAGCTCCCCCCGCCACCGCCCGAGAAGCGTTCACTGATCCGGAGCCGACCGTCCTGCTCGCGCGCCACGGTCATTCGGCGCTTCTTACCCTCGCGCACAAGGAAACTGGCCGCGGTGATGTCGGCTGCGGGCGCGGCGTCCCGCAGCGCCAGCGCCTCGATCGGGCCGGTGCGCGCGTTGCTCAGGCGCACGTGCTCGCCGTTGAGCAGTTCCAGGTCGCCCGCGTCCGTGAGGATCAGGTACTGCGCCCCGGGCGCGGCGAATCCCGAGCGCCAGACCGTTTCGAAATCCTCCCCCGCCTCGACCTGCACCTCGTCCCCGCCGCCGAGCAGCAGCCGTCCGGCGGCGCCCGCCCGCCAGGAGACCTCGTCCCGGTCGGTGTCCGTGATCACGGCGATGCCTGCCGCGTCGTACTCCGATTGAACTCGTAGTCGCCCGAGGGGATGACGTTCCTTGATCCCTGCGGTACGCCATGGTGGTGAGGTATGCGCAGGCGGGTGGGTACACGCCCGAGGCGCAGGCGGCCCGGAAGCGGTTGAGGCTGGAGGCTGCCGAGCGGTTCGAGCGTGGGGATGCGACTGGGGAGATCGCCCGGGACCTGAGGGTCGGGGAGCGGTCGGTGCGT
>NZ_JBFAWW010000059.1:0-26760 GCF_040680495.1 Streptomyces sp. NPDC052036 | reverse complement strand
CCGACAACGCGGCGAGGTGCCGTGCCTGGGGGCACCTCCCAGCCGCCAGGCTGGGGGAGTCGCGGGCCAGACGGGACTTTCGAAACACGCCCTAGGGCGTCTTAGGGGTGAGTCGTTTTTCGAACCAGTAGTGGGCGTAGGGCTCGTCGTTGAAGGCGGGGACCTCCGTGTACCCGCTGTTCCGATAGAGGCGAGTGGCCGTCTCCAGGGCTTTGTTGGTGTCGAGCCGCACCAGATCGCTGCCGTGCCGGGCGGCGCGTTTCTCAAGTTCGGACAGGAGACGCCGGCCCAGGCCGAGCCCTCGGACCCGGGGGCAGACCCACACCCGCTTGATCTCGGCGGGTGCTCCGGCCGGCAGTTTGAGCCCGGCACAGCCCACCGGCTCGCCGTGCAGCCGGGCGACGAGGAACAGACCGCGCGGCGCGCGCAGTTCGCCCGGGTCGGGCAGCAGGCTGTTCGCGGGGTCGAAGCCGCCATCGAAGAGTTCCTGCAGTTCGGCGGCGTAGGACCGCAGGCAGTACGCGGCGTCCGGGTGGTCGGGGTCGAGTACTTCCAAGGAGACCACCGAGGCGGTCAGCAGCCGCTCGACCTCTGCCATGGCCGAGGTCAGCCGGTCCCGCTGCCGGGTATCGAGCGGGGCGAGGAGCGATGCGGCGAGTGCGTGGCTGCGCTCGTCGAGAACGGCGCGCTCGGCCCGCCCGGCTTCGGTCAGCCGCACGGTGCGTACCCGCCGGTCGTGGGGGTGGGGCTCGACGGCGACGAGGCCGTCGCGCTCAAGCGCCCGCAGCAGCCGGCTCACGTAGCCGGAGTCGAGGCCGAGCCGGGCTCGTACGCCGCGGACGTCATGCGTGCCCTCGTCACCGATCTGCCAGAGCAACCGAGCCTGCCCGTAGGGGCGCGCGCCGCCCAGATAGTGGTCGTTCAGCACTCCCACACGCTCGGCGACGGTCCGGTTGAAGCGCCGCACCTGCTCTACCTGCTCCGCCGTCATTCTCTGACCTTAGTCAGGCAATGAGGGTGGAGCAATCTGACTCTCCCTGAACTGCTGGACGAATGGACACGCCGTAGGCTCCTGCCACTTCGCGCCGCCATGCACCTCGAGGTCGACCGACAAGACCCGGGACGTGACGGGGAGACCACTGAGAAGGTCGGCTTCGATCTCATCCAGGAAGTGGGGCACGCCCTCGGTGAACTTGCCCCCGTAGGGCGGGGCCTCGGACCGCCGGTCACTCGCCGAACGGCCCCGGGGTCAGCCAGTGGTGGCGTGGGCCGGGGACGGTGAGTGGGTGGGGCATGGTTCCGGGGCCGACTCCGGGTGGTCCGCCGGTGTCGGCTCTGGTCGGAGAGCGGTGGAGTCCAGGCGAAGCATGGCTTCCTCGTCCGGGGTGCCGGGAACTGCCTGGTAGACCACCATGCGCTGGCCGCCCGTCCGGGCCAGTCGCATGACCTCGTAGGTCAGCGTCATCAGCCCCGCCTTCGGATGCCGGAAGGATTTCTGCCCGCCGCCCCGCTCACAGACGTCGTACCGCTCCCACAGCCGCGCGAACTGCGGTGACTTCAGCACAAGTTCACCGACGAGCGCGGTCAGTTCCGGATCGTCCGGGTCGGCGCCCGCGACCGCCCGCAGATGCGCCACCGAGAGCGCGACCGTCTCCTCCCACGGCTCGTAGAGAGTCCGGCCGAGCGGGTGGAGAAAGAGATAGCGGGTCAGGTTGCGCTGGTGCTCGGGCCAGTCCCAGAGCCCGGGCAGAAGCCGCCGGCCGGGCGGGTTCGCGGCCAGTACGCGGTTGTAGCGGCTCACCACATAGGCGGGCAGCGGTCGCACCGATTCCAGCATCCGCAGGACCGAGTCACGGACGGTGTGGTCCGAAGAGGCCGGCAGCTCGGAGACCCGACCGGAGGCCAACTCGGCCAGCTCGTGCAGGCGTTCATAACCATCGCCGCGCAGCCGCAGGGCGCGGCCGAGAGCGTCAACGACGGCGGGGGAAGGGTTGGCCTCCCGGCCGCGCTCCAGGCGGATGTAGTAGTCGACGCTCACCCCGGCCAGCGTGGCCAGCTCCTCCCGGCGCAGTCCTGGAGTACGTCGCAGGCCCGCGCCGACCGGGAGGCCGACATCCTCCGGGCGCACCTGCGCTCTACGGGCCTTGAGGTACCTGCCGAGCTCCGTGCCCCGTGCGTCCGCTGCTGCTGCCATCGAACCATTGTCGCAGGTGACCGGGGGGCGTGGGGGGCCGTGTCAGGGCCTGGAACGTGAGACCCCCGGCACAGCGCGGTCTGTCGTACGGCCGTACACGGACGCAGAGTTGAACCGGAGCGGGCGGCCCGGCCGACGGGGACCCAGGGGGTGCAAGGACACCGGACCGCGGTTCCGGCCGACTGCGGCCGCCCGCCCGGCCGTTTTTGACGGTCCGTCAACCACGACTACCACTTTCAAGGGATGAACCATGCCGATCAGCCCGACCCGGTTCACCACCACCGCTCAGGGACACGCCCCCGAGCCGTCGGCGACCACGTTCCGGCGACGACAGCGCGCCCGGCCCGCCGAGCCGCCCGCCGACGCCCCCGCCGCGCCGCGCCACACCGGCGTCGCGCTGGTCGCGTCGCTCCTCGGGTTCACAGTGATCACCATCGACGTCTCAGCCGTGAACATCGCGCTGCCCGCGATCCGGAACTCTCTGAGCGGCGGGATGGCAGGGCTGCAGTGGGTGGTGGACGCCTACACCCTGATGTTCGCGGCCTTGATGCTCTCCGCCGGCGCCCTCGCCGACCGCGCCGGTGCCCGCCGCGCGTATGCCTGGGGCGTCACCCTGTTCACCCTCGCCTCCCTGGGCTGTGCGCTCGCGCCCGGTATCAGCGTGCTCGTGGCCGCGCGAGTGGCCCAGGGCGGTGCCGCGGCGGTCGTGATGCCGGCCTCGCTGGCGCTGATCCGGCACGCCTATGAGGACGCCCGGGCGCGCGCCCGGGCCATCGCGCTGTGGACGGTCGGCGGCTCGGTCGCCATGGCCGCGGGCCCGGTGCTGGGCGGGCTGCTCACCGACTCGGCCGGCTGGCGGGCGGTGTTCCTGCTCAACCTCCCGGTGGGCGCCGTGATCCTCGCCCTGCTCGTCCGGGTACCGCGCTCACCGCGCCGGCCCGCCGCGCTGGACGGAGGCGGCCAGCTCACCGCGGTACTCGCTCTGGCCGGGCTCGCCTTCGCCGTGATCGAGGGCGGCCACCTGGGCTGGACCAGCGGCCCCGTGCTGGCATCCGGCGTGGTTGCCGTCGCCGGTGGGTACGCCTTCCGCGTGGTGGAGGCCCGGCACCGCCAACCCATGGTGCCGCTGAGCATGCTGACGAACCGTGAGGTGGCCGTCCCGCTGGCGGTCGGCTTCGCCGTCAACGCCGCCTTCTACGGCGGGATCTTCCTCCTCGGGCTGTACTACCAGCAGTTGCGCGGGATGTCGGGGATCGCGGCCGGGCTGATGTTCGTCCCGATGTCGGCGGTGGTGACGTCGACCAACCTGGTCTCGCCACGGCTGGCGGAGCGGATCGGACGACGGCCGGTGATCGTCGCCGGGCAACTGGTCTTCATCGTGGCGATGCTGGCCATGCTGCCGCTGGCCGCACACACCCCGATAAGGCTGGTGCTCGTACTGCTGCTGCCGCTCAGCATCGGCGGAGCGCTCGTGGTGCCCGCGCTGACCGCGCTGCTCATGGACGCCGTCCCCAAAGAGCGCGCGGGGACCGCGTCGGGACTGCTCAACTCCCTTCGTCAGACCGGCGGTGCGCTGGCCGTCGCCCTCTTCGGCGGACTGCTCTCCGGCCCCGCAGGCGGCTTCTCCCTATCGGGTATGCGCCTCGGCCTCCTCGCCATCGCCGGGCTCCTCCTCGCCACGACCGCCCTCTCCCGCCTCCTCTTGCCCCGCGGCTGACACCCGCGCATCCGCGCCGGGCCTTCCAGGTTCCCAACGATGTCGCCGTTCTCCGCGAACTGTCCCGCCTCCTCAAGCACGCCGTACCGTCCTCGTCCATGCCGCTCTCGGCCACTTGCCACATGGACTCAGTGGGTGTCGCCACCGGCACGCTCAAGGTGCCCGGCGCCGTGCTGCACCACCAGCTGCGCGGCGCCGGGCCGTTGCGACTGATCCCCGAGAGCGGCGAAGGGGGACGCCGACCGCAGCACCGACCTGATCGACCACCTCGCCGACGCCTGCACCGTGGTCACCTACGACCGCCGGGGCCTGCCCCGCAGCCTGCTCGACGCCCCGGAGCACGGTGCCGGACCCGACCCACGGGGACGCCGAGCCCGGCCCGAACCCGCAGCCGATGAACGAACGGCCCCCTCCTCGAACGGGCGTGCGCAGTCCGTATGCTCCGCGCATGAAACTCTTCCGGTCGCGCGGCCGAAACGGAGGTGGACCTATCACGAGATCGTTCCTGGCCCGGGCCACAGGCCTCTTCCATGCCGGGCGCTATGCCGAGGCCCGCGCGGTGGCTGCTGACCGGTCCGGGCAGTACAACGACAGCCATGGACCGCTCGCGCTGACCGTCGCCGCGGCGGCGACGAGCGCCCAGGGCCGCCACGCCGAGGCGCTCACCGAATACGACGCTCTGCTTCCCGTCTTCGGCAGGATCTTCGGTGCCGAACACTGGCAGACCCTGAAACTGCGCTCCGACCGCGCCCAGACGCTCAGCTTCCTTGGCCGGCACACGGAATGCGAAGCAGAGTGCGCGGCCCTCATCCGGGCCGCGGCCCACGGCAGGGGGTCGGAGACAGTGCTCGTGGACGCGGCCGCCCGCAACGGACAGATCTACGCCCTCAACGCGCAGTGCCGCCATCCGGAGGCCGAGACACTTGCCCGTGAGGCCCTCGCCGGCCGTCCCGTACGGGACCGGATAACCCTGGCCCTGCGGCTTGGCCTGGCCCGCAGTCTCAACGGCCAGGCCCGCTACGAGGAGGCTCTCGCGGAAGTGCAACAGATCGGCCGGCTGCGCCGCATCATGCCCGAGGAGCAGCGCCACCCCGAGACCGGCGCCGTCGAACTCGCCATGGCCACCGCCCTCCTGGGGCTGGGCCGCACCACCGAGGCCCGCATTCGGGCGGTGGCCGCCCACAAGGCCTGCCTGGCCGCTTTCGGCCCCGGCCACTACCGCACCGCCGAGGCCCGATCGCTGCTCGACCGCACCGACGGCGCCTGACCAGGCACGCCGCACCGGCTCACGGCTCCTGGATCCGCCCGCCACCACGAACAACCCGGGACCGTACTTCCAGGTGAGAGCACTCGACGCCCACGGAAGAGTCCTCGGACGCTCCAGCACCCTGTGACTCTCCGACTGACGACCGGGGGTCCGTCCGGGCCTCCGGATCAGGCCGTGGTGGGAGGAATCGTGGTGCCGGGCTCGGGGTGCAGACGGTATCGACTGCCGTCGGCGTGGATCGTGCCGGCGGTCGGGTGGGGGAAGTGGGTGCCCAGCAGCAGGCTGCCGGTGTCGGCGAGGTTGTCCAGGAGACGGGCTCGGCTGCGCACCGCCTGCTGTGTGTCGATGTCAACGCAGCTGGTGAGGTGGGGGTGTGACAGTTGCACGGGGTGGTGGATGCTGTCACCGGTGATCACGGCCGTGCGATCGGTGCCGCGTAGCTCCACGGCTACCTGTCCGGGCGTGTGACCGGGGGCGGGGACCAACCGGAGACCGGCGGCCACCTCGGTCCCCTGGTCGGGAACGTCGACGAGGTCGTACTGGCCGTTGTCGTGGACGGGATCGACCGAGTCGCGGAACATCTGGCGACGGGCATCGTCCAGCTCTGTCCTGGTCCAGTAGTCCCATTCGATGCGGCTGGTGAGGTAACGGGCGTGGGGGAAGGTCGGTTGCCATTCCCCGTCCAGGAGACGGGTGTTCCAGCCCACGTGGTCGGTGTGGAGGTGTGTGGTGATGACGAGGTCGACCGACTCCGGAGCGAACCCGGCTGCGGTCAGACGCCGCAGGTAGTCGGAGTGCAGGCCGTTCCAGGCGGGATTGGCGCGTGTCTTGTCGTTGCCGATCCCGGTGTCGACGAGGATGCGTAGCCCGCCGGACTCCACGGCGAAGGTGTGACTGGCCAGTCGAACGGTGTGGGCGTCGGCGAAGTGGGGCCGCAGCCAGGACGCCTCGTCGAGCACCTCGGTGGTGGCGCCGGGGAGCAGCCAAGGGCCGGTCCCCGGGGGCAGGGTGATCTCGTCGATGCGGTGCACGACGATGTCTCCGAGGCGCCACGAAGGACGGCTGTGACGAGTGGAGGTGGAGTTCACAGTTGATATCTCAGCTCTCAAGGATGCCGCTGGGGAGGGTCAGTGGCCGCGGCGATGTCTGCCGGTCGCCCGAGGTGGGCCGAGGTGGGCCGAGAGCCTGACGGCCTCCAGGAGCCTGTGGCACTGGGCAGGCACTTTCCGAGCGCTTAACGCAACCGATTTGCCTTAAGCAACTCTAGGCCAGGCTTGCCCCTAAAGCAAACCATTCGCTTTTAGCTTGCCGGACAGGCCCGCTCCAGTACGACTCCTACTCGCTCAGCGCGGCGTGACTGCCAGCGCCACCAGGCTGCGCGTGTAGGCGGCCGACAGGTCCGAAGGACGGAACAGGATGCGGTACATCAGCGGCGCGACGATGGCGTCCAGCATCGCCTCCACCTCGGGTACCGCCTCTCCGCGACCGGCGGCCCGCACCCCCATGGCCTTGAGCTGCTCGGCGGCGTAGTCGGAGCAGCGGGCGGCGTTGCCGTGCTCGGGATCGCCGAGGAGGGCGTCGCGGATGTAGGTGCGACCGATCGGCGAGGACATCTCTTCCGTGAACTGCTCCACCCATGCCTCCAGGTCGGCGCGCAGGGATCCGTGATCGGCGGGGGGCGCGTCCGGGCGGAGTCGCTCCACCGCCACATCGGACAGCAGCTCCCGCACATCGCCCCAGCGCCGGTAGATCGTGGAGGGGGTGACCCCCGCCCGCGCTGCGATCAGGGGCACGGTCAGCGCCTCGCGGTCGTTTTCGGCCTCAAGATCTCGTACGGCTTGATGAACGGCCTGCTGGACGCGCGCACTGCGCCCGCCGGGGCGTGCGGAAGATCGAGGACTCACACCTTCGAGCTTAACGCGAAATCATTGCTTCTGGTGGGCTCGGGTCTGCCGACCGGGCTCCCCCAACGGCGTCGTCAGGCCGTCGCCGCCTGCCCCGTTGTGCGTCCAGTCGGTTCAGTGACCGGTAGGCGGCTGGATGTAGTCCTCCAGGCGCGCCACTGAGAATCGCTGCTCCTGTATGCGCTTGAGCAGGTTGCCGAACATCTCCGTCATGGTGGCGCCCTTGAGCTCCGCCGGCCCGCGGAAGTGGGCAAGGATGATGTCGCCAGGCTGCAACTTCTTGTCCGGCCGCTGGTACTGCATGTTGCGGATCTGCATGGATTCGCGCCACCAGACGATCGCCCGCGGCCCGCACTCGCCCACCGCGAGCTTGGTGTTGGCGTTGTACGCGCCGTAGGGCGGGCGGAACAGCAGCGGCGCGGTGCCGTACTCCTTGGTGAGGATCCTCTGGTCGCCGCACACCTCCTCTTTCTGGCGGGCCAGCGGGACGGTGTTCATCGGGGGATGGTGCAGGGTGTGGTTCTGTATGTGGTTGCCCATCGCCTGCAGCGGCTTGAAGTAGCCGTAGTCCGACTTGATGGCGTCGTTCATCAGGAACATCGTGATCGGGACCTTCAGATCCCGCATCATCTGGATGAACCTGGGATCCTTCTCCAGTCCGTCGTCGACGGTTATGAAGACGACCTTCTGCGAGGTCGGTATGTGCGTGAAGACCGGGACCGGGCCGGTCGCAGAGAGTTTGACGGGCTTGTCGGCCGGGGGTTCAGGGGCCGCGGGCAACGGTGTCAGGCCCCACTTGTGCCAGGCGGCAGCGTCGTCAACGCGGCGCGGCACGCTGCTCGGGATGCCGCCGGTGGGCGCGGCCTGCCTCGTGGTGGCCGCCGGGCCGGTCGCGCTGCCCCCGCTCGCACCGCAGCCGCCGACTGCCAAGGCCGCCACGACCGCCCCCACCAGTGGTACACAGAACCTGCCACGCCTGTTGCGCCGCTTCACCGCGCCGGTCTCCCTGACTGCCATGTTGTTCTTGAAACTGCTGGGAAAGGTATCGCGCAGTGTGAAAGACGGGGTTCAGCAGGGGGTAAGGATACGACTAGGCGATACGCACCCCGTGGATCTGTAACTCCCGGCAGGTGAGTCGTCGACCGCCCGCTCCGGCGCGGCCACTCGGAAAATCGGTGTCCCCAAGGGCTGGACCATCCATACTCTGCGGGCTCATGGATGACACCACCGTCCCGCCGCGGCTGACCCGACTCACCTTCCACGGTCCGCTTTCCGAGGATCGGGCCGCAAAGATGATCTGCCGGCTCACCGCCCCAGCCGGCCCGACTACTCCGACCACCGTGCTCGACATCGGCTGCGGCTGGGGCGAGTTCATGCTCCGCCTTGTCGAGACGACGCCTGGCGCGACCGGCGTCGGTGTCGACCTCAACGAGCACGACATTGCCCGTGGACGCGCCAACGCCGAGGCCCGGGGGCTGACCGAGCGTGTCCGTTTCGTCGAGGAGTCCGCCACCGACACCGTCCGAGGCCCCGCCGACATCGTTCTCTGCTTCAGTGCCAGCCACGCCCTCAGCGATGCCCAGCCGCCCGAGCACACCGCAGCCGCACTGCATACCCTCCGCCGTCTGGTCGCCCCCGGCGGCCGTGTCCTTCTCGGCGAGGGTTTCTGGCAGCGCCCGCCCACTCCGGCAGAGGTGTCGGCCATGTGGCCGGACGCCTCCCCGTCCGAGTTCCACGACCTCGCCGGCCTCGTCGACCTCGCCGTCGCCGCGGGCTTCCGTCCCGCCTGGATCGAAACCGCCAACAGCGACGAGTGGGAGGAGTTCGAGTCCGCCTACCAGGCGGACGTCGAGGAATGGCTCGCCTCCCATCCTGCTCACCCCCTGGCGGAGGAGACCCGCGACCGCGTTGACCGCCACCGCAGCATGTGGCTCCGGGGCTATCGCGGCCTCCTGGGCCTGGCCTACCTGACCCTCGTTCCCGTGAACTGAGGGCGACAGGCCGGCCGAGGCCCGCGGTGGCGAGGCTGCCGGGCGAACCCTGGCCCAGTTGTTCGCCACAGCTCCGACAGCCTGACACCAGCAACATTGCGACGCTCATGCAATTCCGCCGCCCTGTCAGGGGGCGGACTCCCCGCGTCCGTTGCCGATGAGGACGTTGACGAGGACGAAGGAGGCGAGCAGTGCGTAGGAGGCGTGGTAAACGAGGCTCCAGCGGGAGACTTGCAGGCTCGCATGCGCCGCGTCGCCTGTGCCGTCCAGGGTCGTCAGGAGGAAGTCACCCGATGACGAAGTAGGCCAGACTGCCGAGTCCCGCCACGGAGCAGTAGATGGCGAACGGGACGAGGGTCCGGTTCTCGAAGTATCTGACCAGATAGCGGGTGGCGAGGTAGGCAGCCACGAAGGCGGCGATGCTTCCCGCCAGCAGCGGACCCCGCAGACCGTTGCCCTGGGAACCCAGCAGTGGGGGCAGCTTGAGCAGTGCCGCTCCGCCGATCACCGGTGTGGCGAGCAGGAACGCGAACCGCGCGGAGTCCTCGTGGTTGAGACCGCGGAAGATGCCCGCGCTGATGGTGGAACCGGAGCGGCTGATCCCGGGAAGGAGAGCGAGGATCTGGGCCGCGCCGATCGCCATCGCCTGCCGCAGGGACATCCCGGTGATCCGCTGGTCCGACAGCTCGTCCGGGGTGAGGTGCTCCTCGCCGGGCGCCGCTGAGGCTCCTGCGCGCCTGCGGCCCGTCCCGCCGCGTCGCAGCTGCTCGGTGACGAACAGCACGATGCCGTTGAGGGCCAGGAAGATCGCGGTCGGGACGGGCCGGCCCAGGGTGGTGCGGAACACCTTGTCGAGCGCGAGGCCGGCGACGGCGACCGGAACGCTGGCCGTGACGATCAGCCAGGCGAGTCGCTGGTCCACGGTCTCGATACGTCGCTGCGTGATCGATGTCGTCAGACCTCGGATCACACGCACCCAGTCCCGCCAGAAGAAGACAACCAGCGCCAGGGCGGTGGCCAGGTGGAGGCCGACCAGTTCGTTGAGGTACAGCGACCCGTCGGCGGAGACGTCCAGATCGTGTTTCCAGTGCCCGCCGAGGAGGGCTGGGATGAGGATGCTGTGTCCCAGGCTGGAGACCGGGAACAGCTCGGTGACGCCTTGCAACAGGCCGACGCCTATGGCTTCGGGATAGGTCAGGGCGGACAATGGCTGGCCTTTGACTCGATGGGTGCACGAGGCCGCCGCCGTGGACAACGCTCACAGCCCCTGCGGCAGGGCAGAAGCTACTGCACGCGTACAAAATTCAGGCAAGAGCAATTCATATTGTTCGCATCCTTGGCGACTCGTCACCAGGAACACCCCGCTTCGGCGACGTCACCCTGCGTGCCGAGGGCCGGAGGTGGGAACACGATCAGGGCAAGTGCCGGAACCGCGAGCAGCCACGCCCCCTCCGACAGCGACTGCTCGCGCCCCCTCGACCGCGGCTGCTCGCACTCCCCCCACCCGGTCAGCCAGGTCCGTCTTCGACCCGACCGCAGTCGACGACCTCGTAGCGCGACGCGGCCGCCCCGTCGGACGACTGAGCGTCTTACTTGATGTACCGCGTGGGCCGAGTGGCGGCGTGGAGCAGGTACTCAAGGGGGCCACGCCGGAACAGGCGAGTCCATACGGTGGCCAGGAGGGCGGCGGCTGCGATGAAGCCGAGCAGTACCGGCAGCCCGGACATGGTGTCGTCCTCCATCGCGGACAGGTACCAGACGTCGGTGAAGAACCAGAGGGCGACGATGTGAAGGACGTAGACGGTCAGCGCCGTCATGCCGACCGCTGCGACGGGCGTGGCCAGGCGTGTGAGGCGCGGCAGCCGGTCGGCGATGGTCAGGCAGGCGGTCACCACCAGAATGGCGACGCCCGTGTTGCCGAGGATGGAGAAGGTCGTCTGGCTGTGCGGTGCGGCGACCAGCAGCCAGGCGAGCGGGCTGTGGTCCGGGACGTCGCCGACGGTGTCGGACCACCACGCCGCCGATGCCGAACCGCCGTCCGTCGCGGCCGCGACGGCAAAGAGAGCGTGGGGGACCAGGTGCAGTGCGAGCCACGAGCCTCCGTAGCCGAGCGCGGCCAGCACCCCGCCGGTCAGGGCCAGCCGGGATCGGATGCCGGGCCGAGTGAGGTCGAGCCGGGCCACCGCCATGCCGGCGAGCAGGAACGGTATCCACGTGACGACCGGATACGACCCGGTGAACAGCAGCTCGACGAACCCGTCCGTGCCGCTGATCCAGGCCAGCGGGTCCCGGGCGATGACGGCGTCAGCCCAGTGTCCTCCCTCGATCGACGCCCGTATCACGTACAGAACCTGCGGCAGGATCAGCGCAGCTGCGGCGGCGAGCAGCGCGAGTGTCCCTGCTCGCAACCGGTACAGCGGGAGGACGGCCAGGAAGAGCAGCCCGTAGAAGCTGAGGATCACCTCGATCGACGTGCCCAGGGCAGTCAGGGCATAGCCGAGCGCCAACAGGACAACGGAGCGGATCGCGATCCTGGCCACCGCCTGACGCCCGGAGCGCCCGGTGCGGGGATGCGGACGACCGGTGATGATGATCAGCGAGAAGCCGGCGAGCAGCGCGAAGAGGGCGGACGAGCGACCCCGTGCCAATTCCAGCAGGAAGCCCACCGGGCCGCCCACCGTCACGTCGGGGCCGACATGGGCGGCGAACATGCCGAAGACGGCGAGCCCACGTGCCAGGTCGATCCCGATCAGCCGCCCCGTGGACGGCGTGCCGGCGGGGGCGGAGGAGCGAACCGACTCATGTTCACGCGTCGCCTGTGCAGGCACAGCCGACAATACGTTCTGCGTCATGCCTTCAGGGTTGACAGTCCGCCCGCCGCAGCCATCCCGGCAGCTTTCCGGAAGTATCCCCCCGACCGGCCGAAACTCCCCCTGCCAACCGACGGGACTCCGGCCGCCGACTGGCGGGAGGCGCATCCGGACCATCACTGACGGCTACGACGGGGTACGCATCTTGCGGAGTGTGCGGGTGTCGCGGAAGGGTGACCTGGCGAACTGGGCCATGCCGGGAAGATGATCACGGGGATCGGCGGGGCTATGGATCCGGCGCACGGCGCCCGTACGATGATCGTGGTGATGCCCCACACCGCCAAGGAGGGCAGCCCGAAGATCGTCACCGAGTGCCCCTCCCGCTGACGGGCGGTGACCGCAGCGTGCTCGGGGAAGCCGAGCCACATCCCCGCTGCGACCAAGCGGCCCTCTCACGAACTGCTGGCAGACCTGCCCCTCTCGGCGACGATGACCAACTTTCCGTCAACGCGGTCAAGGTCCTCATCTACGACGACGCGTCAGCGCTTCCCCTGGCACGTCTGAGCCAGATGATCCGCATCACGCTCATGAAGCTGACAGCCACTCTGCTCGGCCCAGGGCACAGCTGAACCGAGTCAGTCGGCCGCTTCGACGTACGACGCCAGATTGGCCAGCGAGGAGGCGATCCCGGCTTCGTGGGCCACTGGGTCGATACCGGGTGGCACGTCCGTGGCGGTGACGGTCACCTCGGTCCCTTCACCGACGGCAGTGAGGTGCCAGGTCATCGTCATGGTGCCCGCGTACGCCGGGTCGTCCGCCTCGAACACCGCCCGCTGCACCACGCGTTCCGGTGGCAGCAGGGCGGCAAACCCGACGTCGACGACATCCGTCGCATCCGACGTCTTACCAGGGCTGTCCACGGGGTCGAGGTAGGTGAGGACCATCCGGAACCCGCCACCGGGCCGGGGATCCCACCGCTCGACTCGCCCGCGCATGCCGTCCGGCGGCAGCCAGGCTTCGAGGGACTCCCGGTCCAGGAGGGCACCGTAGACGGTCGCCGGTGGTGCCGCGATCAACCGGCTGGCGCGGTCTGTCCTGCCCATGGGCCGATTCTAGGGCTGGGGTCCCGCCAGGCCCATCCTCATCGGCCAACCCGCCGAAGAAGCGAACCAGGACATCCGCTGAACTGCCCCCCTCGCCCCCGGCGAGGGGGGCAGTTCAGCGGATGTCGACCCGTCGATCAGCGCACTAGCTGCAGATGATCACGGACGCGGAATCCTTGTAGACGAGAGTCCTACCGGCCCGGGTCACCTCGACATGGGTGGTGTACCTGCCGCAGAAGTTGTTGATCGACACCTTGACGGTTCCGGCAGTCAGCGTGGAGCACTTCCCCGCGACGGGGATGTCCGGCGTGGCCGGGTGCGTCTGAAGAAGCGAGACACACATCTTGGTGTCCACCGGGTTGGGGCCCTGCAGAGTGGCCTCGGCGTAGATCTTGCCGCTCTTGAGGTACGGATTCTTCACCGCCACATACGGAGCCGCATCAGCCGATCCAGCACCAAGGGCGACGGCCAACGCGGCAACCGCCACCACCGAGAGACTGCGCTTGATTGCGATGACACACACTCCTCACCCCCCGTAGGGGCAATTGATTCTTGCCATGCCCCGGTCAAGGGCACGCCGCGATCATAGCGGAAATGCACCCACAAACCGGGAGAAGTTCGTGGAAATCGGCGGAGGGCTCGGAGTGTTGTTGTGGCGGCTCGTCGATCAGGGCACGCCCAAAACTGCGTACGGCCTTGCCAGGTCCTCTGCTCCCTGTCGGAGCAACACTTACCCCGCCGTCCACAGCACCGCCGCCACCGCGGCCGGTCTGTGCGCCGCAATCGGAGGAACATACAGCAAGCATGTCTCCTGCATCACGAGTGGGCTGCCTTGGCGACGACGGAAACGGACAGGACGTGCGCGGACCGGCCCGCCCGGCGCGATCTTCCCGCCGCGCCGGACGAGACAGCCCTGGGGTGCCCTTGGGTCAGCGGTCGCGGAACTCCATCGGTCGCTTGTCGACGAAGGCGGCCATGCCCTCCTTCTGGTCGACGGTCGCGAACACCGCCTGGAAGAGGCGCCGTTCGAAGCGGACGCCTTCCGTGAGCGTGGTCTCGAAGGCCCGTCCGACCGCTTCCTTCGCCATCATCGCCACCGGCGTCGGTCGGCGTACGCAGCTGCCCGAGCCGGTCCCAGGCGACGAACCAGTAGGCGAGGTACATGTCCACGTAGCCCTGCGATTGCACGCCAACGGCAGAGGCACCTGATTGCCGATCAGGCGTTGGTCCTGGGACTCCGGCCGTGTCGCCGTGGAAGCGGAGGCTGTCGGCCCATGGGTCGCCACGACAGGGGCGGAGATGTGGGAGGTGCTGTGTCGTCGGCGGGCTACGACACTCCGCGACCGGTTGAGCCGCGCGCCCTGTTGAGGCGGACCGGCCCGCGCTGCACCGCTGGGCGACTGCGCGTCCCGACCGCGCTGACAGCACCGGACCGTCACCTGTCCGTGGCCGAGATCGACACCGAGCTGACCCGAGAAGGGTCGAGGAGCTGACCGGACCGCGCCCCGGCTCCTCGGGTTCACTGCTGTTCCACGGCCGCTGTGCCCGCTGTTGAACGGCAGCGCGCCGCCGGCCGGGGAGCACCGCTCGCCCCAGGGTCTCTGCCCCTATTCGGCGGGCAGTTCCGCCGACGCAGAACGGGCCATGCCCGCCTCCCACTTCTCCTCGATGCGACCCACCTTCCACACCACCACGGCGACGGCCCAGGTGGCGAAGAACAGGCCGACGATGACATAGCCGACGATGTTGAGGTCGAGCCCGGAGATCCAGTCCCAGAACGCACCGTGCAGGCCGGCCTTGTCGGCGACCAGGCCGAGCAGTTCGACCGTACCGATGATGAGGGCGACGGCGACAGACAGCCCGGTCATGGTGAGGTTGTAGTACACCTTGCGGACGGGCTTGGAGAACGCCCACTCGTAGGCGAAATTCATGAACGAGCCGTCGATGGTGTCGAGCAGCGACATGCCGGCCGCGAAGAGGATCGGCAGGCACAGGATGGCGTACCAGGGCAACCCGGAGGCCGCGCCCGAGCCGGCGAGCACCAGGAGCGCGACCTCGGTCGCGGTGTCGAAGCCGAGGCCGAAGAGGACACCCAGCGGGTACATCTGCCACGGCTTGGTGATGGTCTTCATCAGACGGCCGAGCAGGCGGTTCATGAACCCGCGGTTGTTGAGCTGCTCCTCCAGGGCCGCCTCGTCGAACTGGCCGCCCCGCATCTGCTGGAAGACCTTCCAGATGCCGAACATGATCACCAGGTTGATGATCGCGATGAGGTAGAGGAACGTCCCGGAGACGGTCGTGCCGATCCAGCCGGTGATGTTGTGCAGCTCGGAGTTGTCGTTCTCGACGGGCCCGGCCAGTGCCTTCACGCCCAGGGAGAGCAGGAAGGTCAGGGCGAAGACGATCGTGGAGTGACCGAGGGAGAACCAGAAGCCGACCGACAGCGGGCGCTTGCCCTCCCCCATCAGCTTGCGGGTGGTGTTGTCGATCGCCGCGATGTGGTCGGCGTCGAAGGCGTGCCGCATGCCGAGGGTGTATGCGGTCACACCGATGCCTATGCCGAACGTCTTGGTGCCCACGCTGTAGTGCTCGGGCGCGACGATCGCCACCAGCGTGAACCAGCCGATGACATGCAGCGCCAGGATGAAGGCAGCCATCCCGCCGGCGTTGGCCCATTCCTTGCGGGTCATCGACCTGCGGACGCGGTGCCACGAGAGACCTCGCCCCAAACCCGTTGCTGCCGGGCTCGTGGGAGCGGAATCAGGTGCGGGGGTCATGGGGGTGCTGGCCTCACTTCTCGTCGAGCTGCTGCTTCGGCCGCATTCTTCAGGCTTCTGCATCCTTGTTGCAACTACAACGAACCTGCGGCAAAGAGCGGGTCAAGTCGCGACACGGACGAGCACGCCCGCCACGGCGGCGTCATGCCCGAGATCGCCGCCCGCGCCCGGTGGTCCAGCGGGCCCTGGACGAGGCCGGGCTCACGCCGTCCGACATCGACGGGTTCGCCGTCATCACGGAGCCGGGGCTGTCCGGCGCGCTCCAGGTCGGCCTGGCGGGCGTGAAAGGCATCGCGTACGCGCGGGGATGCCCTTGTACGGCGTCCATCACCTCGCCGGGCATGTCGCCGACCGTCCGGTGGCGACGTTGCCGCCCGCCGGCACGGTGAAGGTGTGTGCCGACGGGTGCACCAGCCCGGCATCGGCACAGATCACCAGCCACGAAGCCCCTGGAGCTTTGGTTCGCCTGAGGATCGGGGTCGAGCGGGTCCAGACGCAATGAAGGCCCGGTGGATACCGGGCCTTCACGTGTGAGTAGCGGGGACAGGATTTGAACCTGCGACCTCTGGGTTATGAGCCCAGCGAGCTACCGAGCTGCTCCACCCCGCGTCGGTACGCTGAACTGTACGGCATCGATCCGGCTGGGCCGAATCGGCCTAGGGTGCGGCTCTTCCAGAGTGACCAGGGCGAACATGCAATGACGTCGTATCCGTCCTGTCGTGGGCCTGGCTCCGGTGCCTAGTAACGCCGTACCCCGGTCGGGTTGCGGCAGTAGGTTGTGCCGATGACCGAATCCCTGCACCCCGGCGGCGCTGTGCTCGATACGGACGAACTGGGGGCCCGCTGGGCGGGCGCCTGGCGTCCGGAACACGTCGCGGAGCGGTTGGACGGGGTCGGTGTGCCCTGGTGCATCGCGGCGGGACGGGCGCTGGATCTGTTCCGCGGGGAACAGTCGCGGCCGCACGGCGATCTGGAGATCGCGGTGCCCGCGGCGGGGTTCCCGGAGATTCGGCCCCCCTTCCCCATGTGCGTGGTTGACGCGGCGGCTCGGGGCGGGTCTGGCCTGAGGGCGCCGTGACGCCTGCGGGCGTTGAAGTACGCCTGTAGTGGGCAGGTCAAGGTGCGCCCGGGGGCGGGGGGCCTCGGAGGTTGGCGAAGGCGGCGGCCGGGTGGGGTGGTGGGGCGGCGGAGACGCGCTGCACACCGGCCACCGTGAGGACGGCTGATCTTACGTGCGGGTTGTACGCCAATGAGCTGATTGACCTCCAGAGGCATGGTGCGCTTGTATCCCCAGGTGCCCTCGGCGTAGGGCCGGGAGAAGACGGTTTCTTGGGGGGGAACATGTCCAAAGCCGCCAGAGCCGTGCGCGCGGCGGGTGGGGCCGCGCTGGTCACGCTGCTGTCCCTGGCGACCGTGCCGGCAACGGGGGCGGGGGCGATGGCCGCCGAGCGGGTGCCGCGCGTTGAACGCATCAGCGTCTCCGCCGACGGCACTCAGGGCAATGGCGACTCCCTGGCCCCGTCGATCAGCGCCGACGGACGGTACGTCGCCTTCGCGTCCGATGCGACCAACCTCGTACCCGACGACACCAACCACCTGAGCGGTGTCTTCGTCAAGGACGTACGCACCGGCCGCATCGTGCGGGTCACCGCCCAGAGCGCGGGCGCGCCCGCAGACGCCGAGGCCTACCAGCCGTCCCTCAGTGCCGACGGCCGCTATGTGGCGTTCACATCGGAGTGGTCCTACCCCGTGCACGGCGGGCCGCCCGGACGGCAGTCCGACGTCTACGTCCGCGATCTTCGCACCGGCCGTACCACGAAGGTCAACATCGGCCTGGACGAGGGCTTCGGCATCGTCTCGCGCGACCCGTCCATCAGCGCCGACGGACGGTACGTGGCCTTCGTGGCCGGGGCTCTGCCCTGGTTCTCGGCGAGCCTGCACGGTGACGTCTACGTCTACGTACGCGACTTGAGGACCGGCACGACGCGGCGGGCGAGCGCCGCACCGGGCCCGAACGGGGACCGTGAAGCGTTGGCACCGCACATCACCCCGGACGGGAGCGCCGTCGCCTACTCGACGAACCGGCCCCATGTGTCCGGAGCGAACGTCGGATACCTGTACGCGTGGCGACGCGTCACCGGGCGCGCCGAACGAGTCGACGCCACCTACGACGGCAGCGAGACCTCTCCGAAGCCCTCGCAGTTCGCCGGGATCAGCGCCGACGGCAGATACGTCCTGTTCAACTCCCCATGGAACACGATGGTTCGCGGCGCCCGGCACACCGGCGGCTACCTGCGCGATCTGGTCGCGCACCGTACGCGCACGGTCGACGCGCCGGGCGACCCGACGGTGGATACGGAGGCAGGCGCATTCCTGGGCACGAGCCGCGAATACGTCCTCGCGACGGACGACCACGAGTACGTACGCGACATGCGGTCGGGCCACACGCGATCGCTCCTGCCCGCCGACACCGGCATGCAGTACCCCGTCTATGACGGGCACGCGCGCGTGGCGGCGTTCCAGTCCTTCAAGAAGGACTGGGTTCCAGGGGACACGAACGGCGTGGGGGACGTCTTCCTCGTGCGTCTGCGGTGATGGCGGGAAGGAGCGCGATCCGAGGATAGAACGGCGGCGGGCGAGAACCGCTCACGCGGGCGACGACCCCGTTGTATCCGATGCCCAGGCACGCCGCGCCTGGCGCACCTGGGCGCGGGCCACCAGGAGCACCGCAGCCAGGCGCAGTGCGATCGCTCGCAAGATCGTTGACCAGTTCGCCCACCCCGACGCCCCCTACCATCAGCGCCGCAAGGCACAGCTCCTGATCGAACAGGGCGAGAAGCAGCGCTCCCCGGACTGGGACCGGCTCTATTCCGCGCTGACCGAAGTCTGCTCGCCTCGGCCGGCGGCTCGTGGCCAACGCATCGAACGGAGCATCGGCACGCCCACACTCCCTGCTGGCGTTCAGGAGGCCATCGCCATGTGGATGCTCCGCCACAAGGTGAGCCGCCTCCTCGCCGCAGAAGGGGTGCCCGAGACCGCACTCGTCGAGGTCCGAGCTGAGCACCGCGTGCACTGGCGGTCGTACGAAGCTCAGCGGCAACAGTTTCAAGCGCAGGCCACGAACCCAGAACTGTTCGCGAGACCTGCAGATCTGGAGGAGCAGATCAAGCAGCACGTAGAGGGCTTCGACCCGGTCGTCGGACACATACTCGGAACTTGACCAACCAGCATTCGCCGAGGCCCGAGCCCTAGGTGTATTGCCCTGAGAAGTTGGGGACGCGGCTGGCGGGTGGTTGGCCTTTGAGTGTGGTGTGTCCGCGGTGGTGATTGTAGGTGTGCAGCCATTACGGGAACGCGTCGCGTCGCTCGGCTTCTGAGCGGTAGGGGCGTTCGTCCGGCAGGGTGCGGTTGAGGCGTTCGACCTTGCCGTTCGTCTGCGGCCGGTAGGGCAGCAGCTCGCCCCCGTACTTGAGCCAGCGCATCACCGCGCTCGAAGATCTGCTTCTTCTCCGGATCGGTGTCCTTGTCCGGGTCGAGCAGGAGATAGGGCTTGAGCTTGTACAGTTCGGTCAGCTCGGTCTCCAGCCCCTTGAAGGAGGCGCCCTCGTCCTTCATCGCGTCACGGGTGACGTAGAGGAAGACACCCACGCCGAACCCAGCTTGGCGGACTTGAGCGCGAACTCCTTCAGGCAGGCGGGCCGTTCCAGCAGAGGCTGGGAACTGCAGCCGGCGTACTGCGCCACCTTGGCCGCTATCTCCAGCAGCGCGGGGTCCGGCTGACTCTTCGGGGCGGGGGCCTGCCGTGGCGGCCGTGCCTGCGCCCGCGTCTACGGTCAGGCACAAGGCGGTCGCAAGCGTGACGATTCTTCTGTTTTATGTGCAGGTTCGTGTGTACCTCAGGGCGCGGACTCCGGCGCCCCGTTCGACGGCGCGGGTCCGTGCTTCCCCCGGGGCGGTTGGACCGCCCTCGTGTTGCGTGCGTGTCGAACGCGTGGTCGCAATTACCGTAGATCGTTACCACCGGTCATCTTCAACTCAACCCCGTATGCCGCGACATAGCGCTCCGCACTAGGCGGTTTCGTTTGGACCAGCGAGCGGACCAGAGGAAGATGCCTGCGATGTGGAGGCCAGCGAGGGAGATGGTTACGGTCTTCTCGTAGCGGGTGGCGATACCGCGCCACTGCTTCAGGCGATTGATGCACCGCTCGACGGTGTTGCGTTGCTTGTAAGCGTCCCGATCGAAGGCTGGGGGCCTGCCGCCTCTGCTGCCCCGCCGCAGCCGGTGACCTTGTTGGTCCAACGGGACCAGGATCACCGCTCGGATGCCGCGCTTGCGGAGGTGGTTGCGGATCCCGCGGGAAGGGCGCCTATCTGCCAGGGCTGACGATGCGGAGGATCGCCGATCTGCCCCGGTCATCGCCCTGGATCCCCCGCCCCGACCAAAGCTGGCGCGCTGGCGTCCTGGCGTCCTGGCGGCCTGCACTACCGCACCTACCGACTCGTCATCTAAATCCGCGATGCACGTCAAGAGCTGATCCAGCAGCTTGGCCCGGCCCTGATCAGCGCGAGCACGACTTCTCCGGCAACCAGCCGCGAGCAACTCGCAGCCGCAGAGGCCTCAGTGCTCCATAGAGCCCCGGCCGCCCGGTCCTCCGGCCACGTCCGACCGGCAGAGTCCATGACGACAGGCCCTGCCCCGATGGGCGGCAGCGACCTGGACGAGGAACTGCGCTGGTTCGCAGACGTCTCACAGGCCTTCACCCAGCCGCCCGCCTTTGACACCAGCGTGACCAGCAGCGCCCCTTGAGCCAGGTCCCGGGTCGGGCAACGAGCGGCAACCTCGCTCTCTCCTGAACGCCCGCGACCCCACGTGCCCAAACCCGCCTGCGATCCCGCTCTTCATCCACACGGAGAAAACCAAATGACGCGAACCGCTAGCACCATCACGGATGTCCTGCAGCCCCGCAACGTGCTCCTGGCCGGCCTGGTCGGCCTTGGCTTCGCTACGACGCGCAGCCTGTCCGGTGCAGCGTGGGGCCTGTTCGCCACCCTGTGTGCCGGGATCGTTCCTGCCTCCTACATCCAATGGGAACGCAGGCGCGGGACCTGGGGCGATCGACATGTCGTCGACCGCCGCCAGCGCCCTCGGATCTTCGCGGTGATTCTGGCCTCCATCGGAGTCGGCTCCACTGTGATGATCCTCGCCAACGCCCCAACCGGCGTCTTGACCGCGATGATCGCGCTGTGGCTGATGACGGTAGTGCTCCTCACCGTCAACTCCGTATGGAAGATCAGCGTCGACTCCGCTGTGGCATCAGCGGTCGCCTCAATGCTCGTAGTGCACTCACCCGTGTGGCTCCTGGCCTTCACGCTGGTTGTCGCCGTGTGCTGGTCCCGAGTCGCCCTGACCTACCACACCGTCGCTCAGACAGTGGCCGGAGCCTCTCTCGGTGCGGCCACGGCGGGGGTGTTCGCACTGCAGTAGCTGTCCGGCGGACGAACTCCGTCTCGCCTCTCGAGAGAATCTGCTCCACATCGGAACAGGCGTGCCGGTCTGGCGAAATGCGAGCTCAGAACGCAGGTTCCGTCTCCCCTCGGTGTCGCCCCCGCCCCCGAAGTGGCCTGCCGGAGCCGCCTCAGCGGCCTCTTCGTCCCGAACCACCGGCGGCAAGCTGCCGAGGGCAGCTCACGTGATCCGCGTGGGTGCCGTCGATCTCCAGTGCTCGTCGCTGCCCCTACAGGCCCGATTCAGTCGCGCCGGTGGGCGAAGCCGTACTCGCCGCAGGAGCGAGGAAGGAACGGAGCCGGAGGTCGGGTGCGGGAGCGATGATGACGTCGCCGAGGGTGACGAGTCGCGGAACGGGTCCGATGAACTCGTTTGCACGGGCAGTCCCCTTCGGGGACCGGTTCTGCCACAGGGCACCGCCGGTGCGCCGGTCCAAAGCGATGACCGTTCCGTCCTGGGACAGGAAGTGGACGCGGTCACCGTCGACCGACGGAGCGGAGAGTTCGTCCTGCAGTGTGGTTGAGGACCACATTCGTCTCCTCGCGGAGATGTCATAGGCGCTGACCACACCCGTGTCGCTACGGGTGTAGAAAACGTCCTCCATCACGCCAAGCAACTCCTCGGGAGCCCCCAACCCAAGAGACTTCACCGCACCGGTCCTGCGGTCGATGCGGATCAGCCTGGTCACCTCCGTGCCGGAGGTCGAGGATCCCGTGGCGTACACGTAATTCCCGGAGACGGTGACGACATCGGCTCCCTGAGGGACATCACGAAGCCAGAGGAGCGTACCGTCGCCCTGCGTGATCTCTCCGACCTGCGTGGGGCGTCCGCTTGCGTCACGCTTCGCCACGTAGACCCTGTCGATGGATTCTCCGGTGCCCGGGGAAAGCAAGTCCCAGCCCGGATCAGCGGTCCACATGCGTTCCATGCCCACCGGCTCTCGTGCGGTGATTGCTCCGTTCTGCGAGCAGAACAGGGTGTCGACGGCGACGACGCATCTCTCGGCGTCGGCGATCTGCTGTTCACGCATGGGTTTGCCGGTCTTTGCATCGAACGTCCAGACCCTGTACGAATCAGTCTGTTCGGTGCTGAGACTTTCGCCGACCACGACAGCCTCCTGCGTCACGCCGAGGAGGGCGGGGAGTCCGTGGTCGTTCGTGGTCCGCCGCCAGAGCACCTTCCCCGTGCGCGGGTCCAGACGGGCCGCCAGAGTGGCGCCTTCGGTGCACCACAGCGCGGCGGACTGGTAGCGGCAGGTGGGCGAGCCGTCAGGCAGACCGTTCGCCAACTGGGTGGTCCAAGGCTTCCAGCCCGGCAGGTGGACCGGTGTCGAGGTCGTTCGAGGGGTGGCGGCGGACGGCCGAGCTCCGTCCGCCTCACCGCCCTTGGACTGGGGCCACCACAGCCATGCGCCGACCACCAGCGTCGCGCATACCGTCGCCGACAGCGTCAACGCGCCGCTGCGCAGGCGTTTACGACGTGTCTGCGCGAGGGCTGCATCCCGGGCCAGCGCGTGCTGGGTGCGCCGCTCACGCCGAGACGACAGCAGAGCCAGCAATGCTTCCGGATCGGGCCGTGCGGAGGGCTCTTTGCGCAGGCACGGTTCCACGACCGGACGGAGTGACTCCGGCAGCCCGGAGAGGTTCGGTTCCTCGTGGACCGCGTTCCAGGCGATCGCATAGGGGGTGTCGGCGTCGAACGGACCGTGCCCGGTCGCCGCGTAGACCAGCACCGAACCCAGCGCGAAGATGTCGGCGGACGGCCCTGCTGCACGAGGATCCCGGAACTGTTCGGGCGCCATGAACAGCGGGGTCCCCATCATCTCGCCGCTCTGTGTCAGAGCAGTCCCGTCCACGATCCGGGAGATTCCGAAGTCGATGACCCTGGGCCCGTCCTCGGCCAGCAGAATATTGCCCGGCTTGAAGTCCCGGTGCACCAAGCCGACTCGATGGATGTCCCGCAGCGCCTCGCAGAGCCCGGACGCCAGTTGCCAGACCTCGTCGGCGGGTAGCGGTCCTCGCTCTTTCACCGCGTTGTCCAGAGAGGGACCGGCGACGTACTGCGTGGCCATCCACGGGACATCACCGGTTGTGTCCGCGTCCAGTACCGGCGCGGTGAACGCGCCACTGACTTGCCGGGCCGCCTGGACCTCACGGGCGAATCTCTCGCGGAACCCCGGTCTCGCAGCGAGGTCCTCACGGATGACCTTCACGGCCACCGCCCGTCCGGACGGAGAGTAGGCAAGATATACCTCCCCCATCCCGCCGGCACCCAACAACTCAGCCACCTGGTAGTGCCCCAGAGCGGCGAGGCGCCTCTCTCCCCTGTCCATCCCCACCCCCGAGCCAACGATCACACAAATGGCGGGGGCCACCATAGCGGGGCCGGGGGCGTCTCATGAACCCTCGGCAATTGCGACCGCAGCGGCGCGAAACGGCGTCCCATTCTCGACGAGGTCCACCGCGCGGCCGTGAGTCCTGCTGCCTCGGCCCCGACAATGATCACTCGTTCGGCTACAACCCAACCGCGACGTGCAACTCCACGAGCATCGACCCATGAGACCGCACACGAAGAAGGTGCCCTTACAGCCGAAAACCACTGACCGCAACCCCTGCCCATAGACGTCGCTTCTTGCGGTGCGACTAGGGCTGTTGGGCCTATGCGCCGGCCCACCCTGCGGCGTTCGAGTAGGACTCGTAGGAGTAGCGGGTGCTGCGGTCCCACTCCTCGCCCGTGATGCGTCCGTATGCCTCGTCTGGTACGCACCAGGAGGTGCTGCCCGATCCGAGGGCGGCGACGAACGAGTAGGGCCAGCCGGGGATCATCAGGTGCTGGTCCCGGCCGCGGCCGTAGGTGTGGCAGAACAGCCTGTCCGCGCTGCACGGCGCGTCTGGCCGCAGCCGGTTGCTCACGAGGGTCCGCAGGATGCTGGTCGGGACGCGGAGCCGACGGCCGGTGCGATCGACTCGCAGTCGGTCAAGGCGGATGCCGTCGTCGGATCGGACAGCCGTGGCTTCGACGGCGGCAAGCTGATCAACGGGCGCGAGCGGCACGGCGTGGTCGACACGCTCGGCCTGCTTCTGGGCATGATGGTCACCGCCGCGGACACCGGCGACCGCACCGCCGCCCAGGTCCTGCTGCGACACGCTGGCCGACGTGCACCACCGGCTGGCCCTCATCTGGGCCGACGGCGGCTACACCGGCAGCCTCGTCGAGTACTGCCTGGCCGCACTCGCGCTGGTCCTGGCGATCATCAAACGCAGCGACGGCCAGAAAGGCTTCGTGGTGCTGCCCAAACGGTGGATCGTCGAGCGGTTCTTCGCCCACTTGATGCGCACCCGCCGCGTGGCCCGCGACTTCGAGCGCCGCACCACCAGCGCCGAAGCGATGATCTACTGGTCGATGACCCTGCTCATGACCCGCCGCCTGGCCCGGCCACGCCCAAAGCGAGCGTGAAACCGGCCAGGCTGCGCGTTGCGTGCATGCGGGCGAGGAGGAAAACCCGCTGTGTCTAGGGGGCGGCTCAAGCGCTGAAGGCCATGGTGCCAAGGATGAAGCCGAGCACCATGCCTGCAACCGAAAGGCCCATGGCCAGGGCGGCGTGCGGCTCCTTCCGCTTCATCGCGAGAGCTGACAGCACGATCGCGAGGGGCCCAAGAACGATGGGGAAGAAGAGCAGAGATACCGCTGCGCAAGCAAAGGCGCCCCAGACAAAGCTCGCCGACCCACCTCCGCTTGGCTCGCCATAGGCGGTGCCGCACTCCGGGCAGAAGGTCTTGACCGTCTGCGTGAGAGTTCCACAAGCGGAGCAGAGCTTGGTCGGGGACTGTTCAAACGGTGCCGCGCTCATCCGAAGCTGGCCTTGGCCGTCGCGAGGATCTTCTTGTTCGGGCTGGCGAACAAGGCATAGAGGTTGTCAACTGCCGCAGTCGAGCGGAGCGTCAGTTGAGTGTGACCTGACTGCGCACTCGGCACGACGGTAATCGTCAACTCGCCGTTGGTCGGAAACTTCTTGTAAGCGCCAGCCACCTGCCCGAGGACCGTACTCGTCTGCACGTCCTTGAATCCGGCGGCTATGAGGCCCTTGGCGCAGCGGGTGAGCCACTCGTCACGCTCTCCAGCGACGACCAGGGTCTCCTCCACGCTCTTACGGATTGCCACTTGACTCCTCTGCGGCCAAACATCGAGGGAAAGTATGAAGAGTGTGGCGATTGTGGACCTTCCATGGAAGTGGCGTTGCTGTATCGTGATCTTGAGTGATGCATCGTGAGATCATTTCCTACAAACCCCTGAGGGCCGTGCGACGCGTCAACGGACCGGGCAGCGGCACAGCTCTCTGAGCAAGGCAGAGAGTCATACGTGCCCCCTGCGTGCCCGATCCGGGAGCACCAGTCGGGGAGTCCCGGTGGCACCTGGCCCGCGACTTCGAGCGCCGCACCACCAGCGCCGAAGCGATGATCTACTGGTCGATAACCCTGCTCATGACCCGCCGCCCGGCCCGGCCACGCCCAAAGCGAGCGTGAACCGGCCAGGCGCCGACTCGGCCACCCAGCCGCGCGCCACCAGGCGTTTCGCCTTCGACCGCAACGCCTCCACCCGTGCCGGCACCACGTCCATGCCGACCACGGCGGCCATCTCCTGGCAGAATCAGCGGCACTTGATGGAGCCGGACCCGGTCCGCGAGCGCCTGCAGGATGCGCTGGTAATCCACCGACAGCACCGACCAGGCCAGCGCCTCACGCCACACCGGCACCTGCGACTTCGGCCTCACCGCATGTCGGGGCGCCGACTGCGCGTCAGCATCCGCCTGCGGGCGATCGCCCACTCCTGCCATTCCAACTCGGCCGCGGCCAACTCGGCCTGGATGCGGTCGGCCTCCCCACGCAGCCCGTCGGCTCGCCGGCGAGCGGCCGGCTCGCGCTGTTCCAGCAGTCCGACAACCGACGGCATCCGCGACCTCCCAGGGAACGACGACGCGACAGGCCACCACTCCCACCGAATCACCGATCCTATGCCTAGCGAGTAGCCGGGAGGGATCTCACCTCCCGGCTCTCTCAGAACCGTGCGTGAACCTCTCGATTCACACGGCTCCCATCACCCGGTCGTTCGAGGCCGGAGGATTCGCCAGTGGGCGAAGAGCCCCGGGTAGAGCTTGGCTGTCCTCTCCAAGCCCTGCCACGCCCGGCTCCGGCGACGCCGGAGCCGCTTGTACTTCTGCGTGGCCCATCGCATCAGGTACTGATCGATGCCCTTCAGGCTCGGGACCAACGCCGACGGATAGAACCGGCCGTAGTAGTTGATCCATCCCCGCACGATGGGATTGATCTCCCGTGCGAGGTCTGCCAGGGACGATCCACTGCGCTGGTGCAGCCGCCATCGGCGGATCTGCGCCCGGATGCGCTTGGCCGCCTCGTCGCTGATCGCCGGGTTGAAGCCGAAGAAGTAGCTCCCCGTCTTCGACCGGACTTTCCGCGAGCGGAACGTGTATCCG